>CAYQWL010000040.1:20059-26485 GCA_964421195.1 uncultured bacterium | reverse complement strand
GATTTTAGCCGTCCGGGTATAAAGGCTTTATACAGCGATGGCTCAGCAATTTCTATAGATGCGGGATGGTATTTAAATGGAGCGAAGATCGAGCCTGATAATTTTTATGCTCCGGAGTCGGAGACTTCTCTGATGTTGAATGCGCTTTATCAAGAAGGCGGCATAGCCAGAACGCTTGAAATAAAACTTAATGCAGTTAAAGCTTTTAGCGCGGTTTATTTTTCAGATTATCCGTGCCAGGATATAAATACATGTGAAATAATCGCAGGCCGCGCCTCTCCTGTTTTGAAATTCACTATCGGTTCGCCGGTAAGTGAGTCGCTTATAATTCGTCATCTTTCGTTTTCTTTAATTATGCCTGCCGTTACCTCTTTGAACGGCGGTATCGTTTCTTCCGCCGTTATCCTTACTGGCGGTCGTTTGTGGCAGGCTTCAAAAATATCCGCTTCTAAAATCGAATTTGAGTTTGAAACTTCGCGGCTTTTTATTCCCGTTAATAGCGTCGCCGATTTAACGCTTTCAATTGCTTTTAATGATTCGGCTCTTCCCGTTATTGCGGAAGGTAAAACTTACATAGAAATTACTTCTGATTTTTCTTCGCTCGATGCGTGTGGAGAATTTTTTGGAATGAAAGTTATGAATGATATTCGCGGCCTGCCGATACGTTCACGGTATTTATCGATTAAGCCCCCGGCGGAGAGAGTTTATGATATAATGCCTGATTGCCTGGATGCGCATTACTCTCCGGTTTTTTATGAATTGCCTGCCGGCGGGCCGGTATGTTTTACGGTAAGCGGCCCCGGCGTTCAAAATGATAACCTCGCTTTTATTGTACGTTCCGGAAAGAGTTCTGGTTCGTATTCATTGACCGCGGCGCTGCATTCTTCGGAAAGTTCAGGGCGTTTATTTTCGGCCGGCCGAACCTGTTCGCATTCAAATTTCGATTTTTCGGATCATATTCCGAGTTTCACTTCGCTCGATGGTCAGGATGCTGTTGATATGAATATGCGTGAATTTGAAAAGGAATTATTAAAAAATCATACCGCGCCGGATTCTGCTAAATCACCAGCGCTTATGCGCGGTCCTGGCGGTTATTCCGAAAATGACTTATGTAGTTTTCATGTGATAAACGTTAAAAATTATCAGTGGCATACTATTACGGCTGAAGTCAGCGCTTCCGGCCGGCATTGTTATATATTTGAAGAAATTGGAATGGAGCCGCGTTATCGAAAGCTTTCAAAAAAACGCGCTCAGGAAATTGCCCGGATATTCGATGATAAAATATATCCCGGCGTTACAGGCGTTTTCGGTTCCGAGCCGAATCCCGGCATCGATAATGATCATAAAATTTTTATTTTATTTACCCGGATAGTTAATGAAGGCACTGCGCTCGGTTATTTTAGCGCGATAAATCAATATCCGCGTTATGAAAATGGAATCGAACAGTTCCGCTATTCTAACGAAAAAGAAATTATTTTTTCCGCCGTATTCGATGAAAAATCCGAGTTTAGTAATGAAAATGAATTTTTTAATCTGCTTTTAAACGTAACGGCGCATGAATTTCAGCATATGATAAATTGGCGGTATCATTCAGAAAATGGCAATTATGAAGAAACCTGGGTTAATGAAGGATTGTCGATGCTCGCTGAAGATATCGCCGGATATGGATATCAATATAATTTTTCGGCGCGCCGTATTTCTGAATTTTTCGCCGCCGCTGATTCATATTCGCTTATAAATTTTAAATATCTCGATCGCGGCAGTTACGGGTTCAGCTATTTATTTTTTCGTTATCTTTATGAACGCGGAGCCGTTCCTGAAAATATGGTAAAATCCAGTAAAAGCGGTATCGCTAATGTTGAGGCTGAAATTATAAGGGCAAAAATAGCTCCCGATTTTGATACAGCGTTCGAAGATTTTCTCGCAGCGCTTTATTTTTCTTCGGAAGGCATTGCTTCCGGCGGCCATTATGTTTTTCGCTTTCCTTTGTTGAAAGGCGTTTTTAACTTCGCGGGCGCTTTTAATATTGAATTAAAAGGTATGAAATCTGTAAAAATGACGGTTCCTGATTTTTATACTCAGCGGCCGCTTCACGAATATTGTTTTAATATCGTAACTATAAATCGGCTGTCAGGAATCGATGCGGTAACGGATAAATTAAATTTTTATTTTGAAGCTGAATCAGGAGGGGAATTAAATATATTACCGATAAGATTAAAAAAATGAAACCCGGCCGTTTTTATGTAATGGTTTAAATAGAAGTTAAAATTCTTAAAAATAAAGTTTTATTATAATTAAAAAAACAAATTTTAAAAAAATTATTGACAATGTAAATATTTTTTAGTAAAATTAACCATCGAAATAATTTTCGATAATTTGAGTACGTTAAAGGCGGTTATCGTTTATGAAAGATAATTGTTTGTCCATTCGTCAAAAGGCAATTCTGGATTTTATTGTGTCTGAGCTTAAAAATCGTGGAACTTCTCCGAGTATTCATGAAATCGGCGAGCATATAGGCCTGACTTCTACATCAACGGTACATTATCATCTCGCTGAGTTAGAAAAAAAAGGGCACATTTATCGAGATTCAAAAAAATCACGCTCTATAAAGCCGTCTAATTGGAAATTTAAGTCTGCTTCTCCGCAAAATTCTGAAGATATAGTTGAAGTGCCCGTTATAGGCGAAATTGCGGCTGGAAATCCAATATTCGCTTATGAAACTTATGATGAAACCATTAAAGTCGCTCGTTCGCTTATTTCTAACAGCGAAGCTTTCGTTTTGAAGGTAAAAGGCGAAAGCATGATCGACGATCTTATCGATGATGGCGATATGGTGCTGGTAAGAAAGCAAAATTATGCCTCTAACGGCGATATCGTTGTTGCGCTAATCGATGACGAAAAGGCAACACTTAAAAGGTTTTATTTAGAAAATGGGCGCGTTAAATTACAACCCGCCAATAAAAAATTGTCGCCTTTTTACGTTAATCATCTTACGATTCTTGGACGTGTAATATCTGTTATTCGTCCTATGGAACGTAAAGCCGCATTACTTTCCTGAAAAAAAATATATTATCGCCGGCATGTGATAAACTCACCGGTAGAAAAAAGCGATATCAATTTTCAATGAAGGAATCAATTATTTTCTTAATAATTATAAAAACCGGCTTTTATTTTAATTTATGGTGTCGATATAATTTTTAACATATCGTATGTTATTTTTATTTATTGGATATGTTATCATGCAGTTTTTGCATAAATATCATAAAGAGAGAGCGCAATAATTTATGGATGACATTCGTTCGTATTTAAAGCATAGATCGATTAAGAGTTTAGTCTTAATAGTTATTTTTGTTTATATTATTTTATCCCCGGAAGATTCAGCGCGTGCCGGCCTTAAAAAATTATCCGATATGACCGAAAATTTTTTGCCTTTTTTGTGGGGTTCTTCCACGGTACGTAAGGCTAATAATGGTCAAGTTTCTTTAAATAACGATAAAAACAATAAAAATGAAAACGTATCGATTGTATTTAATGAAAGGTATAAAACTTATAAGGTGGCCTTAGATCCCGGCCATGGCGGCAAGCCTGAAAAAGCGGGCTTAACTGAAGGAGATCACTGGGATATTAAGGTCCGTAAGTTTTTAACGCGTTATAATTACGGTGCATATTATAAAACTAAAACGGAGAATGAAACCGAGCATGAGATAGTGTTATATGTATGTCAGAAAGCCTTTGAAATATTGAGAAATGCCAATACCGACGAAGGCTGGCGTGAATTTTCACGTTTACTTTCCGTTTATGGCGTAAAAAAACCCGCGGAATACAGGCGCGTTAATTTTGATGTGAATCTTATGCGCGCGGATTCTTACGAATCTTCTGTATATAGCGGTGAGGTTAACGTTAATAAACATTTTCGGCTTTTTGATTCGCCTGATAGTTTTAATAAAGATGGAGTTTCTTCTGAAAAGCTTTTTCCCGGCAGAATGAGTAAAGTAAATGCTGTAAGCCCTCAGCTTGTATTATGCGTGCATATAAATTCATCAAGTAATTCTTCTACGCGCGGACAGGCTTCGGTAATAATACCCGATTATCATGTTTTTGATTTTGTAAAAACGGTTAAAAGCCGTCTCGGAGTGAAAAAAGCGCTTGCTTATTTCTGGGTGCTCTCATGGTTTTATATTGATAATCCAGTTATATCGAATCTTTCAAAGCTTATAAACGATTGTGAAACTTACTTTACGGGCCGGCGCTCCGACAATAAATCGCAGATCGGTAAGCGCTGGCAGATGGTAATGTGGCGTTATAATAAAGACGATGAATACGATAATTTATTAAATTATAAAGACCCTGATTCATACTGGAAGCGTGAACGTTCAGATTATGAATCGATGCGTCGGGCCGGCGGTATTATACGCGCTGGCGGAGATAATTTTTACGCTTCTGAAGAAGTGATTAAATTTATTAGATTCGCACTATGGCAGGATTATTTAAATACGGCGCCGTCTTCGCCCGAAGATATGACGTCTATAAAAGGGCCCTGTGAATATCTCGGAATGCACGGCGCGCCTTTTATCTCGGATTGGGCTTTGCCGCAGCTGATAAATGCCGTTACCGCATACGTGGAGCTTGGGTATATAGAAAACGATAACGATCGAACATTGCTGGTAAATAAAAAAGATATTATAGCACGGGCGCTTGCGGTTTCAGCATATTCTCTCTGCGAGGGGTTCGAACCTAAAAAGCTTCCGCTTACAAAAGAAGAAGCGCTTAAAAATAAATTCGGGCCGGTAAATAAAATAACTTTAGATTCATCCGGCCGGCCTGAGAAAGCAACGTCCGGCGGCCGGATTTCCGCCGTCAAGAGTTATAATAAAGTTCAGCGTAAAAAAATAGATGAATTAGTCGATAATTTAAAAAATGAAATGAAAGGAGGCGGTGCGCTTAAGTTGAAACAAACTTTCGTCGAAGACGGCGCGGAGCGAAAAATAATCGGTCTGACGCCTTTAGTTCTTCCGTTTTCTCAAAGAATTGATTTTGAAAAATACGGTAATTACTTTAAAAGCGTATTGAAATAAATAAAAATAAAAGGCGATGCGCTTATTTTGAGAGGGTAGGTTTTAACGGGCTTTTGCATGAAAAATTTTAAAAGATCCATAATAGTTTCGTTTTTATGTATTATTGTTTTTTTAAACGGCGGATGCATTAAAGAACAAAGCGATGATAGCGCTCCGCTCATAGCGTCGTTTACTAATTTAACTCTGGAAACTGTTTTGCTTTATATCGATGGAAAGATCGATACGCAGATATTTGCTCAAACCACTTACCGGGTTGAACTTCCGGCGGGACACCATAAATATGCGGTGCTTCATAAAACCACTCATGAAGAACTCATGTCGGGAGATATCTCGTCTGGAGATTGTATTAATATAATGCCGTAATGCGTGTTTTTTAATGACTTTAATAAGATAAAAAACGATGACAATAAAAAACTTTTTAATGAATAAATTTTGTGGTATAATCAAATTGTAGAAATCATAAAGAGGTATAAAATGAACTTTAAGAAATCGGTTTCGTATATAATGGCCGTATTTATTATTTTAACGCTTACGGCGGCAAGTTATGGTGAAATTTCATCGACTAATAAAGAAATGCTTGAACGCCTGAGGAATAAATTAAAAAATGGCAGTTTACGGCCGGATGAGGCGGAACCGTCTTATGCGATAAAAAAGAAAAGACCGTCTTTTGTAAAACATAATAAATCTCGTATTTCAGAAAAAAATGTAAAAAAAGAGCCTATAGTAGAGGTTGTTGTAAAACCGTCAGATGCCGCGTGCGTTAAAACGTCTGAAATGGTTAAACCGGTGTCCGGGGTTCAGGCCGTTAAAACGCCGGTTAAATGCGAAACGCCGGTTTTCGTGAAAGCGGCTGCTGAAAAAAACTTAATTATCGGACCGGCGGATGTAATAGAAACCGGCGAATGTTTTGATGTAGTTTTAGATCCAGGCCATGGGGGGCGCTATGAACCGGTACGTGCTTATTCAGGCGATCACTGGGATCCTTTTTCTAAAACGTTTCTTTTACCTTATAATTTTGGCGCCAGTGCGAATGGAATGTATGAACATGAATGGACGCTGCAAACCGCTAAAAAAGTAGAAGAATTATTGCAATTAACCCATACTGAAGCCGGTTTTAAAGAATTTTGCCGGGTGCTTGGAAAGTATGCTGATATATCGGGCGCTAAAATAAAAAGGGTTCAGGTGAATACTCATCTTACCAGAAGATATAGCTGGGAGGATGATCCTGAAAAAAATATGCCCAATGTCAATAAAAAATACAGGCTTTTCGATAGTCCTGATTCTTTCGCGGCTTATGGTTCTCGCAGGAGCAAATCTTCAGAAAAAATGTATCCCGGCCGTATTTCCTTTA
>CAYQWL010000040.1:0-20049 GCA_964421195.1 uncultured bacterium | reverse complement strand
GTGGTGTGCCTTCATAATAATTCGAGCCCGAACCGTAATGTGCGCGGTTTTTCTTCGGTTATCGTTCCGCACTTCGATTTTTTTTCGAATATTAACGGCATAATAACTAATGGTAAGGTAAATATCGCGCCTGAAAAAATGAAACTTGATACATTGAAATATCAGAAAGTAGCGAGTTTTATCGCATCGGTTATTTTAAAACCTGAAAAAATAGATATTAAAACTATAATATCGGATACCGCTACTTATTTTACCGGTTTTCGCGCATTTACTCATAAATTTATCGGCCTGCGTTATTTGATGGTAACCTGGCGCTATAATACATCTTCTTTATTTTCGTCTTTTACCCTGTTTTTTATGCGTGAAAATTCAGTTTATGAAAATTACCGGCGCGCGGGCGGCCCCGAGGGTTATGGCGGAGATAATTTCTATTCATCTGAAGAGCTTATACGTTATATACGTTCGGCATTATGGAACGATTTTATTTCTTTGCCGGGCGTTCAGGCTTTAAAATCGAATGCGTCGGAGTATGCCGGGCCTCATTCGTCGCCGTTTGTATCCGACTGGGCTATACCGCTTCATGTTAACGCGATTACGGCTTTTGTTGAATTGGGTTATCTTTCTAATGCGAAAGATCGTAAAATGCTCAAAGAAAAGCAAACTCTCATATCCGAAGCGATAGCCGCCGGCGTATATTCCTTACTGGTCGGCCTGAAACCTCTAAAGATCGATGGCGTGGAAACTCCGCGCGGCCAGGCGATAGATTTTTCTAAATACGGCCGCGATAAAAATTCAAATGGATATTTTAATATTTCATGCCGGCCTATCGCTTTTTAAAGGCCGGCAAATAAATATGGAGGGTTTTATGGTATATATAATAGTGCTTATAGGAATAATCATTTATTATCTTTTAGTTTATTATTATTTGATAAAACCCGGTCAAAAAGCCTTAGAAGCTTCGAACCGCAAACTAAAACTTCTTTATGAATTGAGTGTGAGATTTCACGAATCGGTTACTTTTGAAGATTCATTCGAACGTATATTGAATCAGGTTATTGAAGTAGTTGGAGCGGACGTGGCGTCATTGTTTTTGCTCGATGAAAAAAAAGAATTTTTTTACTGTCCTGTCGCGGTGGGTCCTACCGCTTCTGAGATTATAAAAATAAAAGTCCCCTACGGCGAAGGATTGGTTTCGAAGGTGGAGGCCGGGAAAGTTCCGGTGCTTATAAATGATGTCGGCGGTGAAAAAGATCATTTTAAAGAAGTCGATGAAAAACTGAATTATCAAACCCGTTCGATGATATGCGTTCCGCTTTTCGTTAAAGATAAATTTATTGGCGCGTTTCAGGTAATCAATAAAAAAAATGGGGCTTTATTTAATAACGAAGATATTGAATTGCTCGGAACTATTGCGGGTATTACCTCGCTCGCCGTTAACAGCGCCTGCTGTTTTAAAAATAAACATTAATATATGTAAAATATCCAATTATATCTTATATCATAATTATGTTATATTAATTTAAATGAATTAACGATTTTTATAAAAGAAGATAACTAAAGTGTACGGCCGGAACAGATTTAATTTCGGCCGTTTTTATTTTCGTAATTTTCAATTACTTTTTCGATATTGGTTTTTATCAGTTTTAATTCGTCTATTTTTTCGAAGGCGATATATTCAAGTATCGCTTTATTGTTAATAAGCGATGGATCCAATTGCATTCCTGTAAGACGCGGGAAAAAATATTTATTTAAAAACATTTGAAGCCGGTCTTTGACCGGCTCGAAAAAAAATCCGACGATAAGCGCGTTTAAAAGATTTATAATAAATGATCCTGTATCGAGCCAGTTTTGAGTAACTTGCTCGGCGGCGACGGCCACGCTTAAGACTGTAAGGGCGACAAATATCATTAAAATTGAATATAGGGCCCCTTTTTTTACGGCGAATTCGACGTTTAAAAATTTATGCCTGGCGATCGAAAATGCGCTTAAAGCGCAAAACGCTATTATGCCGTATTCGAGCGTGGATATGGCGGTAAAAATGCCGGCGATTTTTTTTAACATATCGAAAAGGCCGAAAAGAAAGCATATAAAAATGCCGAGCAGAACGTGTCTGAGGCTTATTTTGCGATCGTAATCATCTGATGCGGCCTGTGTGCGGTATAAAATAAATATGGAATATATGCCGGAAATGGATAATGCTGCGGTGTAAAGAAAAAAATAAGGTCCGCCGGTACTTATAAAGCCCGTCGGAGCTGAAACGACGTTTTTGATTACAGGGCCTTTGAACGCGGATGCCGCCGCGATCGATAAAGCGAGCGAATAAAAAAAGAAAAGTTTTAATTTAACGCAGCTTTGATTTCCACCGTTTTGCAGTATGATGGCGATTATAAAATGGGGCAGCAGGGCGGTTAATAGAGCGGTTGAAGCCGCGCACGAACGCGCCGCAATAAAAGCCGCGTCCGGATCGTCGAGAATATACATGAAAAAAACGCCGGCGTTATATACCGATAAAACCGAACATAAAGCGGTAAAAGTAAAGTGAACGCCGCTCCTGCCGCTCTGAACGAAGACAAAAAAGCCGGAACATGCCACCAATAAGCATGAAATAAAAGGCGGAACGGCTAATAAATATTTTATATTCATGATAATAAATTTTTAATTTATTAAATTGCGGTTGATATAATTTTTAAGATCGTTTTTCAGGACGGCCTCGTCGATAAAATTAAATTTAGAACGATATTCGCGCTGGGCGTCGAGATCGATATCATGGTATATGACGCATTCTTCATCGCCGCATTCGGAGAGAATGTCGCCCTGCGGCGATATTATCATTGAATTGCCTCCGAGTTTGAGCAGACCGTCGAATCCACAGGTGTTAGATGCGGCTATATAGCATTGGTTTTCGATGGCCCGCGCTAAAAGAAGGGTGCGCCAGTGATTTATGCGCGATTCGGGAAATTGCGACGATACGGTAATGATTTCGGCTCCGTTAAATGCCGCGATTCTAAATAATTCTGGAAAACGCAGATCGAAGCAAATGAATGGAGCTATCGTAAAATTGCCGGTTTGTATATTGAATATTTTAAAACCGGGTTTTGAATAAGAGTTTTCATTGTTTTTAGTAAAAAGTTGTATTTTATTGTAAGTTCCGCAGATTGATCCCGCTTCATTTATTACATAAACTCTGTTGAAAATACGGCGGTCCGGCGACGCGTCGTAATAATCTATGTGAGGATGAGAACCGGCTACGATAACGGCTTTGTGTTTCCGGGCTAATTGCGATATTTCCGCGATAATTTCAGAAGTTTTTAAAATATAAGGCGATTTTAGCACTTCAGGATAAAGGCCCGCTACCCACATTTCAGGCATGACAACAAGTTTTGCTTCATGATTTAAAGCTTCTTCGAGCAATCCATAACCTTTTTCAAGATTGAGTTCGGGTTCCGATATAAGCGTATGAATTTGAATTATGGCGGTTTTAATTTTCATTTGATGTCGCACCGTTCTTTTATGTATTCGCGAAGGCCGTTATATTGGGCTTCGGTTATTTTAGAAACGAATTCGCATAGCCTTTCAGATTTTAAAGATTTTCTGGTCAGTTCGAATTCGAAACTGAAAAGATCGTATTTTTGTTTGAAAACTTTTAGCCAGTGAGAGGCGGCAAGGTGAAATTTATCTTCGCATAAATTAATGAGCCCCATGGTGAATATTGAAAGGTAATGATTTTCGGTTTTTTTAAAATTATAATCGATAAGTTTTATTGCGCGTTCGTATTCGTTTATAAAAAGATTTATTCTCGCCGCGTAAGCGTGTTCTTCAAAGGTGCGTGGTTCTATTTTAAGGGCGCGTTCCCAGTAATATTCGGCGCGGTAATTTTTTTGCAGCCTCAGGCATATATCTCCGAGAAACATCAGGGTAAATATATCGTCGTTGTAATGACGGTAAATAGACGTAAAAGCCGCGAGGGCTTTTTTATAGTCTTCTTTATAATAAAAGCATACCGCTTCTATTTTTTTTAGTTCGGCGTTTTTTTCGAGGTGCGAGATTTCTTTGAGTTCGAGCATGGTATTTATAAAATCGCCCGATTCGAAATACAGCCTTACTATTTCCGTTCTGAGTTCTATATCGTCGCGGCCGGCCGATTTGAGATATTCTTTAAAGGTTTCTATTGCGAGGGCTTTTTCCTTGAAGTTAAGGTAAACTCCGCCGAGCAGCTTAAGAACGCGCGGCGGTTTTATTCCTCTGGCTATAAGCGATGATAATTCACGCCTGGCAGCCGAAAAATTTTTAGAATTATAATAATATTCGGCATTCATTATCATAAAAATATCGTCATCGGGAAATAATTTCAATGCATAGTCAAGCATTTCACGATGTTTTGCGGCGTTTCCAGCGGCCTGATAAATATTACATAATTCCAATATAGTTGGATAATAATCGGACACGTTATTTATTATTTCGATAAAATCGCGTTCAAGCGCGTCGAGCTCGCCGCGAAGCCACCGACGGTTGTTTATAACTAAAAAATAAGCGTCGAGTTTATATTCTTCCGTTTTTTGAAGAGCCGCTTCTTCGGATGGATTACGCGGATGCGTTAATAATAGTTCTTTATCGCTCATAAAATAATCACCGGGCTTATTGTAACAGAAATAAAAATGATTTTCAACTCATTTTTCGATTCATTGCTTATATTTTTTATTATTTTAAAAATTTATGAAAAATTTACGGCAAAAGCAGGTAAAGTTTTCGGACGGCGAATGAATTTCAGAATATCCGTTATAAAAATAACTTGCATATTATAGATTAAACATGATAAAATAATCTTAATAAAAGCATACAAGCATAAAAAAGCATCAAAAATAAAGAGTAAATAAAGGCGATAATGGATTTTCATGGAGGATTAAAGCTTCCGCTCAATCATGAGCTTACTATAAATAAACCCGTTATTCTGGCTAAAACGTCACGTAAAATGTGCGTTTTATTCGGGCAGCATTCCGGATCGCCGGCGGCCGCGGTGGTCGAAGCCGGGCAGCGCGTTAAGCTGTTCGAAGTGATTGCGAGGGCTATGGGAGCGGTTTCCTGTGATGTGCATTCTCCCGTTTCCGGCGTGGTCGAAAGTATTGGAGAATTTGTTCATCCTTATTATAAATATTGTCAGGGCGCGGTTATTGCCGCTGACGAGCCGGGGCCGGAAGAAGGTTCGTTATCGTTTGACGATTCGCATGAATTCAGCATGGAACAAATCGTAGAGCGCGCCGAAAAATGTTCTATAATAGATACTGTTTCAGACAACGGGCCTTTGCATTGTAAAATATCGGGGCTGAATAAAGGCGCGCTTCATTATCTTATAATCAGTTTTGTACAGAACGAGCCGTATATTCATAACATCGAAACTATTGCCCGTACTTATCTCGATGAAATTTTTACGTGCATATCTTATCTTAACGGGGCGGCGGCGCCTGCTTTTATTTTTCTGGCGTTGCCGTATCATATGGCGGGGCTGATAATTTCGATCGATAATAAATTAGCGGAATATCGAGATGTTTTAAAAAATTGTAAGATAATAAGGGTTACCGATAAATATCCTCAGGCTAACGAGCTTGTGCTTGCGTCGAGTATTTTAAAAACGCGAATAGCTCCGGGCGGTTTAATACGTAATAATAAATGTCTTATATTAGACGCTGCAACGGTTTTTCATCTATATGAAGCGCTTAAATTTAACAAGCCGCAAATAGATTGCCATCTTACCGTTTCGGGTTATGGCATCACCCGGCCCGCCAATATTAAAGCGAGGGCGGGAACTTATATTTCCGATATTATCGAGCAGTGCGGCGGATTTTGCGGCAACGTGAATTCGCTTGTAATAGATGGGCTTATGTCTGGTTTTTCGCAGTTTACTCCAGATGTTCCGGTGATTAAATCCAATCGTTCGATTACCGTAATACCGACGGAACGGCTTTCTTCATCCGGCGAGCAGAAATGTATGCGCTGTAAAAAATGTATCGATAGCTGCCCCATGAGACTCGATCCTGCGCGTTTAAATTATCTCGGCCGTGTAAAAAAATATGAACAGGCGGTTGACAGCGGAATTTATTCATGTATAGAATGCGGCGTTTGTTCTTATATATGCCCATCACGCATTAATATTACTCAATCGATTATTTTATCGAAAAAAATGATTCTCGAAACCAATGCGAGGAGGCGTCAGAATCATGACTCCGTATGATCTTGCGGTTTCAATTCATCCGTATATACATTCGCCGGTTTCTAAAAATGCTATATTTTTGAATAGAATTCTGGCTCTTGCGCCTATCGCGCTTCTTTCGATTTATCATTACGGCGTTATGGCTTTAGGAGCGATAATATTGACCGCGTTTTTTCTGCTTCTTCCCACCTATATATCTTTAAAGTTTAAAAATCGGCGGCTGGCCGATATAGATAATGAGCATTATTATTACGCGCTGTTATTTGCCATGATTCTTCCTGCCGGGGCGCCGTTTTATGTAATAATATCCGGCGCGTTTATTTTAAATTTATTGATTTTTTATCCCGGATGTGAAGGTACGTTGAGAGCGATTAATCCGGTTGCCGCGTCGTCCTGTCTTTTAGCGCTCGCGTTTAATGAAAAATTATTTTTTTTCAATGGTCCCAGGGCATTTATGTCTTCAGCGTGGTTCAATCCTTTTTCTTATGATCAATATTTTCCAGGACTTTTATCTGTAATATATAAAGAAGATTTTGGCACGCTTAAAGAAAGTTTCGGACGGATAGCGGGTATTTTATCAGACTGGCATCCAGGCCATTATGGAGAACTTTCAATAACGCTCATAATAAGCGCGTTGTTTTTTATGATTATAAAAAAATGCGTGGATATGGCTTCCGTTAGCGGCGCGGCCGCGGGACTTTGCACGGCGGCCGCCGTTTTATATTATCGTCAGGGTTTTGATGTAGTTTTGCTCGAAATTATAAGCCATGCGTTTGCTACCATGTTTTTATTTTATTCATGTTTTTTGCTTACCGATTATTATAGTTCGCCTCAAAAATATTCGGCGCGGTTAATATATGGTTTTATATTCGGCGCGCTCTTTGTTTTATTGAGTTTTTTTAAAAAAGGTCCTGATTGCGCGAATTTTTCTCTCGCTATCGCTTCCGCGTTAGTTCCTTTAATAGATGAAATTTTTAATCTGGGAGGCCGTCGTGAATAAAGTTTTATTTGCTTTAATCGTGACAGCCGCGGGGCTTTTTTTATCGTTCGTTCTGCTGGAAGCATCTTTATCGTACGGCGGACATGATTTTTTAAATAGTTTTTCGATTCCAATAGATAGAATCGAATCTTCATTTCTTGGAAATGTTATAGACTTAAATGAAATTCCGCCAGGTTTTTACGCCTGGCAGTCAGGAACTTCTCATGACGGCTTATTTAATAACAATAAAGGCCTTGACAGGCTTATCGATATCGGAGAGTTTTACAAAAATTTTAAATTTTTTGAAAAAAAAGGCGCATGGATTAAATTTATAATTACGGCGGAGCAGCGAATCGTTTTTACATCGAGCGGCCTGATATCTGCATCCGGTTCTAATAATCTTGATGTGCTTGAAATCATATCGAATAAAATAAAAACTTCATTCGATGAATCTAAAAAAATAAAATTGATTCCACGGGATGATCTTTCGACGTATAATATAAGCGCCGCGATATATAATGCGTTAAAAGATAAAATGAGCGTGGGAGAGGCGCTGGATTTTAGCAACGAGTTGCTTTCCGGCGGTTATCTTGACACTTTCGAGTCCGAATTAACGCGTTCGGCGCTAAAGGGCGCGACGGTGAGAAATATATATATGTCAGGAAAAAGCCGCGGCATATATTGTGAAACTTTTTTACCCGGATATTTCGATAAAGTAAAAATAGCTTTCGTGATAAAAAACACTTTTCATATAGCCCGGATTTTTATTTTAAGCTCTAAGAAAAATTATTTTATTTCCGGCGGCGTTAAGAATGAGGATTTTATTTCTTCATTCAGCGGGCTTTTAATAGGCGATATTAACGTTTCAGATATTAACATTTATAAGCAAAGCGGCGCGCGAATTGAAGCTTATACCAGCAGATATAAGGTTATTAAATATATGTCGGATATTTTTCCGTTAGTAAAAAAATATATTTCACGGAGCCGGGATTGAATAATTATAATTTTTTAAAAATGTGTGTTATAGGTGTTATCCCACTTTTGATATCGATCGATTGCCTGTCCTGCGCGGCACTTTGCTCGCTTTTATTTTTTAGTTCGACAACCATGAATGTGGCGGTTCTTTATTGTATGAAAAATATTTCAAATAGAGCGAAATATCTTTCGGCGGTTATGCCGGGATTCGCGTTTAATTATTTTTTATATAATTATGTTTTGGCCCGTTCTTATTGTACGGGAGGATATGGAGAAGCGGTGGTTTTTGTAAGCGCCGTATCGGTCGTGGGTATTTATTTTGATTATGAGTTCAAGCATTTTAACGACTTCTTCGATTTGATAAAGTATTATTCCATTGCAATAGCTTTCAGCACTTCAGTTTTTTTTATATACGGAATTCTGGTAGTTTTATTTTCGTGCAATACCCCCTATAATATCACTTTTTTTTCATATCCCTGTTCAGCGGTTATTACGGCGGCGCTTTGCGGTATGGCGGCGGGCGGGTTATTAAAAAGAATTAACCGGTGAGTTTGCGCTTGAGTGCATCTTTATATGTAATATAAATTAACCGGCGCGTTATTAATACTGAAAATAAAGTTATTTTGAACGGCGCGGGTTGAATATAAGTTGAGTAAAGTTTGCTTACACGTCCTGCCGAAAATAAATATTGTTATTGATAATGTTTAATTACTATGATATAATTAATGAGTGTGAGTGTATCGATAAGCGCATCGATAAATATGCCTGGATAATTATGGTGAACTATGTTCATAGAAAGTTTTCTATTTTTTAATATTTTATTATTTTCTGGTTTTGGCGTAGAGATAATATTCGGCCACAAGCGAAGCGGATTTAAATCTTATTTTAAAGTATGTCTTGTTAATTCTGCGGCGCTTTTAATAAATTCAATCGTTTTTTTCGCTTTAAAAGATGTGTTTTTTAAAAAATATTTAATCGGCGATGAATATGTTTTTATTTTAATGCTCGTTTTTTCTTTTGCATTGAATGAAGCATTATTCACCGTTGTAAAACATTCTGATTTTAATATATTTGATTCACTTAATTTAGTTTCCGGCGTTATGCCGATGCTGTTTTATATAAAACAGCATTCGTTTTATAGAATGGTATCTCTAACGTCGGGTGCGGCTCTTGCATTTTTGCTGTTTTCGTCTTTATTTTTTTTTATTAAAAGGCACGCCGCGGATAATTGCGCCGGCGCTGATGAATTTAATATTTTTTGTTATGAGATGATACTTTTTGGTTTATTTTCGGCTTCATTTTCAATATTTTTCAGGGTGGTGTAAGTGGTTGCATTAAAAAAATTCAAAGTTACCATACCATATTTCGACAGCGGCACTAAAAAGGAACATACGGTCGATTTTTTTATCGATGCCGTTGATAGCGGCGGTGCGGTCAGGACGGCTCGTGAAAAATTCGAGTTGTACGAAAAATCATCACATGCTTCATGGGTTAGAATAATAAGAGAAGAAGGCATAAGGGTAGAAGAACGATAATCTAAAAATTTATCTGTATAATCAATTTTGATTTATTATGAATATTTCTGTTTTATTATGTTTATCAGCGGCCGCGCTTGCGGCCAGCGCGGCCGGCGAATTTTTTTACTCCTGCCGTTCTTTAGCCGGAGTGTCTAAAAATACCGAAGGCGCTGATTATCGCGCTTTAAAAATTTTTCAATTACTTAAATCTTTAGATTGCCGTAAGTGCGGTTTTGATAGTTGTTATGATTTCTCTGAAGCCGTTTGCGAAAGGCCTGAACTTGTTAATTTATGTATTCATTCGTCTCAGACTATAATTAAAAATGCTGTTCATATATGGGGTTATGAACCCGTCTTTGATAACGGCCTTTCCGCCAGATTGTTCTGTACCGCGGGCGTTGCGCAGTGCGCGGAAAAATATCGCTATTATGGCGCGAAAACATGCGCCGGGGTAAAATTATTATGGGAAGGCAATCGTGAGTGCATTTACGGTTGCGTCGGACTTCATGATTGCGTAAAAGTATGTCCTGTTAGCGCCATTGAAATAATCGACGGTTTTTTACCCCGTATTGATGAAGAAAAGTGCATCGGCTGCGGCAGATGCGCAGGGGCCTGTCCGTTTGGCGTTATTAAGCTGATGGAACGCGGGCATAAAACTTATATACGCTGCCGTACTTTTGATAATGGCGCGCTCGTTCATAAAATATGTTCGAGTGGATGCATAAGCTGTATGGTGTGCGTTAAATCATGTCCTTATTACGCGATTGACGTAAGTATGAAAGTGCCGCGTATCGATGAAGATAAATGCGTTAATTGCGGTATATGCGCGGCGAAATGTCCGCTTGGAATTATCGCGTCTAAAAGCGTTAATGAACGGATCGTTTCCATCGTTAAAGACAGGTGTAATATGTGCGGTATTTGTGCGCAGATATGTCCTGTAGCCGCTATCAGCGGCGAAGCTGGCAAACCGCATGAGGTAGTTACGGAAAAATGTATAGGATGCGGTATTTGTATAAATAGATGTCCGAAAGAAGCCATAATTTTAAAAATGTCTGAATGATTTTTTTACTTTTATTGAATGCGGTGTTTTTATTATGAGCGTTAATAAAGTGCCGGCCCGTTTTTATGAAATTATATCCGCTTCGGATAATCTTCGATGTGTTTTGTGTTCTCATCGCTGCGTCATTGCGCCGGGTAAAACGGGTTTTTGCAGGAGCCGCGTCAACGGCGGCGATGGAAAATTATACGCCGTTAATTATGCGCAGGCCGCCGCCATAAATATAGATCCGGTTGAAAAAAAACCTCTTTATCATTTTATGCCGGGGAGCCGGATAGTTTCTACAGGTTCTAATTTTTGTAATTTTTCCTGTCGTTTTTGCCAGAATTTCGAAATATCTCAGGCTAAAACTTATACGCAAACCGTTACGGCTGAAAAGCTTCTTGCGCTTATCGAGGGTGAAGCCGCCTGCGGCGCCATCGCATTTACATATAATGAACCAGTGGTATGGTATGAGTTCGTTTACGATGTTTTTGTATTTATTAAAAGCCGTTCTTATAAAACAGTTCTTGTAACTAACGGCGATATGTCGGCTGAAGCTTTTAGCGAGCTCGCTCCATATATCGATGCTATGAATATAGATTTAAAGGCGTTCGATAAAAAATTTTATTCTGAAATTTGTTCAGGGTCGTTTGATTATGTGTGCTCTACTATCGAATCGGCATATCGGCGCGGGATAATCGTCGAAATCACCAATCTTCTTATCCCCGGCTTGAACGATTCGAACAGGCATATCGAAGATCTTGTCGATTTTATAGCTTCTATTTCATCCGATATTCCGCTTCATTTTTCAAGATATCATCCCGCTTATCTTATGAACTATCCGCCCACGCCGCTTTCAGTTTTAACGCGTGCCCGGGAAATGGCGGTTAAAAAATTAAAGTATGTTTATATTGGAAATGTATTAGATCCTGAGTGCAGCGCGACTTATTGTCCGGCGTGCAAAAAAGCTTTGATTCACAGAAGTAATTATTGCTGCGATTCGTCTGGCGTCGATAAAAATGGCAAGTGTATTTTTTGCAGCGAAAAAATATATGGTATTTTTAGATAATCAAAATTTTTTATAATAGTAACAATTGACTATTTAATAAAAAAATGATAGAATTTTGTAAAATAAAACCGGAGATTATATAAAATGAAACAAAATAAAAATTTTAATTTTCAATCGATGTCATCGGCGAATGAAAAAATGCTTATTATTTTTTCATGGATAATAGTGGTAATAATTGTCGTGCTTGTAGGCCTGTATTACGGTCAGCAGGTGCGTGAGCAGGAAATCGGCGCGGCCCGTATACAGAGCGCTGATGTCTCTTCAAAAGTGGAAGTGGCCGCTGATTCAGATTCTAAAATTGAAGAAGGCGAACTTACTGTTTCACAATCAGCGGAAAGCGTTCTTACCGATAGTATGACTCTTAACAAAAATGAGGTCTTTTGCGTTCAAATAGCGCCGCCTGACGGCGCGGACGCTTATAATGCGGAAAAAGCCGACGCTGTAATCGCCGAATTCGTTTCTAAGGGCCTTTATTCAAAAAAAATCGTATCCGATGTGATTAAAAATTTATATGTTGTTCAAATAGGCGTGTTTAAAAATTATGAAGACGCTAAAACTTTCTTAAATACGGTTAAGTTAAAAAATTATCCCGCGCAGATAATGATAGTTCCTGATCCTAACGTTAAACCAGAAAATGCGCCTGCGCCTGCCGCGGCCGTTACTTCTCAAACGTCCGGTTCTTCGCCTTCATCTGTGAAGCATACTTCGCCGGACGTTAATTCGAATTTGCGGCAGGCCGAAAAAGCTGAACCCGTTAAAAATGTTTCGAAAGACGTTGTTGTATCTACATCTGATTCTGAAGTAATAGATTCCATTAAAACGTCTTCTTCTGCCATTAAACCTTCCGCGCCGGCTGAGACGTCAACTGTTTCTGATTCCGCCGCGTCCGGTTCTTCGTCCATACGGCCGCCCGGGGCGCACTCTGAGCATGACAGCCCCGCGTCCGCGATTTTAAAAAAGCCTGAAGATGAGCCTTCGGCCGCTGAATCAGCTGAATCTGAGATCGAGGATAAAATAAAAGAGGTAATTAAACCTATCGCTGATAAAAAAGAAGTTAAAAAAATCGAGGTTGAAAAAAAAGATGTGAAAAAGGAAACCTCTGCGAAGAGCGGTAAAAAAACGCCGCTTAAAGAACCGGCGGTTCCGGCGAATGATGATGATGAAATAATGGCTTCCGATGATGATTTTGAAATAGTCGCAGACGGCGAAGGTGAAGAAGATGTTTCAGAATCGGTGAAATCGGTGAAAGGCCCTTATTATGTTCAGATAGGTACTTATAAAAACAATAAAAACGCGTCCGGGTTAAAAGCTAAATTGAAGAAGATGGGGTTATCGAATGTCGTTATTGTTCCTGGTAATCTCGCTTCCGGCGATACGGTTTATAGAGTGCGAATGACGGGGTATTCTTCCAAGGATTCCGCTGAAAAGGCTTTTAGTGGTGTTAAGAGCTCTTTTCCTGACGTGAAGCCTTACATCGCTAAGTAAGATTTTATGTTGCGCCGTCGAATTCAGCGTTTGTGATTTTTTCAGAGCGGTGTTTATTTCGTTTTATGGCAGGGCTGTGTTACCAGACGCGTGTTTCAGTTTTTTTAAATACGTTTATAACGCCGGGTGTTTCAGTTTTATTTTATAGGTTTATAAACATATAATTAACGAAAGGAGGAAATATGCTTTTAACGTTCTTTGAGATGGTTTAATATCGGAAAAGACCGCGCGGAGGGTTCCTGATTCTTCGTTAAAGCATATGGATTTATGGCAAAAGTTTCTTATTTAAGCCGGGAAAATAAAGTGTCATATCTTTTTATGACGCCTTTTTTAATCGTGTTCCTGGTTTTTTTAGCCTATCCTATCATTTACTCGTTTTTTCTAAGCTTCCAGGAGGCCGGTACGGGCTATTCGCTCGACGCTCTCGAATGGGTGGGGTTGAAAAATTATTTTAATCTTTTCACCGATATCGAATTTTTATGGGCCGTTCTGATGACTTTTTATTATGCTATCCTTATTATGCCTCTCGGTATTCTTGCGTCTTTAATACTTGCTATTTTACTTAATAATAAAATATCGTTTAAAAATTTTTTCCGTTCGGCTTATTTTCTGCCCAATGTACTGGATATGCTTGTCATAGGCATTATCTGGACTCTCATTTATAGTAAAGACGGAATAGTAGATAAACTGATTAAAACCGTATTCGACTTTTTTACTTATGATTTTCTTGGAAATCTCACCAATAATTTTTTTACTTCGATTTTTACGATGTTCACTCAGGGCGTGTTATATGGCCTGATACTTTTTTTTATATATAAAATTTATACTACGTTTTCGATGCGCCGGTATGTTGAAAATGAAAAAATCGCGCAAATACTTGACATCGTTGTTTATGGCGTTGCATTTGTTCTAATTTTTGGCAGCGGCGGGCTTCTTGGAGGCGCGTCTAAAATTCTTTCGAGTGCGGTTAATAACGGCGTTCTCGGCACTCCGGCGACCTGTATGCCGGCCGTAGTTTTTGCGCTCGTGGTAAAAGGCGCGGGGTTTGGTATGATATTATTTTTAGCCGCGATACAAAATATTTCTGAATCGGTTTATGAAGCGGCGGATATCGACGGCTGTAATGAAATACAGAAGTTTTTTTATATAACGCTTCCGCTGGTTAAACCAATTATATTTTTTATGGCTGTAACCGGTATAATAGGCGCGCTTAATGCCTTTACCGAAATATATGCCATGACCAAAGGCGGGCCTATCGTAACCGTGCTCGGCAAGTCGCTCGGCGCTACAAAGCTTACCGGATATTATCTTTTTACCAAATGGGAGCAGAGCGAATTCGGTTATGCGGCGGCGATGTCTTATATTCTTTTAATATTGACGATCGTTATTTCGAAAATACAGGAAAAAGTTCTCAGCCCTGAAGATTAATAATTATCGGGTAATTCTGGAGGAGTTAAAATGTCTGATAAAAACGATAAAATAATCAATAACGCCGAAGCGGCCGGCCGGGTAGATTCGGCCGCCGTATCGGTTAAAAACGATCCTGTTTTAAAAGCTAAAATGCTCGCCCTTAAGTATAATCGTTTAATCACCCGCGCCGTTCTTTATTTTTTACTTTTCATGGGAGCGCTTGTCGTTTTATTTCCGCTTATATGGATGATTCTTACAGCCATGAAGCAGCCGGGCACCGCATTCAAATTCGCGTTTTTGCCAGAATCCTTCTCTTACGAAGGGTTTTCGAAGTTATATACTCTCGATAATTTTAAAAAAGTATTCGCTGAATTTAATTTTATGAAATATTTTTTTAATAGTATAATAGTGGCTTCTCTTGCGGCAATTTTTGCTACGACGTTTTCCTGTATGGCGGGTTATGTCTTCGCCAAGAAAAATTTTATCTATAAAGAGTATTTATTTTATATGCTTGTCGCCACCATGATGATTCCCGGTATGATGTATCTTGTTCCGCAATTTGTTATTACCGTTAAACTCGGCTGGTTCGATACTTATCAGGGATTGATTATTCCACATCTGGCTAATATTTTTGGCGTTTTTATGATGCGTCAGTTTATGAGAAGCATTCCCGATTCGCTTATCGAGGCGGCAAAACTCGATGGAGCGTCTGAGTGGCAGGTTTTTACCATAATTATAGTGCCGATGGCCATGCCTATTATAGTAACTCTTTTTCTGCTTACTTTTTTATTCCACTGGTCTAATTTTATATGGCAGCTCGTAATTACAAAACCGGGTTCGGCTATTCTCACCATACCGGTCGGGCTGGCTTATTTTTCGGGTCCGCACGGTTCGGAATGGGAATTAATGATGGCCGCTTCATGTTTTTCGATTATACCCATGGCGATATTATTTTTGATCGCACAGAATTTCTTCATCGAAGGCATGACTAAAGGCGCGGTAAAAGAATAAAATATTAAAGAATAATAAAATAAGGTGGTTTTGAATGATCAGAAACAGTAATATAATTACATTGGCGGTCGGACTGCTTTTGTTTTTCTTTATTTTCGGTTCGTTTTTTTGCGCCAAACCCGGCGGGCTCGGCAATTATGATATACTTGTGTGGGTTTCATACGGGCCCGACGAATATAAATTATTCGAATCGCTTGCGCAAAGATGGTCTTCTATTAAAGATAACCCATATAAAGTTCATGCCGCTCAAATTCCCTGGATGGGACAGGAATCCAAGTATCGCACGGCGCTTATAGCCGGCGCGCCGCCCGATATAGGACGCGTGGATACGCCTTTTGTTCCAGAACTTGCGCATAATAACGTACTTACCGATGTTAAAAAATTTCTTGCCATAGAAGAGGCTGAAAAGAAAATGAATACGGGAGAGATTTTGCTTGAGTATGTTAAAGCGGCAATAGATTCATGTATTATAAAAGATAAAAACGGCGTGGAACATGTTTATGGCTTTCCGGATCAAACTAATGGCGCGTGTCTGTTTTATAATAAAGAATCGTTCCGGGCGGCGGGACTCGACGCAGATAAACCGCCGGCGAACTGGGATGAATTTATTGAATGCGCCAGAAAACTTACCGACGCTTCGAAGGGCGTTTATGGCTTTGGCATGGATAATTCTTTATGGTGGACTTTTCCTTTTTTTAATACTTTTGGCGCGCGGTTTTTATCCGAAGACGGCTCTAAATGTCTGCTTGATTCGAAAGAGGCGGTGGCGGCGCTTCAGCTTAAAGTCGATCTTTTTAAAAAATATGGAGTGGAAGGCGGCGCATGGCAATCAGGCGGTCAAAATACCGAAACCGGTTTTGTCAACGGCCGTTATGCTATGGTATTTATGGGGCCATGGAATGTTTCGCGTTTTAAGGCGGCTAAAGTCGATTTTGGCGTGTCGTTAATACCCGCGGGGCCCGCCGGCACTTCAACGAATGTCGGCGGCACCAATATGGTGATTTTTAGAAATGACAGGCGGCCGGAAGCGAAACTGCGCGCGTGTTACGATTTTTTGCGTTTCGTCACTTCGGCTGAAATCCAGGCTGAATGGGCGTCAAAATTGCGGCAGATTCCGGTTAATTTAAAAGCTTATGATAAAATCAAAATTACCGATTCGAACGAAGAAAAGATACTTAAAACTTTTATGGAACAGATGAAAACGGCCGTGGCGCGGCCTAAAGTTCTTAAATATTCGCAGCTTGAAACTATAATCAATCCCGGAATGGAATCGGCGCTTTCCGGCGATATTACCGTAGAGAAGGCTTTACAAAACGCGGTTGAAAGGATTAACCGCGAGGTGCTTTCACGTTAAAACACGGCATGTTTTGTTTTATCGATCGTTTTTATTGTAATCCGGCCGTTTTTGATAATAAATATAACGAATAAAAAAATATATGATAACGATGAATATATTGAGTATCGATCCTGGCAGGTCAAAATTTGGCGCGGCCGTCGTTACGAGCGGCGGCCGCGTTTTATACAGGCGTATCGAAAAGGTGCGTGATTCAGCTTCTTCAGCGCCCCCCGACGCGAAGGAATTTTTGCGGCTTATAATTGAAAAGCTTTCAATGGTCGTTAATGAAGTTCTGTCAGAATTTACGATTGATCTCATTACTCTCGGCGATAAAACCTCTTCGAAGCAATACCTTAACGCGCTCGGCGCTATAATAAAAAAAGATATTCGCCTGAACGGTTTGAGTGTTACGGCCGTCGATGAATCTCATACCACGCAAGCAGCGCGCTCTCTTTATCACAGAAATAATCCGCCGTTTTTGCTCTTCAGATGGCTGCCTTATTCATTGCTTCCTGTTTTTTGCGATGTGGATGATTTCGCGGCTGTCGCTATAGCTCTTAAATATCTTAAAAATAATAATATTTCAGACAATGACAATAATGTAAATAATATATTTGAAGCAGATAATACGAAAGGCGCCAGGTGAGATTTATGGATATTAAAAGCGTGTATAAACCGGTTTTAACGAGCGGCGTCAATCCGCCTTATTCTTTTAAAAAAGCGGATTATATTTATCTTGATAATGCCGCTTCTACGCCGCTTATACTCGAAGCTAAAGAAGCTATGCAGGAGTATTTTTTCGATAATTTCGCCAATTCATCGTCGTCTCATGCCGCCGGCCGCCGGGTTAAAGCCGCTATAGAAGCAGCGCGCACGGATATCGCTTCGTGTATTAATGCGTCGAGCGAAGAAATATTTTTTACATCGGGCGCATCGGAAGCGCTTAACACGGCTATATCTGGATATTATAATTTTCAGCCTGAAAGGGCGGCAGGGCGGAGTATTGTAATCGGCTCCACCGAACATCCCGCATCTTTATATCCCGCGCTCGAATTGACGCGATACGGCGTGAAGGTATTTCAGGCGGCGCCGCAAAACGGCGGCGCGATTGGCCCGGATTCATTGCAATCATACATTTCGTCTGATCGAAAGCTCGATTTTGCGGCGTTTATGCTTGTAAATAACGAAACTGGTATAATTCAGCCCGTGGCGAAGCTCGCTTCTCTTGCGCATAAACACGGCGCCTGTTTTTTATGTGACGCGGTCGCGGCTGCCGGTAAAATTCCGATAGACGTTCGCGCGCTCGGAGCGGATATGCTCGCCATGTCGGCCCATAAATTTTTCGGTCCTAAAGGCTGCGGCATTCTGTATGTCAGGCGGGGAACCCGCCTCTGTCCGCGCGTCCTTGGCGGCGGTCAGGAATCCGGTTTGCGCGCGGGGACGCATGATGTTCCGGCAATAATAGGCGCTGCGGCCGCTCTAAAAAAAGCCGTTAACGATATTGAGTCAAGACAAAAGCATTGCGCGCTTCTTAAAAATTATTTATATAAAAAGTTTGAAATTTTTAAACAGAACAATATAGATATTCGTTATAATTCGCCGGATGATATTTCAATAGCTTCTACCGTCAGCGTTAGCTTTAAAAATGTCGAAGCGGAGCGGCTCGTTGAATTTTTATCTTCGAAAGGCATTATGGTATCAGCCGGTTCCGCGTGTTCGTCCAAAGGCGGTTCCGCCAGGGTGTCGCATGTGATAGAAGCCATGAAATTGCCTTTTGAATATGCCATGGGCACCATAAGAATTTCTTTCGGTTTATATAACGAATTATGTGATATTGATATTTTAACGACTGCAATTATGGATATGCTAAAAAAATAATCGAGTTGAGGCGTGCGATGTGAGGCGGAGGAGCAAATAATGCACATAGATGCGGTTAATAAAATAGAGGCTTTTTATAAACGTAATGCTTTTAATGAAGCGCTGCAGGAGACGATTACTCCCGTTCTTTTACTCGTAGTTTTTATGTCGTCGGCGTCTTTATTCGTCGATTTGAGCGTTCGCGTCTGGCTTTGAAATATGCGTATATAATTGTAAAATCTTCCGCGTTTGTTATACCGCGTAAAGATTGTTACAGAAAGTTAGATAGTGTTCTCGAACTTAAAGAGCGGGCAGTTACGTTTTATGAATTGAACGAAAAACATGGCGCGCTTAATAACGATCTTAGCGCAGCCGGCGTCATACGCGAAGATTTTTTTGAAGTTTATAAAAATACATCTTATATTTTCACCGATCCTGTAAAATTTGACGGCGTTTTTATTCCGTTCAGGGCTTCTTTTAAGAAAAAGCATTATTATTTTATTTTTTTTATAATTATATTATCATTGTTAAATATTTATTTAAATTTTTTTTCATCGTCAGTTAATAATAATCATATGAGTGCGATGGTTAAAAAATCTGAGCGGCTTATCGATGCGAAGCGTGAAGAAAAAATTCTCGATGCGGTTATCGATGAGGCTTCTAATAAATTAAGCATAGCGGATGCTATTATAGAACTTAAACGCGCTAAAGAAAAGTTAAAAACGCCGCAAACGCGCGAAGCGTTATCGGAAACATTCAGCCATGCGGCGGATAATCTAAAAAAAATACAAAACGATATTAATAAAAAAAGCGCGCTTGACGAACTTGGAAAGATTAAAGATACGGTCAATGAAATGCTGTCGGGTGAAAATTCCGCTGAATTCGGGGCGGACGATAAAAAAATGCTCGAAGATAAATACCGGGAATTTAAAAAATTGGTCGAAGATTTTTTAAAAAATTCTAATGATAAGGATCTTGCGGCTATCGAAAAAGAACTTTCGGAGCTTACTTCGATTCTTGCGGCGGCGCGCGAAGCTATAGAAAAATCGAAAGCGGATAAAGCGAAACGGCCGCAGGGCATGGACGGCGGCAAAGATATAAAATCGGGAGCTCAAACGAATAAAAAAAAGAGCGCCGATGAAAAATCCGCGTTGAAGCATTTGAAC
>CAYQWL010000039.1:0-26622 GCA_964421195.1 uncultured bacterium | reverse complement strand
CGACGCATCGACGATCGAAACGCTTACTGATCTTCTGGCCGATATTCACGAAGAAATACGAGAAAAAGCCGTTGAAAATCTCATACACATCCGTCAACATGCGCTCGAACATCTTATCAAATCTCTAAATCACGAAAACTGGGTCGTACGTAAAAACGCGGCTTATGTACTCGGCCGGTTCGGTTCCATGGCGGTAAGCGAACTTATAAAGCTGCTCGAAAACGGAGATGAAAATTCAAGATACTGGGCTATCAAAGCGCTTGGCCAGATAGGCGCAGCGGCATCCGAACCGCTCTTAAAATCGATCGATGATCCGGACTGGCAGGTAAGAAAAAATTCCGCCGATTCGTTGAGCGAAATAGGCGTCGAAGTAATAAAACCTCTGATAAATCAATTAATCAAAGCTATGCCCGCGCCCGAATCAAATTTATTTTATTGGTCTGAATACACGCTTATAAACACGGGCTACGATACGATACCTTATATGGGGCGCCTCATCCAATCGGACAACGCTAATCTGAGAATGCTGGCTGTAGGAGTGCTTGGCCGTTTTAACAGAAAACGTGAAGCCTATCAATTAATTAAAGACGCAATTCATGATGAAAACACCGCCGTAGCAAGGCGCGCTATAGAATTTCTCGGCGCCTTCAAAGAAACCGAAACGGCCGAACTGCTTCTCGATATAGCCGAAAAAACTCTCGAAGACGATGAAACGAATCTGGCCATAATCAATTCATTATCAAAACTCGAATATGAACCCGCATTGGATTATTTATACAGAATGCTGAAATCGCCGCGCTGGGTAATTCGTCATAAAACGATCGCGGCTTTTTATAATTTTAATGAAAAATACCGTGAATTAATCGATGTCGATAAAATAACGCAGGCGCTCGGCGACGAAGTAACCATGGTAGCGGAATCGGCAGCCGGATTTCTCGCCCTGCTAAAAAACGAACGCGCTCAGATCGCGGTAGTAAGACTTTTAAAAGAAGATAAATTTTTATATCCTCTTCTCGATTCGCTCGCGCATAATCCTGAATTTAAAAGCAAAGATCTTATTTTTTCATATATAAAACACGAAAATCGAAAAATAAGAGAAAAAGCAGCTGTAATAATAGGGCTAACCGGCAATAAAAACGACGCTTCTAAATTAACCGCATTGGTCAGTGATGAATATATATGCGTAAGGGCCGCCGCGCTTCATGCAATAAATTTAATAAACGCAAGGCACACGCCTCATTCGATGGACTCTCTTTTTGAAATATCCACGGACGAAAATAACGACGATGAAAAATACGATTTCAACGAAGCGGATCAATTTTATAAAACGGGACTTCATTACGCAAAAAACAGGGAAATAGAAAAAGCTCTTTCCGCATATCAAAAAGCCATACTTATCGACTCACGGCATGTAGAATCTTACTGTCAGATAGGATTAATACTTGAAGAAAAAGGATATTACGATAAAGCCGCGGCTTTTTTAAAAAAAGCCATATCTATATCTCCCGATTTCGCCTTAGCCCATTTATACCTTGCAATAGTGCTCAGTATGAGCGGCCGAAATTTTGACGCCGCAGCCGAACTAAAAAAAGTGATAAAACTCAACGGCGATGGTGAACTGGCGGCAACGGCAAAAAAAATATTAGATAAAATAAAAAAAAATATTAGATAATAAAATAAACGAAAATGAGAGATTTTTATGAGCGTTAAAAGCAAAACAATAAAAGTCGAAAAGAAACATAAAGTTCTGGTGCCCGTAATAATAGGTCCTACAGCTTCAGGCAAAACCGCGCTCGCCGTTCGTATAGCTGAAAAATTTGGAGCGGAAATAATATCATGCGATTCAAGACAAATATATAAATACATGAACATAGGCACGGCCAAGCCTTCAGCATGTGAACTGGCGGCCGCCAAACATCATCTTATCGATATGATAACCCCCGACCTTTCTTTTTCATACGCCGATTTCGCGGTAGAAGCCTCGCAAAAAATCGAAGAGATAGTCGGCCGCGGACGGCTTCCGCTTTTAGTCGGCGGGACCGGATTTTACCTCGACGGACTCGTAAATGGAATTTCAAAAATCCCTGAATTAGACCGTGACGAAACAAGAATAATACGTGAAAATCTTGAATTACAGAATACGGCTTTTTTAATGAGCGAACTGCAAAAAGTCGATATGGCCTCGGCGGCCCGTATAAAATTTAACGACAGGCAGCGGCTTATAAGGGCGATAATTGTATCTAAACTTTCGGGCGCGCCATTTTCAAGTTATAAAGAAGAAAGAGAAAAAAATAATGATTATAATTATTTAATTTTTGGATTGACAAAAGTTAGAGAACTGCTATATAATAATATAAACTCACGGGTGGATAAAATGTTCGCGGACGGTCTCATTGAAGAGGTATCGTCTTTATTAAAAATGGGTTATACCCGCTTTATGCCGGGGATGAAAACTATCGGTTATCAGGAATGTATCGAATTTTTATCGGGCCGAATGTCGATGGCGGGAGCGATTTCTCTTATAAAACAAAACACGAGAAATTACGCCAAAAGACAATTAACGTATTTTAAGCGATTTAATTTCAACGGATGGTTTGAAAAAAATGAAACCGGCGCTGAAACGTCAAAAATTTATGAATCGATAATAAATGAAATTTCTAAAAATATATAAAGAGGTGTTTTGGTAATGAGTAAAGTTAACATTCAGGATGTTTTTTTAAATGCGGTAAGAAAAGATAGAATACCAATAACCATTTATACCATGAACGGCGTTAAAATAATGGGAAATGTAATATCTTTTGACACATTTACGGTAATGCTGAATACCAGCGTAGGCCAGCAGCTTATATTCAAACATGCGGTATCTACTATAATTCCATCTAAAAATGTTAATCTTTCAATCGAAGACGATCCAAAAGCCAGGCCCGCGGCCGGCGCCGAAACCGAATCAAAATAAAAAGCGCTCCTGAAAATAAAAAAGGTTTTCGTTAAATGCTGATAATAGCGCATAGGGGGCTTACAAATATAAAATTATGTCAGAATTTTTAAGAAAAAAGAAAATAGGCCAGATATTTATAGAGATGGGCGTCATAGACGAGGCAAAACTCGACTGGGCGCTTCAAAAGCAGCAGGAAACAAACCAGCTTCTTGGCCAGACATTACTTTCCGCAGGTTATATCACCGAAGACGATCTTGCAATAGCTTTAGCCAAACAATTTGACGTTCCATATATAGACCTTAAAGACGTTACCGTTTCCGAAGAAACCAGACGTTCGGTTCCAGCTAATTTACTTCAAGCCGGCGAATTGGTGCCGCTTGAAATAATTGATAAAACACTCACGGTCGCGGTTTACGATCCAACAAATTACGAATTAATAGATCGGCTTTCTACCATAACCGGTTACGAAATTAAATACGTGCTTTCGACGCGGACTCAAATCCATGAGTTTCTCGGTATTGAAAAAGCAGAAACCGCTTCAGGCGGAGGAGAAGGCGGAGGAGAAGGCGGAGAAAGCGAAGCTGCGCAAAACGACGATCCGGTTTCCGACGTCAATCTCGAATTTGAAAGTGAAAGCGAAGAAGAAGGCGGAAAAACCGATATTTTAAAACAACAGGCGGACCAGAAGCCTATAATATTGCTCGTAAATAAAATTATACTTCTTGCCGTCAATGAACGCGTATCGGATATACACATAGAATCATGGGAAAGCAAAGTACTGGTAAGATATCGTAAAGACGGCGTTCTTATCGAAAAGATGACCATCGCGAAAAAAGCCGGGCCGGCAATGATTTCTCGTATCAAAATTATGTCGGATCTTAACATAGCCGAACGCTCAGTCCCGCAGGACGGCGCTTTCACAATAAAACTCGGCAAAAAAAGCGTCGATTTCCGTGTGTCCATAATACCGTGTGCCGAAGGGGAATGCGCGTGCTTGCGTATCCTCGCCAAAGATAACCTCAAACTTGATCTCAAGGCCCTCGGCTTCAGCGACAATGAATACGACAGATTCAACAGGGCCATTAGAAGGCCTTATGGAATTATATTGGTTTCAGGGCCTACCGGTTCCGGTAAAACCACGACACTTTACGCGGCGCTCCAATCACTTAACGATTCCGAAACTAAAATAATCACCGCGGAAGATCCCGTCGAATACAAACTTGCCGGCCTCAATCAAATAAACGTTAAAATCAATAAAACCGATCCGGACCGCTCCCTTACGTTCGCCAAGGCGCTCAAAGCCATGCTGCGTCACGACCCGGATATAATACTCCTCGGAGAAATACGAGATCATGAAACTGCCGATATAGCCATTAAAGCCGCGCTCACAGGGCACTTAGTTTTCTCCACCGTTCACGCCAATAACGCGATAGACGTTATCGGACGCATGGCCGATATGGACATCGACCGTTATCTTCTCGCGGCGGCATTCATACAGGTTATAGCTCAACGTTTAGTCAAAGTAATATGTAAAAATTGCATTCAAGAATATTCACCAACCGAAGATGAATTTAAATTTGCCGATTTGCTTCTTCCCGAACATCGCGAAATAAAATATTACGTGGGCGCGGGATGCAAAGAATGCGGCGGCAAAGGTTATAAAGGAAGAGCGGCCGTTTATGAAATACTCGATATCGACGATGAAATAAGAGCAATGATAGCGGGCGGAAATTCTCTTTATGAAATCAAAAAAATGGGCCTTGAAAAAGGCATGAGTACCATTCATGGTTCCGTATTAGCTAAAATAAAAAAAGGCGAAACCTCCATTCAAGAATTAGTGAGGCTGAACGCCGCTTAATATAATTGGCCGAGCGGTATTATAATTAGCGCCGGCCGCTTTATCGATTAAAAGGGCGTATTCAGTTACGCCCTCTTTTTTTTATAAAAAAAGATTGGTTTTTCTTTTTTTTTACCGATTAATTAAATGGCGTAAAAATATAATTCATATTCATTTTTATTTTTGGAGTATTAAATGGCAAGGCCTTTAGTCTGCATTGATCTCGGATCGAAATATATAAAAGCGGCCGTTCTCAAATCGAAAAAAGACGGTGATAAACATATTACCCTCTCTAAATTCGGAATTGTAGAAACGCCTGAAAAAGCTTTAGTAAATGTTTTTTCAGACAAGCCTGTCGCCAGGCCTAAAGAGATGCAGGCTAAATTAAATGAGCTGGTGGCAAAAACAGGCGTAAAAGGTTATGACGCCATACTGCTGATCCCGGATTATCTTTCGGTCGCCAACTGGCTCAATATGCCCGTAAAAGCAAAAGACGCCATCGATAAATCGATCGCTTCAACGCTGAGCCCGCTTCTGCCGCTTGAACTCGATAAATGGTTTTACGACTATCAGATAGTAGAAAACTCAAAAAAACAAACAACCGTAGTCGCACAGGCTATTTTAAAGAATAATCTGTTTGATCTCGGCGATTTAATCGCGGGAGCCGGTCTTAATATTACATCGGTGGATACGACTTTTTTCAATCTTATGAACCTGCTTCATCCTTATTATACAGATTCAGAAGTCGAAAAAAAGAATATAGCCGTAGTTTATCTCGGACATGAAGCTACCAGCGTAGCTTTTTTAAAAGAAAGCGTCATAAAAAGCTCGCGTTCTCTTCCGCTCGGCGGCGGAGCGTTCACTAAAAATATCATGGAAGCGCGCCGCTGCGATGAAGCAGCAGCAGAAAAAATAAAAAAAGAAGAAGAAATATTTTTGAAAGACAATCCCGATAAGCAGAATAAAATAGAACTTTATAATATAATTAAACCGTCTTTCGGCGAACTCATCAAAGGAATATATAATTCTATAGATCAATATTTAGCCCGATTCAGAGAGTTTAAAATACACGAAATAATACTCTGCGGCGGCACCTCGAATTTTCGAAATATAAACAGCGCAATGCAGCTGCATTTAAATACTAAAACCGTTATGCTTTCGGAAATAATACAGATCGATTCCGCATCCAGAATAACGCCTGGAGAAGACGAAAAAAACTGTCTTCAATGTTGTATCGGCGGGTTACTTAGAAATTAAACAGATTATTTAGAAATTAGTGATTTAATTAATGATATTAAATTGTAAAAGCATCTATAACATAATAAAGAGAGGGAATGCATCATGAAGATGAAAATGGATCTTCTTCCCGCGCAATATAAATGCGTTCCCCGTGACTGGCGGGCTATAATTATTTTAATAATAGTTGTAATCGCCATACCCGCTATGTGGTTCGGACTCAAAAAATATCACGAATACGCTATCGAAAAAATCGGAAAAGCGAACGAAGAAGAAATTAAAGAACTCGGCGAAAGAATAAATACTCTCACCAACGAAATAGCCCAGCTTGACAATCAGTTAAGCAAAGCTATGATATCGCGTGAAAAAATAAAAGAAATCAACGAAAGAATAGATTTTTTTAATAGAATTTACCAGAAATCATTTTCATGGTATGAGTTTTTTGATAAACTCGAAAAACTTACACCCGGAGAAGTATGGATAAAAAGCATCAATATCCAGGGCGACAGCTTGAAAGATCAAAAATTTACGGTTATATGCGAATCAAAAGAACCATATCACGCTCCCGAATTTTTAAAAAATCTCATGATGAACCGTGAATTCGCTCCGCCAGACGATGAAAAAAATTCAGTTTTTTTACAAAAAGTCGAAATAAACCAGGCTTTTGGTTATGAATTCAGCCTCGAATTTAAATTTTTTCCATTTAAAAAAATAAACGTCGAACCTGAAAAAATTATAATACGTCAAAAAGACGAAACTGAATTAAAAGTTTTCGCCACCAACATAATCGAACAAAAGAAACAACTCGCGGGCGGAACTTATATTATCGACATAGTCAATCTCGACGGCAATATGTTTTATGATCAGGTTAGCGAAAAACTTAAAGCCTTAAAACCCGGAAAAGGTTTTATAAAAATATCGACCATCGATAAAAAATTTAGCGAAACTATAGATTATATAATCAATAAATAACACGGAAAATAACACAGAGCGGCTTACCTGCCGCCCAAAATATATGGCAGTTTTGAATTCAATATAAAATATGATATAATTTAAGGGGATAATATGCGTACAAGATCCGCATCACTTGCAGAGCGAACAATAGTATATGTCGCTATATTAGTCTGTCTTGGCGTCAACGGAGGAATATGGTGGAAACTTCACTCTGATTTCATCGTAAAACGTGAAGAAGCTCTCGAAACGCTGGCACGCGCGGAAGAAGAACGCGACAAACTGCAAAAAACCGCGGCGGAAAAAATGTCTTTATTAGAACAGCGCCGCAAAGAAGTCGAAGAAAAAAAACGTAAAGATGAAATAAAGAAAAAAGAATTCGAAAGCACTCTTGACGTGCTTAATAAAACTCTCGTAAATTTACCGCCGATAGATGTATGGCCCGAATTAATCAAAAAAGTTGAAATATTAGCGTCTGATTTAAAAGTTAAAATACCGACCTTTACGCCTATTGAAAATAAAGATTTAAGAAGCAATATCAAAAAAGATTTCACTGAATTTTATTTCACTCTGGATCTCGAAGGCGAATATTCAAAAGTTTTAGAATTTTTATGGCATCTGGAAAATTCAATACAGTTAAAAAGGCCTGAAAGTTCTACCGTATGGAAAGCGATTATCAAGGTCGTAGAAGGCGGTTTTAAAATTAAAAGTCTGATTACTCAGGACGATACGATGAAACTCGAACTCACTCTCACTACATTTTTCAGGGGTGCGCATTGATAAGCGGAAAAAATAATAAAAATATCGCCATATTTTTAATATTATTATTCACAATTTCAATCCTGATTTTCGTGCAGGGCTGCGGTAAAAAAGCCGATGAAGAAAGTTCAGGCGAAGAAAACAGCGAAGAAAACGGCGAAGAAGTGCAGGAAGCGTCCCGCTCTACCGCTCCCGCCGCGGCGCCGGCGCCCGCTCCCGCCGCGCGTCCCAGGCCTGCGGCGCCTTCCCCGGCTAAAAGCGCTAAAAACTCGCAATCGACGGTAAACATTAAATCCAAACCGGTTCCCGATGACCGCTTTCTTCCGATAGAATTCGATACTAAAGAAGCCGCGCTTATAACCACCGGACAAACTTATAGCGGAAAAATAAGACGCAATGTTTTTCGCGACATCAAATCGTCTTCGCGGCTGCGAAAAGATGCCGAAATGGCTATCGAACAGGCAAAAAAAATGATCGATAAAGTTAAAATTATGCCCGCCGGATCATATAATGCAACCTTATTCAAACAGGCCGATGAAAACCTTAAGCAGGCAGAATCTTCATTTAAAGATCAAAACTATTTCAAAGCTAAAGCCATGGCTGAAAAAGCATTCGAGCTGGCTTCCGATTCTATTCCAAAAGCCGCAAATTCCACCGACAAACCTTCAATCGAATTGCTTTACAAAGGTTTTTATCAATTAAGCGATGAAAAAACCGCAATGCTGACAAAAAAAGATCCGGAAAGCGGAGCCGAAAAATTATTTATGGTCCGTACCGGAAGCGTCATTATGGAAGAACTACCGAATGCAATTACTATCGAAATGCCCGACGGCACGCAAAAGAAAATCACTAAAATCGAATATAAAATAGAAAAAATCAATGAAGACGATATAATTATCACTAATATCACCGAAAATAAACCTTCTTTCAATATACCTATTTCACGCGCTTCCGCTTCTTCTATAACCACCAATGAAAAAGCGAAAGATAGCGCTCCGGCCAAAACCTCATTTGAAGCTAAACCGGCGGAAATTTTTAAATCCAATCAAAATAAAAGCACGAGCGCTTCCGGAACCGGAACTAAAATGAGCGGATATTAATTTTTTTCTGCCTCTAAATAATCATAATTTAATTTTACTTAAAAATTTATTTAATTTTTTATAATTATATGATATAATGATGGCGGTGAACGATAATGCCTGAATTTCTCTATACCGCTATAAACGCTTCCGGCACCGAGGTAAAAGGCACCGTCGAAGCGTCTAACGAACAAACTGCGCGCGAAAAGCTTGTTGCGCAGAATCTTTCCGTTACGTCATTAAAAAAAGAAGCCGACATGACATGGGAAGAATATTTTTCTAAAGGCAATAGAAAAATCAACAATAAAGACATAATGATGTTCACGAAATATTTCGCGGTATTAACAAAAGCGGGTATTCCAATTATAAAATCGCTTGTTATTCTCGAAAAACAAACTGAAAATTTACGGCTTAGAAAAAAAATCAAAAAGATCAGGACGGGAGTCGAAGCAGGCTCTAACTTATATGAACAATTTTCACAGCATGAAGACACCTTTCCGCCGATGTATCTTAATTTGTTGAAAATAGGCGAAGAATCAGGTATGCTATTCGATATGCTCGAAAAATTAAATGGATTTTTAAAAAAATCGGCGGCATTAAGGGCTAAAGTAAAGTCGGCCATGACTTATCCAATAGCGATAATGATAGTTGCCGGGCTCGTCGTCGTATTTTTAATGGCCTTCGTCATACCTCGCTTTTCAGCTATGTTTAAAAGCTTCAAGGCTACTTTACCGCTTCCCACGCAAATAACCATAGCGGTTTCAAATTTTATCAAAGATAATATAATCCTTGAAATAGTGAGTGTTGTAGGATTCGTTTACGCTGTACAGGCTTTTTATAAATGGCCGGTCGGCAGACAGATATGGGATAAAGTATCGCTCAAACTCCCGCTGATAGGCCAGTTAGTTATGAAATCGGCGGTCAACACTTTCGCTTCCAATCTTGCCGTCCTTTTAAAATCGGGCGTTTCCGTTACCAAAGCGCTTGAAATCACCAACGACTCCGTAGGAAATTTAATTCTAAAATCCGAATTCAATCAGATGAAATTCAATGTAGAAGCAGGCATGAGTATCGGCGACGCCGTATCCAAATCTCCGACTATACCCGATATGGTCGCTCAAATGATATCCATAGGCGATCAAACCGGTACTCTTGAAAATATGCTTGAAAATATTGCCGCGTTTTACGAAGAAGAAATAGATCTTCTCGTCGATGCGATAACTTCTTTAATAGAACCTTTATTTATAGTGTTTCTTGGCGGCGTCGTCGGCTCCATAGTTATATCGATGTTCCTTCCTATATTACAGATGAGTAAAGCGGTGCAACATTAATGACGCGGCGTAATAAAATTTTCCGCCGGCCCGATCGCAGCTGATAATAGAACGGAGTATATTTGTGTTAAAAGATAAAAATAATAATTATGAAAAAATATTAAACGGGGTCGATTTATCAAAAGCTTATGACATGCTAATAGATTATGTTACCGGCCTTCCCACGCTTAATTATATCCTCGAAGAAATTAAAACTCTTTCGGTTAAAAATTCAGCGGCCGTTATTTCGGTCAATATAACTTCTATCGTAAATATAGAAAACATATACGGCTGGAAAAATTACGATGCGCTTTTAAAAAATGCCGCCGAAACGCTTAACTCGATGAAAGGCCAGATATTCAGAAAAGACGATTCAATATCCGTTCTTTTTCCCGCCAGTTCGAATTTTATAATATTTCTTTCAGCGCCGCGCAATAACCAGCATATCAGCATCGAAAATATCGATGCTATTTCACGGCGGGTAGCGGAAAACCTGAAAGCATCACTCGCGCCCGAAGGAAACATACCATCAGAATATATTAACTTCAGCGCCGGATTCGCGCTTATAAACAAAAACGAAACGCAGAGAATAGAACGTATTTTATTCGCGGCCATACGAGAAGCTGAAATTTCCGGCTTCAATAGTGAAATTAAAGAACGGCAAAAAATTAGAGAAGATATTAAAAATATTATAGCGCAGCAGGAAGTACGCACGGTTTTTCAGCCGATCATCAACGTTCAAAGTCATGAAATACTCGCTTATGAAGCGCTTACCCGCGGCCCCCAAACTTCGAGATACGAACTGCCGGTGGTTTTATTCTCCGCAGCCGACGCTCACGGCTACTCCGACGAACTCGAATGGCTGTGCATAGCCAAAGCGATAGTTAATTTTAATCTTAATTCTAATTTTATGAATAAAACAAAACCGAACGGCGCGCGGCCCGCGATGTTATTTTTAAATGTGGATCCAAGGACTTTTATAAAAGCCGAAATTATCGTCAACCGTTTTTCCGAATTAATAAAAAAATATAACCTCGACGCTTCCAGCATAGTGCTTGAAATAACCGAACGCACCGCCATATCCGATTTTGATTCTTTCAAACTAATCATCGACGAACTTAAAAAAATCGGATTTAATATAGCCATAGACGACGCCGGAGCGGGCTACTCAAGTTTACAGGCTATAGCGGAATTAAAGCCAAAATATCTTAAATTCGATATGGTTCTCGTGCGCGACATCGATAAAGATTTTATCAAACAGCAGCTACTTAAAACGCTCATAGATTTCGCGAATAAAACAAATTCCATTGTTATAGCGGAAGGCATCGAGACGCGCGACGAATATGACACCGTTAAAGCGCTCGGCGTACACTGCGCGCAGGGATATTATTTCGCGAGACCCGCTTCGCAATTTATCGAAATGATTCAAATTTTATGAAACATATATCCGTAATTTAATCCATTATATAGAGCCGGTTAATTTTATGCCTGACCACGACATAACCGAATTATTATTCTATTTATCCTCAAACGATTTTAAAACTAAAGTCGACGCTATTCAAGCGCTCGGCGAAAAATCGTCTATCGAAGCTTATGAAGCTTTAAAACTTCTGCTAAAAAAAAACGATGCGGCCTTAAAACCGTATATAAAAAAAGCCCTTAACTCGATCGAAAATATTTTAAAACAAAACAACCTCGATATATATAATAAAATTTCAATTTCAGAACCCCGAAACGAAAAAAAAATCGACACGCTCAATTACGACGTTTTCATAAAATATATAAACGACGCCGATATTAAAAATAGAATTTCGGTTATTTCAGCCTGCACCAGAATAGGCCGCGATGAACGAATCGCGAATATATTAATCGAAAGACTTGCAATTGAAGAACATCCCTTCGTTACGGCTTCAATCTTAATCAATCTCGGCCGTACCGGCGGCGAAGAATGCATCGATATTATTGCGTCATTTCTTTCCCACAGCGACGCCCGCATTCGAGCGAATGCAGTGGAAGGACTCGATTGCCTGCAATCTCTTAAAACTTTAGAATATATTTTAAAAGCCGCTTCCGATACGGACGCCCGAACAGCGGCGAACGCAGCAAAAGCCCTGCTCGCGGTCAATGCCGATTATGTCGAACATCTCCTTAAAACCATGCTCGAATCAAAAGATACCAAACGCAAAGAAGCGGCGGAATTCGTTATCGCCAGAACTGGATTTAAATTTAAAAATTATAATAACAAAAATATACCGGATACTATAATAAAAACCGAATTAAATAGCGACACCATAACGAAAAATAATAAAAATAATAAAATTCATTATGAAAATAACATTTTAATAGAACCAGAAACGGGATTAGAAAAAAAAATTAAAAAAGAAATAAAATACGAAGAAAAAAACATTACCTCGCCTAAAAAATATTTTTTGGCATCGCTTATAATTATTATAATTTTAATTACCGCATATTTTTTTATAAATCTTACACAGCATACGACGAAACAAATTAACAAACCGGACGACGGCGATAAAACGGTATATAATTCTTATGAAATCGAATTTAATTTAAAATTAGATTCAATAATAGCTGAAATTGAAGATTACTTAAAGCAAAATAAACCGATAAATATTCTTCCGGCCATTTTGCAACTTAAAAAATTTAAATCAGATCATTATTTAATTAAAATATATGAAGCTGAAGTTAAAATTCTCGAAAAAAAATACAGAGAAGCTCTTTCCGCCCTTAAACAGGCCGGCCCCGCGACTCGTGAAACCGTTCGTTTTAATTATCTTAGCGCTTTATGCTATTACAGCATGGACAACTTAGACGAAGCGGAAACATTCTGTAAACGCGCAGCCGGATGCAAAAAAAAAGACGATAGATATTTCGAACTGGCGGAAAATTTAAACGATGATATAATTAAAACCAGAAACGCTCTTATTTCCAGAGCAAAAACCGATGCAGAGCATTTTTTTAAAACATTTTATGAAATTTTAAACGAAGAAGGGCCGCGCTCGTTAAAACAATATTTTTTAACGAAAAAATTTTATGAATCCTTTGAAACTCGATGGCGAGATCTTTTACTCGACGTCAAACAATGGAAAATAGACTATGATATAACGAATATAACCTTCAATACAGCCGGTTCCAGCGTTCGAATTATAAACGTTAAAATTCTCGAAAAATGGCAATATCAAAATTTTGGTGGAATATGCGGCATAACCTATAATTACAACGATTATTATTTAACGCAAACGCCGCCGGATTACGCTTTTGACACAGATTCCGCCGCCTTGAATGTTATAATAAAAGACTATGGAAATGAAATTTTTGATATCGACCGTCCGAAACCTTACGAATTAAAATATAAAAACGAACTTACATTTATAAAAAGCGCCGCTTTACACAATTCTAATTTTAGCGAATCGACCGCATTATTAAAAAAACTGACAGAAGGCCCGAAACTTTTTATTCCCGCTGTTATAGAACTTTTATCAAGCAACGAAACGCCGGATGTAAAAGAGCTTGAACGATTACATTCTTTAATCACGAAACTATCTTTAAATTCAGACGAAATTAATTTTTTCTCCGGCGGGCTTAATCTAAAATCCACCATACTAAATTACATTGCCAACCGCTTTCTCGATGCCGGCAACATCGCTTCTTACAAAAAAATTCTCGACGAAATAATTACGGAAAATCCTTTATACGCCAATGCTCATCTCGAAAATGCCATTTATTCCCGCAATAACAAAGAACCAGAAAAATGTCTGACAGCGATAAAAAAAGCGCTTGAAATCGAACCGGATTTTCCGGCGCTCGATTCTTCTTTCTGGCCTGAGCAATATAACGCTAACTTTCATTTTTTAAAATCCGCCGAAGAAAAAATCGATCAGAGCCTTATCAACGGCATCGAAAAACTTATAAAAAAAGATCCCTGGTACTGGCGCTCATTTTATAACGCCGGGCGCCTTCTATTAATTCTCGATTCGCCGCAAAACGCGTTGATTTTCTTTGAAAATGCCCTTAAACTGAGCCCCAAAAACTGCTCCGTTTTATGCAAGCTTATTTATTGTTATTATAATACGGGCGATATTAAAAAAGCACGTAATTTAATGGATACGGCTCAAAAATTAGAACCGTTCAATTTTCAGGTAAAACGCACCGCACGTACACTTTTTAAATGACATCACGATTTTAAAACTTGACTTTTATATATAATTTTGATAGCATATCCAGACAAAAAATAAAGAGCGAAAGATTGGCTTCAAGGAGCGAAAGGTTGGCTTCTAAAAATTTCACCCGCGAAGACATAATTAATAATTTAAACTCGGCTGACAGTACCCTGCGTCATAACGCCATCATAGCGGCAGGCGAACTTTATGATCCGGAAATTAACGCGATCATTGAAAAATTATGTGTCGCTTCCGACCCTGCCACCCGTTATTTCGCCAAAAAAACCATTAAAAAAATAAAAGATTCGCTGCAAAAAAACGAGCCGGAAATAGCCGCCTCTTCCAGCGGAACCAATATAGATACTTTAAAGGCGCTGTTATCAAGCGCCGATCCGCAAAACCGCCAGCGCGCGTTAAAAGCTCTTTCAATAGGTTTTAACATGGAAGCGCTTCCGCTTATAATCAATATGTTAAAAAATGAAAAAGACCCTTTCGTTATAGCGAGCCTTGTCAAATTAGTCGGGAAGTACGGCGGCACGGAACATATCGATCGGCTGAGCGTTTTTTTAAACCACGACGATCCGCGAGTCAGGGCTAACGCTATCGAAGGATTAGAATTAGCCGGCACCGAAAAAATTATCGCTTACATCGTTCCTTTTATAAACGATCCCGATAATCGTATTAAAGCTAACGCGGTAAAAGCTCTTTCTAAATTTCGAGCTGATGAAATGCTCGAAGTGCTCGGCGGCATGATAAAATCCGATCAACTCTGGATGAAAGACTCCGCTATTTTTGCGCTTCAGCATATAGCCAGCGACACGGCTGTAAACATACTCTGCACGGCCGTCGAAGACGCGGAAAAAAGCATATCAAATAACGCGATGCAGGCCCTTATAAAAATAGGATCGGCATATGCTCTTGAAAAAGTAGATAATTATAAACGAGCTTTAAAAGAAAAAAACGTTCAGCCTTCGATAAAAAAAACAATTAACACTTCCGGCGAACAGCTCGATGCCGCTTTACATAGCGAACCGGTAAAAAAAGACTCCGCCAGAGAACCAGATGAAAATAAAAAAACATCTGGCGCAGGAACGGAACAACCATTTCAAAAAAACGAAGTAAATGCCGCGCCGGCTGTTCAAAACAACGCCCGGCAGAGCTCACAAACGATTTCAGGCGGCGCGGAAAATAAAAACGAAGGCGCGTTCGAAAAACTGAAAGCTAATATCGGAAAAAAAGAAACATCGCTCATTAATATAATAAAAGGCGAAGACAGTCAAATAATGGCTAATTTTAAAATCGATCTCGAAGATAACTTTACCAGCTACGTCAACGAAATTAAATACGTTTCGCTCGCCGTGACGCAGACAATAGAAAAAAAGAAACCCGTTCATGATAAAATCGAACCGGGCGAAGATATAACTTCCGGCGGCACGCTCAAGCCATTAAATTCCGAAAATGCGGCGAAATTAAATAATGAAGCTAAAAAAAGAATGATTCTCGACAGTCTTAAGGGCGGTAAAAGTAAAAAAAAATAAATGGCTAATAAAGTAATTACAGAAATGAATATAAATTAAAAGGGAATGTAAACGGCTTTCTAAAAAAAATATAAATGGAGGAATAAAATAATGATCATCGACGCTTCGCAATTAAGAAAAGGGACTATTTTTAAAATGAATAACGAATTATTTATGGTCGTGGCTTTTCAACACTTAACACCGGGAAACTGGCGCGCCATGATGCAAACTAAAATTAAAAATCTCAGAACCGGTTCCATCGCCGAAAACCGCTTCAGAGCTCATGATAAAATCGAAGTAATCGATCTCGAACATAAAACGATGGAATATCTTTATCAAAGCGGCGAAGAATATCATTTTATGGATACGCAATCTTATGAACAGGTCGTTCTCACTGAAAAAGACCTTGGCGACGCCATGCTTTATATGACGCCTAATTCTCAATGCCAGATTCAATATTACGAAGACAAGCCCATCGGCATTATTCTCCCGATCACGGTAGATTTAAAAGTTGAATATACCGAACCGGGCGTAAAAGGCAATACAGTTTCCGGAGCTACCAAAACGGCACGCATGGAAACCGGCCTCGAAATTCAGGTGCCGCTTTTTATTAATCAGGACGAAATTTTAAGAATCGATACCCGCACCAGTGAATATATAGAAAGGGTATAATATTATACCTTCAAACAAAAATCAACAGGCCGTAGTTTCGATGTTCGCTTCCCGCGCCCCGGATTCATAGCGCCTGGCGCCGGCAGCCAATCGAAACACCTGCTTATTAAAAATAAAAAGCATAAAACCGGACGAGAAAAGGTGATTCCTTTGAAGTTTGCATTTCAAGAGTTTTTATTACTGTTATTATGCATTCCGCTGATGGTATATTATTTTAAAATCATTTTACGTTCCGCTCTAAAAAAACGCGAGCAAATATTTTCCACCCGCAATTATGCCTCGCTCGCTAATTTTACATCACGATATAACACGACCGTTAAAATTACCATATTTCTCGCCGCCGCCGCGTTGACAATATTCGCGGCGGCAAGGCCGCAGGGGCTCGAAAAACCCGAAGAAATCGAAGCCAGTTCCATCGATATTTGTTTCGCTATCGATGTTTCCGAATCGATGAAAGCCTTGGATCTTGGCAGAGACAACCGCCTCGATATAACTAAAGCTGTAGTTTCACATCTTATCGATAATCTTAAAAGCGACCGCGTTTCTATAGTGGCTTTTTCCGGCGAAGCGGGATGCGTATGCCCGCTCACGCTCGATCATGCGGCTGCAAAATCTCTTTTAATGCAGGTAGATTTCGACCTTCTCGATAAAGGCGGCACGCGTTTAGATCTTGCAATTAAAACCGCCGAAGAACGTTTCGATAAAAATGACGAAGCCGCTCGCGTAATAGTGCTTTTTACCGACGGAGAAGACCACGACGGCAGGCCGGTTGAAGCCGCCAGGCAGGCATATAAAAACGGTATAGTAATACACGGAGTGGGCATAGGATCTAAAAGCGGCGTAAAAATACCGGTTTCACACGATATATGGGGAAACGCCGTATATAAAAAATTCAACGGCAGAGACGTAGTCACAAAATTAAACGAACGAGTGCTTATCGATATCACTTCTGAAGCAGGCGGCGATTATTTTCACGTTTCCGATCAAAACAGCCTGGTCAAAATGATCGATGGACTAAAAAAAATTAAAAAACGCGCACTCAGAGTATCGAGTTTTAACGTAGCCGAAGAACTTTTTGCTTATTTCGCTCTCGCCGCGCTTATTTTATTTATAGCAGATTCTTTAATTCCGGCGCGAAGCATCGTTAAAAACACTTTTTTATTTTTAACGGCGGCGTTTTACCTTTCTTTTTTACTTAACACGTTTTCAGCTTCCGGCGGAAAACTTTTTGCCCAAACTCCAGTTCCGCCTGTTAAAAAAGAATACTCAACGTTCAGCGATAAAATTTCACAATATATGTCGCAGGGTGCCGGATTATATTCTAAAAACAAATACGACGAAGCCGAAGCACGATTTCAAAGCGCTTTATTACTTAGCCCAAAAGACATAGTCAATAATTACAATACCGGATGCGCGCGCTATAAAAATCGCGATTATAGAGGAGCTATAGAAGCATTCAACGCCGCCGCGGAAGCCGATAATCAGAACACTCGATTCGAACCGCATTATAATACAGGCAACGCTTATTTCAAACTATCCGACTATAAAAAAGCCATCGAAAGTTATGAACGCGCGCTTAAAATAAAACCGGATGACGAAGATACCCTTCACAATCTCGAACTCGCCCGTAAAAAATTAGAAGAAGAAATGAAAAAACATCAGCAAAACCAGAAAGATCAAAACTCCGATAATACAAAAAACAAAAACGATAAAAACGATAAAAACGATACGAATAAAAATGAAAATAAAGCCGAAAACGGTGAAAATCAGCAAAACTCCGACAATCAAAATCATAACGAAGAAAATCAGGATAAAAATGGAACGCAAAAACAGGAAAATAACGAAAATAAAAAAGACGATAATCAGAAAGAACAGAATGCCCGGCAGAATGAAAAAAATAACGACAAATCCGAAAATAACGGAGCCGCAAGCGAAACCGGCAATCAAAATTTAGCCGATAAACAAAATATAGAAAAATATAAGAACATGAAAATAGACCCGGACAGGTTGAAAATGTTTTTAAAAGATCTCGAAAACGACGAAACGCGCGTTCAACATCTTTACCAGCGAAATAAAAAACGAATTAAAAAAGCCGAATCGGATGACGACGCAATGGATATTTTCGATATGGATCCGGAAAGCCTTCATGAAAAAATGATGCGCCGCATGATGGGAGGCGAGCGCACGCCGGAAAGTAAAAAGAAAAAAACTAACGACAGCACAAAAGATTGGTAAAAATATGTTTTTTTAAAAAAACAAACACGGCACTTGACTTTATATAATATTTAAAGTATCATGGATACAGGAGATAGTAAGATAGTAACGTTCCGCAACAGGCAATAGCCGATAAAAAAATATTAAAATAAAAAGCTTTTACAGTGTAATATCTTGCCTGAACGCAGCGCAGCGGCCTTCAGCCGCCCGTTATTTAACAAAGTAAAGCGGGGAATTAATCATGGAAAATATTTCTAAAGATTCGAAACCGCCGGCAAATCAATTCGGCGCGTTCCAGGCCGAACTCAAAGAAGACTATATCATGCTAAACTTCCGGAACGATTCTTCAAATATAGCCGGCGAAAAACCTGCCGCGGTTAAAACCGGTATTATTATTTTAAAAATGACGGGCACTATCGATCTTCTCTCATCCTCTGAATTTCAAAATGCCGCGCTTAATTGTATTTCAAAAGGCTTTAAATATATTTTACTCGATTTCACCGCGGTTAATTTTATTGATTCGATGGGGCTTTCAACGCTTTTAATGATTTATCAAAAAATATGTGAAACGGGCGGCGCGCTGACTATTATCAATCCCAAACCATCGATAATGGTAGTTTTAAAAATAACTAAAGTCAATCAAAAAATACTTGTATTCAGCACCATCGAAGAGGCCAAAAATTATATAGCCGGCGTAACGGCTTAATAAACAGGGTAATTTCAAAACATTAAATAAAATAATATCGTTAGACTGGCGGCACGGTAAATTATGTTAAAAAAAAGAGCTTTTACAGTAACTGAAGTTTTGATAGCGGCGGCTATAATGTCCATGCTGCTTGGCGTTTTTTATCAATTATTCATAGCCGGTCATAAAAATTTTAACGCCGGCGTATGGATGGCGAATCTCACTCAAGAAATTAACGTAGGTTTCAGACAATTTCAGGAAGATATTAAAAATACATCCGTCATGGTTTCTACCATGCCGGGCAATTATTATAAAACGAATAATAAACCCGATGCGCCTCATAATTCGGCCTTCGATTTTTATTACAACTCAAAACTATTAAGCGCTGAAGGCGCTAAACCCGGCGACAGGCTCATGCGTTTTAAAATGTGCCGCAGACCGCAAAAAAAAGGATTCGAAACTAAACTTGACAACCAGGCCGCTTTAATCGAAGAATCTGAATTCGAATTAAACGAAAAAGGCGAACTTCTTTATCAAAAAAAATCGGTTTTATGGGACGGCGATCCTTCGAGCGTTCCGACACTTGACCCGCCGGTAGATAAACTCATCAACAGCCGCGTATTAATTCACGATGTAAAAAGCGTAAGATTCGTTCCGCAAAAAAACGCTTCAAAAATTGAAAAAGGAAAGATGTTCGGCATAGAAATAACCGTAGCGCCGCCTGAAAATCAGGGCCGCAATGTAAAACCGCTCGTTAAAAGCACGCAGGTAGTAGTAAATGTGGAGCCTAACGAAGCTTTATAAAAGCCCGATTCCCGATTAAGGTGAAACCAGTATGATTATAAAAACAGGCAGCGATTCCATAAATTTTAATATTATAAAACATTTGAACGTCAGGGCTATTTCAATTACTGAAATACTCGTGGGAATTGCGTTATTCGTACTCGCCGCGATCCCTTCATTCGGCTATTTAATGAGTTCGGTTAAACAAACATCGGCAACCGATATGGAAAACACGGCTGGAATAATAGCAAGCAGCGTTTTAGACCGTATTCTCGATAATATCGACTACGACGCCGTTGACGATACTCTCAAATTAGATCAAATTTCAGGCATGCCTGACGAAGACGGCAGTGATAACAATGAATTAAAAATAAAATCATGCGTTTTTAAGCTCGAACTCGAAATCAAAACGATCGCTAACGAAGATATTGAATTCGGCTATCGAAAAACGCCCTACATTAAACGCCAATCTTCAGAAAGCGAATTAGCCGAACCTGGAAACGATATTAAAAGCATTAAAAACGATCCGAAACGCTGGAACACTCCAGTTAAATTAAAATTATCGCAAATCACCAAACATAAAAATAAAACATTTTTAAAAGAAATAATTCTTTCCATAAAATGGAAAGATCCGGTTTCAGGACGCGATAGAACTGAAAAATTCGTTACCATGAAGGCTAATTTAAGCCTCGTAGAAAAGCATGGCGGTTAGGCGGTCGATTATGCAAAATCATATTATTACGAAAAATTCATATCGAAACTGCCGGGTAAAATTTTTTTTCAACGGCGGTTTCGCGGCGGCAGCCGGAAGGCGCGGAATGCTTATTCCCATGATTCTAATAGGCATGTTCATATTTATAATGTTTTTTTTCACTTTAATGCGCTGGAATTCATCGAACCGGCGTATGAATTATCAGGACGTCTGGGGGCGCAAAGCCCTGTATTTAGCTAAGGGCGGCACTCAACTGGCGCTTTTAAAGGTATCGATGATGCCGACCGAATGCTACGACGCGCTTTCTATTTCACAACTCAAAAATCCTTATTTTTCCTTTAAAATAGCGGCGGAAAGAATACAAAACGGAAAAAAACCCGTTAATCCGAATCCTAAAGAGCTCGATTTCAATCCAGGCCCCCAATATCTAACCGCGCCGGGAGACAACCGTGATTCAATGCTTCAGGATCCAGCTTACGTCGGAACTTCCGAAGAACCGCTTAATGGTATATTAAATGTTTTCATAAAAGCGTTTACCGACGATATAAGATTCGGCGGACCCGATACAGACCCGATCACGGCGGAACGAAATACGCCTTATAAACATGGTTTCGCGGCTTCGAAAGTAAAAGTGCTCGCCGTTAAAGGCCAGCAGCTTTATAATAAACAGACCGTCGAGCTCACCGTTAAAGGATGGGTTTATGATGGAATGAATATCAGACGTGAAAAAGAAGTAACTAAAATAGTCGAAGTAGAAAGAAAATAAAGGTGTTATATTACATGAATAAAAAAATAAATAACATACCGGTTCTATTTCGTTTTTTAAACCTTTTTTTTATCTATATACTTGTAATCATCATTTCAGCATATATTTGCGGCCTCTCTTTCGCTTATGCCCTACCCGATCTTTCCGTTCCATTCACCCAAATATTTCCGGAAATTAAAATCAATAAATTGTTCGACTCATCAATACCGATTCATCAAGGATATTTATATACTTTTCAATTTTTAAAAAATGATCTCGAAACTTCTCTAACTGACTTATTAAGAATTAAAGCGCGCTCGCTCGCGCTCGGCGACGAAAATGATTTTAGAGCACAGCTCATACGGGTCAATAGCGTTAAATGGATTATTCTTAACTTTGACGGCACTAAAATAACGCTTAATGACCACATGCCCGATTTAATAGTCAATCAGGGGCCCGCCGGAGATATAGAAACCTCGGTAATGCGTTACGTTTTTGACACGCCGACCGATCCGATGGACGAATCGATGATTATATGCGTCGTAGATTATGAATGGAATGCTTTTGCGGGAACGACGCTGCTTAACGGCTGGCCAAAAACTCAAGAAGCCTGGGGTAAATTTGCATTTACCGTAGTGGACAACGAACCGCCGCATAATGCAAGAATCACGCCAGCAGCTCTTTATGGCACATGCGGAAATAAAATATCGGAATTTAACGCAAAAATTACCAGCTCCGGGCTAACTTCAAAATATCAAACCAATCCAGACGAAATAATTATCACGATAATCGACGATAACCCATTCGGCATTTCAGAACAATCAAAACTCAAACACAATATTAAAAATATCGACGGTTATTTCCTTGTCGAAACCTACACCGAAAAATACCGGCCCTACGATTATAACAATCCTCCCGGACAGCTTTTCACAGATCCGTTCGAACTCGATTCTACTATTTACGAACATCTCGACGATTCATATCCGCTTAACGGTAAATTTTCATATCTCGGACCTTTTCAAATTTCTAAAATACAGGGCGTTACAATAAAAAATATAAAATTAACTACCGCAACTCGTCCTGACGATAAAGTGGCATACATAATAAGCGTTCCGATAACCGGTCTCGAAATGGAAATTGAACGGACCGCCGGAAGCGAAAAATCCAGACTGCCGCTTAATTACGCTTCCATGTCCGATTTTGTTCCGGTCGATGCAAACAGCGCTCTCGAATATAAATCACGCGGTATTAAAGCAATGCGGCTTACCTTCGCCGCCTGCGATTCTTCGGCTAACTGGATAATTCCAGACCGGTCTTTAATAAACGACAACACGGTTTATAATAATCTTTTAAACACGATTATGGCCGTTCCGCCCATTCCCGGAATTACTTCTAAGTATAACACGCACAGGCTATGCTGTAACATTTATGTTTTCGACGACCGGCGGCCGAACCCGATTATAATCGTAAGCAATACCGAAACCAATCATACTGACATATTCAGCGTACCCAACTCCGATCTCGCAGACGCCCCCTATTCCGATAACGCGGCAGTCTGGGAATTCGATTACGCGGGGCTTTCCGATACCATGCAAAAACTGTCGCAGCCCGAACGCGAACGTTTTAAAAACGCGCTTACCATTTCAGAAGACGTGCGGTTAATATTTAAAGTTCTGGCTTACGACAATATAAATAAATCGTTAATCAAACAGGGCGTTAATCTTTCTCATGGAATAAGTACGCCGGTAATCATGGGGGCTGCGGCCGATCCGGGCGTCATGCGTTATACAGGCTGGAAAATAATAGACCCGCAATGTCAGAGTCCGGGACTTATTTCTGAAAATATTGGCGGTCATGATTTTTCGGTATTTCCCGAATATATATTCAGGACGCCCGATCCATCTAAAGGGCAATGCGTAGAGCTTACCATTTGCGACACATCGCCGTTCAATTCGCCGCCGGCCGATATAAATTCCGAACTCGACTTCAGTTCGGCTAATTTAATCGATGCCTGCAACAAACGGAAAATCAAACTATCATTCAACGTTATTCCGCGATCGGTTTCCGTGAGCGGCATGGGTTCCGAAGTAAAGACGAAAATCGGCGGCGATGACAATAAATAAAGATCCGCTTAACTACGATATTTTAAATAAACAATTTACGGCCGGGACAAACGATACAAAGTTACCGTCAGAGCGTGGCGATACAAAAAAACAACCGCCTGAAGCGCAAAATTTGTCCAATAACATTTCGTCTGAAGCGCATTTAACTGCGCCGTCTTCTAACGAACAGGCAAAATTCGTTAAAAACGTTGGCTATGTTGGATTCGCGACTTTTATTTCAAGAATATTCGGACTTTTACGCGAACAGACTTTCGCGGGACTTTTTGGCGCCGGAATATTTACCGACGCTTTCAACGTTGCATTTAAGATCCCCAACCTGCTGCGCGATCTTTTCGCCGAAGGCGCACTTTCATCGGCATTCGTACCAACTTTTTCAGAATATAAAAACACGAAAAGTCCGGAAGAAACAAACCGGCTGGCCAACATAGCGTTATCCGCTCTGATAACTATTACGGGCATTATATGCGCGGCGGGAATGCTTTATTCCGAAGACATAGTACGATATATGGCGCCAGGTTTTTCCGGCATCCCTGGAAAAACCGAACTCACTGTATTAATGACAAGAATCACCTTCCCGTTTTTAATACTCGTATCGGCCGCCGCAGTTTTTATGGGAATGTTAAATTCGCACGGCCGTTTTTTCATCCCCGCCTTCGCTCCGACACTTTTTAATGCCGGAATGATATTTTCCGGCTTCAGCGTATGCTACATTCTTAAATTTCTGGGATATGAGCCTATTACAGGCATGGCGTGGGGTGTTTTAATTGGCGGTTCGCTTCAAATGGCGATACAATATATCAGCTTAAAAAAAATAGGTTATCGATTCCGTTTTATTATAGATTTCAAACATGAAGGCCTGAAACGGATAGCCGGACTCATGCTGCCCGCTACATTAGGACTCGCCGCCACGCAGCTGAACGTTTTCATAAACACCTGGCTCGCCTCGAAACTTATCGACGGCGCGATTTCATATCTCAACTATTCGTTCCGCCTCATGCAGCTTCCGATAGGCCTTTTCGGCGTTGCGATATCGAGCGTTACTCTGCCGGCCATTTCGGCGCAAATAGCTAAAAACGAAAAAGAAAAATTACCTGGAACTATCGCCAGTTCGCTTTCTTTAGTTTTTTTACTCACCATTCCTTCGACTTTCGGCCTTATTTTTTTAAAAGAACCCATCGTATCTTTACTTTACGAACACGGCCGGTTCGGACACGCCGATACGCTTAATACCGCTCATGCTCTATTAGGTTATTCTATCGGACTTTTCGGTTATTCAGCCGTTAAAATATTAGCTCCCGTTTTTTACGCTTTTAACGATACAAAAATACCGATTATCGCCTCTATTGCTTCAGTCGCATGTAACATAACGCTTAATTTTATATTAATAGATAAATATTCATATTTCGGCCTGGCCTTAGCCACATCTATAGCTATGATTCTTAACTTTATTATTCTTTTTATATTTATCAAATTTAAAATACCGAAATTAAACGTTATGAAAATAACATTATCTTTTATCAAAATAACCGCAGCTTCTTTTCTTATGGGACTTATGCTTTTTTATTTATACGACGGGGTTTTTATTCATACTAAATCTTTATTTTTCGGATGGCGTACTTTATATAATTTATTCACGCTCAGCGTGCTTATTCCGCTCGGCGTATTTATTTTATTCATTTTCGGCGAAAAATTAAAAGTCGAAGAAGTAAACACGCTTTATGCCGTATTACGCGATAAACTAAATAGAATAATGAATTCAATAATAAATTTAAATAAAATGGAGTGAATGCAATATGAAATCAGTTAAGGAAATATATAAAATAGGATTCGGACCTTCAAGCAGCCATACAATGGGTCCGCGCCGCGCCGCTTCGATATTTAAAGGAAAAACCGCCGGAGCGTCGTACAAAGTAACGCTTTATGGCAGTCTGGCCGCGACCGGCAGGGGACATTTAACCGACGCGGCCATAATAAACGAATTAAAACCGGCCGTTTGCGATATAATTTTTAAAGAAAATGAAATTTTGCCATTGCACACTAACGGAATGTTTTTCGAAGCGTTCGACGCTTCTGAAAATAAAATCGGCGACTGGCGCGTATATAGCATCGGAGGCGGCGATTTATCGGATGAAGAAGGAACTTTTAAGGCTGGCGCGGATATATATCCAATTACTAATTTAAGGGATATACTTTCCTGGGCCGACACTAACGGCCGGCTTTTAAGCGATTACGTCGAAGAACACGAAGACGATTCGCTTTACGAACATCTGGGCGCGGCATGGGACGCCATGAAAAAAGCTATAATGCGCGGACTCGAAGCGGAAGGCCGCCTGCCCGGCGGGCTTAACTTAGCGCGAAAAGCATATTCATATCATTTAAAATCCGCTAACGGTGAAGAAATCTTACACAAACTAAATATGCTTTTCGCATACGCGCTCGCCGTTTCAGAAGAAAATGCGTCAGGCGGCCTCGTAGTAACGGCGCCCACATGCGGTTCCTGCGGCGTATTACCGGCCGTTTTATATTTATTAAAAAAAAGCTATAATTTCAGCGATACTAAAATCGTAAAGGCTATGGCGACAGCCGGACTTATTGGAAACATCGCCAAACAGAACGCATCCATATCGGGAGCCGAAGTCGGCTGCCAGGGCGAAATTGGGGTCGCCTGCGCCATGACCGCCGCCGCCGCCGCCAAACTTCTCGGCGGAACCATATATCAGGTAGAATATGCCGCTGAAATAGGGCTCGAACATCATCTCGGCCTTACATGCGATCCAATACTCGGCCTGGTGCAGATACCATGCATCGAAAGAAACGCCATGGCCGCCGCGCGCGCCTTTGAATGCGCGGCTTTCGCTCTTAATTCAGACGGCAAACACCGTA
>CAYQWL010000038.1:0-26794 GCA_964421195.1 uncultured bacterium | reverse complement strand
AAAAAATTCAAGTATTTTTGGTTTATTTATATTCATCTAAAATAAATAAATCTATAAATAAGCCGCCAGGCGAGACAATAACAATTAAGCGGCAATAACGATTGACAATTGATAATTTACTTATTATAATAACGCAGTCGAAAAAAATCGACGAATTGGAAGGATGATTTTATGAAAGTAGAAAAAGAAGAAATTATAAAAAGAAAAGAAGTATTAAGACGTTCGATGCAACAGATGATTGACGTATCAGCCGCGGAAATTATCAGGCTCGAAAGAGCAGATTTTATGTTCGCGAATTCAAGGCTTCTGGCTTTTATTATTTTACTTTCGTGTTTCTGGCTTTTTTTTAATAATAGCCAGGAGGCCGCGATTTATTTAGCCTGTATTATGATTTTTGTTTTTGCGTGGCTTATTTATCGTCATAATTCGGTTATAGAAAAATTAAAAAAAAGCCGCGCTGAATCGGCGCTTGCCATTGAACGGTTAAAACGCCGTGAAGAAAACATCGAAGGGCATAAAGATTATGATAAATTTTTTATTAAAGAAAATATAAGTCATCCATTTTTAGACGCCCCGCCGCGCGATTTGAATAATTCAGATTCGTACGATATCGCCGGCGAAATACTTCATGATCTTGATTTTTTTACAGGCGACGCCAATTTATTTTCATTGTATAACACCGCCCAGACTTCCGTTGGCGTTAAAAAAACATATAATTATATAAAATCGCCGCTTTTAAAAACTGAAACTATTAAAAACAGGCAGAGCGCGGTTGCGGAACTTGCAAATGATCCCGTTTTTGTTCAAAAGGCGATGTGCGTGCTTTATGAATTGCGCGGCCGCAAGTTTGGTGAATTTATATCGGCCCTGACGGCGCCTTCGCTTCTTATACATAATTTTATTTTCAGGCTCGCGCTTATGGCGCTCGCGCTCTCGGCTATCATAAGCCTGGCGGCCGGTCTTTATAACATATTCGCCGTAATTTATGTTATTAATTTTGTTCTGATCGCTTTATTTTTTTATAAGTGCGCGGATATTAAAAAAAATTATATGTCGATGCCTTTTTTTGCAGGGCCTTTTTATAAATTAAGCGCTCTTTTTTATGATAAAAAATTCGATTCGTCCCTGCTTCGTACAATAGCGGCTCCGCTTTGCGGCAGAAAAAAATACGACGATATAAAGAACGGCCCGCCCTTTTATAAAAAGCTTGAAACGCTTACTTTTATAGCCGATTTAATGTTCGTGCCAATTCCAGTTATTCTGGACGCCGTTTTTTTATCGGAACTTTTATTCTGTGAACGTATCGAGCGTAAAACTAACGAAATTAAAAACGAACTTTTTGAATTTATCGACGCTCTCGCGGAATTGGAGGCGTTAATTTCTTTCGCTAATATTAAAATCGATCTTCCCGAATATAATTTCGCGGTTATAAGAGATATTCATGAAATTAAAGATGGAAAAGGCTTTATAAAGATTAATGATATCGTTCATCCGTTAATTAAATATGAAAACGCCGTAGAAAATTCCATAACATTCGACGATACCCTCGATATAGCTATCGTAACGGGCTCGAATATGTCGGGCAAATCTACGCTGTTAAAATCTATCGCTATAAGCGTAATTTTATCGCTCGCCGGAGCGCCCGTCAGGGCCCGTGAATTAGAATTGACGCCATTCGTCGTTATTACCGATATTAGAATAACCGATTCAATTAAAGCAGGCGTCAGCCATTTTTATTCCGAGTTATTACGCGTGAAGGCCGTTACAGATCGTCTTTCTGGACCGCATAAAGTCTTCGCCATTTTCGATGAGCTTTTTCACGGCACGAATAACCGGGAAAGAGTCGCTTTATGCCGGGCCACGCTTGAATATCTTCGAGATTCCGGGGGAAAGTTTATAATGGCCACTCACGACGGCGAATTAACCGGGCTTGGCGACACCGCTGAAGCGCCCGAAGTCGGGAATTTTCATCTGGAAGAAAAAACGGCCGCGGCCGAAAGTCTCGAAAGCGTTTTTACATACAGACTGCTTAAAGGCCCCGTAACCGTCGTTAACGCCATTAAACTCGCCCGCAAATGCGGCCTGCCTGAAAAAATATATAAAAGAGCGGCCGAAATTGCCGAACATAAAGTTTCACGCGACCGATAAAAAATATTTAAAAAATTAAAAAATGGAGGAAAAATGTTTACTGAATTTATCTTTAAAGTTCAAAGAAACTATGCTTCGAAGGTATGCGCGGTTTTATTTTTTTATATCGCCCTTTCCGCTTTTTTTTGCGTTTCCGCTTTTAGTTCGTCTTTTCATTCCGGAGCTATAAAAAATCTTAAAAATATCGATGCCGGGCGTGTCAGCATAGTCGAAACCACTCCTCCGGAACTTAATTCTCCGCAATTTTTAAATTCAGAAGAAGCGTTTTCCGCTTTAATGGATAACGCTCGTGAAGAAATAATATTTGAAACTTATTATATTCAAAAAAACGTATCTTCTAAATTTCTCGATTCCATTAAAAATGCCGCGGCGCGCGGCGTTAAAATTAAACTTTTGCTGGCGGATATTGCGCACGCCGATAAAACGCTGGCAGTGGAACTTAAAAATAAATATAAGGGAATTGAAGTGCGTTTTTTAGATTTAAAGAAATTCAGTAACATTTATGGTTCGATTCATTGTAAGACCATACTCGTAGATAACCGTTATACCGTTGTGGGCGGCACCAATTATAGTTTTATGGGATTTTTTGAAAATCGTGAAACTGCCGTTATTATAGATGATAAAAACTTCGCTTTTAATATGAAGCGAATTTTTGAGCTCGATTGGAATATCGCGGGCGCGATCGAAGCCGGACGCGATCCGGCGGTAGATTATAATGAATACAGGCCACGGCCTTCTGATTTTTTATTAATAGAAGCCGCCCCGAATATATTAAATAATCCATATATAGCTAATTATCAGCCTTCTCTGTCTCGCCTTTTCGATATGGCGCGCGAAACGATATTTTTTGAAATCGATTACTACTCCGATTTCGGCGGAGTTTATGAAAGCCTTAAAGCGGCCAGAAACCGCGGGGTCGATGTTAAAATAATAATCGAGGAACGCACATACACCGACGAAAATCCGCTTTATCAGTCCGCCCGCAACGGCATAGACCGTCTCGTAAAAGACGGGTTCGACGTTTATTTATTTAATCTCGCGCCGCTCGGAATAGTCGAAAACCGGGGCATGATGCATTCGAAGGCTGCGGTTATAGATTCAGAACTGGTATATGTCGGAAGCGCTAATATTTCTAAAAGCGGGCTTCTATATTCTCGCGAAGCCGGAGTTATATTCAGATCGCCAGCCGTAGCAGCTGATTTATTAAAAATATTTTATTCCGATCTTGCCAATCCATTTTGTATTAAAGCTAATTATGTAATTTCAGATAAATATACTTATACGCGGCGAAAAAATTCAGATGATCGCGGAAACACGATTTATTTTCGTAAAAATAACCGTTTAAATAAGACCGATGCTATCATAATATATAACTCCGCCGCGCAAAAATTTAAAAAATATGAATATTTTAATCGTTTTTATAATGAGAATATTGAGTAATTTTGTAAAATATGTTAATATGTATCTCTAACATAACGCAAACATACGAAAATGAAAAAATCGAAAGGGGTAGTTTATGTCATTAAATATAACGCGAGAGCAGGTTTTAAAACTTCCTAAAACCGATCTTCACATGCATCTTGACGGTTCGGTTCGCGCTAAAACCATAGTAGAGCTGGCCAGAGAGCAAAAAGTGGACCTTATAGCCGAAGCTAAAGCGCTCGGCATTGAAGGCATTAAATCCGGCACGGCCGAAGAGCTTGAAGAAAAAGTATTCAAACACGAATATAACAGTCTTATGGAATATTTAGTTCCATTCGAATTAGTGAATTGCGTGCTGCGCAATACTGAAAGTCTTGAAGAAGTCGCATACAGAATCGCATGCGACGAATTTAACGAAGGCGTAAGGTATTTTGAAATGCGTTTCGCGCCTCAAAAACACTGGAGTAAAACGCTCGGCTGGGAAGATATAATCAAATCGATAGATAGAGGCTTACGCCGCGCTATGGACGAATTCAATTCGAAAGATGAAGTAAAGCTGAATGGCGCGCTTCCTTATCGCTGCGGTATGATACTCTGCGCCATGCGTATGATAATGCCCGCCATGGGCGATTATTATAAAACGCTTTATGAACTGCATACCGGCGATCATCTTCAAAATTTAGCGATTATGGCTTCTGAAGAAATCGCTAAACTCGCGGTGAGCTCGATGAAAAAAGGATATCTCGTCGTCGGTTTCGACCTGGCCGGCCGCGAAGACGGTTTTCCCGCGAACGTGCATAAAGAAGCGTTTGAATATTGCTACAACAGCGGCGTTCATACCACATGCCACGCCGGCGAAGCATACGGCCCTGAAAGTATTATGGGCGCCATAAAATATTGTCATGTGCGCCGCATAGGCCATGGAACGCAGTTGTTCCAATGGGAAAAAATGCAGCGTAAAAATCCTGACGGCACCGATATGTCTAAAGAACAGAAGATAGAGTACATGAATCAAACGGCCGAACGGATGGCCCGCGAAAGGACGACCGTTGAAGTCTGCCTTAAATCGAATTCGCAAACGCTGCCTTCATTGCGTAATCTTGAATTGCATCCCGTAAAAGATTTTTTAAAATACGGCCTGCGCGTAGCTATTTCGACGGACAACAGAGTTATTTCAAGAGTTACGGTTACCGACGAATATATGTCGTTGATGAAAATTTGCGATATCGACGCGAAAGGATTGCGTAACGTATGCCTTGCCGGATTTAAAGGCGCGTTTTTTCCTGGCACTTATGCGCAGCATCGTGAATATATGCGCCGCGCTATAGATTTTTATGATGATACTTATAAAAAATACGTTCTCGGACAATAACACATAAGCCGGATGGCTAAATAGATTTTCAGGGCCGAATTTTTTTATTGAAATCCGGCCCTGTTTTTGATATAATAATTTTACGGCTTGAAGCTTGAAAAAAGCGGCGCGTTAATTTATGATCGCGCAGCTGCTGAGTGAAGGGAGTTTATATGCTCGATCCTAAAATGATGCGTTCCGATATGCCTAAAGTGAAACGCGGTCTCATAGCTCGTTCTATATTCGATATCGATGAAAAAACGATCGGTTTATATAAAAATAATTCGGGAAACGATAAAAACGCCGAAGAAATTCGCGGCTTTTATAAAACTCCGGAAGGCGTTAAATTTTTAATGCAGAACCAGCAGGATGTTACTATCGGCCAATTAAACGGGTTTTTACAGCTCGATATACGTCGCCGCGAGGTAATAAAAGAGGTCGAAGAATTAAAATGTCTTCAAAATCGTGCCAATTCAGAAATCGCGGCCGCCAGAAAAAGCGGAAACGATGCGAAGGCAAAGCTCGAAGAGATGAAAACTATCGCTGAAAAAGTGAAAATATTAGACGCCGAATTATCTGAAATCGAAAATAAAGTAGAAGAAGTTTTACTTTACCTTCCTAATATATGCCATGAATCCGTTCCAGTTGGCGTTAGCAGTGAAGACAACGTAGAAATCAGACGCCACGGAACGCCGCTCCAATTTTCATTCGAGCCGCTTTCGCATGCCGATATAGGCGTTAAGCTCGATATTTTAGATTTCGACAGAGCGGCTAAAATTACGGGAGCTCGTTTTGCCGTTTTAAAAGGCGCGGCCGCCCGTCTTGAACGCGCTTTAATCAGTTTTATGATCGACGTGCATACGATGGAAAATGGATATTTTGAAGTTTTACCCCCGTACGCGGTTAATCGTGATTCCATGCGCGGCACCGGCCAGCTTCCCAAGTTCGAGGAAGATCTTTTTAAATTGAGCCCTTCCGGTTATTATCTTATACCGACTGCTGAAGTTCCCGTTACCAATCTTCATCGCGATGAAATTCTTGATTTTGAATCGCTTCCGCTGAAATATGTTTCATTTACGCCCTGTTTTCGTGCCGAAGCGGGTTCGTATGGTAAAGATATTAAAGGCTTAATCCGGCTGCACCAGTTTCATAAAGTAGAGCTCGTTAAGTTTTGCGTTCCTGAAAGCAGCTATGATGAGCACGAAAAGCTTACCGCTGACGCTGAAAAAATATTGCGTAAACTCGGCCTGCCTTATAGAGTCATGGCTTTATCGACGGGCGATATAGGTTTTTCCGCGGCCAAATGTTATGATCTCGAAGTATGGCTGCCGTCGCAGAAGGCTTATCGCGAAATATCATCGTGTTCTAATTTTGAAGATTTTCAGGCGCGCCGCGCTAAAATACGTTTTAAACGGGGCGCTAAAGCGAAACCTGAATTCGTGCATACTCTTAATGGTTCGGGCCTTGCAATAGGACGAACTCTTGTCGCGATAATCGAAAATTATCAAAATGAAGACGGGAGCGTTACAGTACCCGAAGTTTTACGTCCTTATATGGGTGGAGCATGTAAAATAGAGGCTTTCGAAGGCCGAGCTGCAAATTCCGCCGCCGGAGCGGCGGCTGTCGATTCCAGAGCAAAGGCGATGATGAATTAATGAAAATAGTTAAAGACGGTTATCCTTTTATAATATTTTCTATGGCGGCAGGTTTTATAACCCGCCGGTCAAGCCGGTTGCTTTCGAATTTATTTTTTATATTCGCCGGTTTTTGCGCTTTTTTCTTTCGAGACCCTGACCGCGAATTTATCGAGGACGAAAATAAAATTATATCGCCTGCCGACGGTTCTTTAGTCGCTGTCGAAGAGTGCGAAGAGCCTGATTACATAAAAGGCCCGGCATATAAAATCGCAATATTTATGTCGATATTTAACGTTCATATTAACCGCGCGCCAATTTCAGGCACTGTCGATTATGTTAGTTACAGGCCGGGTAATTTTGATGCAGCGTTCAATCCGCGCGCTTCGTTCGATAATGAAATGAATGTCATTGGAATCCAGAATTCAAAAGTAAAGATTTTAGTTAAACAAATCGCCGGTTTTGTAGCGCGCCGCATAGTTTGCGATGTTACCGAAGGCGATATGCTGGTTCAAACCGATCGTTTCGGCATGATAAAATTCAGCTCACGCGTTGAAATTTTTATTCCTAAAAGAGACGATGTAAAAATTAATGTAACGCTGGCGGAACCCGTTATCGGCGGTCAAACCGTGCTTGCCGAATTTACGAACCGCGCGGACGATAAAGAAAATCAATAACGATAAAACAACTCTGGAGAAAATGTAAAATGAAAAAAATATACGCCTGCGCTATTCCCTGCATTTTTACGGCGGCCAATCTTTTTTGCGGATTCGCCGCGATCCAGTTTGTCATATCTAAAGATTATATCTGGGCTGCATGGTACATATTTTTTTCAATGATATTCGATATTATGGACGGCCGCATCGCTCGCATGACTTCCGGCACTTCAACATTCGGCGCGGAATTCGATTCGCTCGCCGATATGGTTTCTTTTGGAGTAGCCCCGGCCCTGTTAGTGTATTACCGTTACATGGATACCGCGGGCGTTACTGGAATTACGGTCGCTTTCATTTTCGTTCTTTGCGGAGCATTAAGACTCGCAAGATTTAATATAATGCCTCATACTCCTTATTTTCTCGGACTACCCATACCTGGCGGAGCGGCATTTGCCGCATCTTTAGTTTTATTCGGAACCATATATGATTTGGACCGCTATACCAGCGCCATCACCGCAGCCATGCTTTTAACGGCCGCGCTTATGGTTTCTACCGTTCCATATCCGGCTTTAAAAAAAGCGAGTAAAAATAAACCCAGGCTTTTCAAGCGCGTTCTCACGCAAATAGGATTCTGGTTAATAATACTGGCCGCTTATATTATAACGATCGAAAAAGCGATTTTTTTCGCGGTTATATCTTATCTTGTTTCAGGCCTGTTTTATGCGGTATTTAAAACGCTCGAAAATAAAGGTTATATCGAACTTATGATGGCGGTAATAAAGAAAAAATAATTAAGATTAACGGGCACATATAAGCTGTACATATAAAAATATAAAAAAAAATCAGGAATATCTTGATTTTTTATATGATTGTGTGTTAAAATATAAGGAATTTTAAATTTAATATTTTTTAATAATAGTTGTTATAATAATTTATTGAACTAATTGTAAATAACATAATATAAAATAAATAAATTACTCAGGAGGAAATACCAATGCAAGAAAAAATTCATCCCGTTTTTCATGAAAATGCTACTGTAAGCTGTGCCTGTGGCGAAACTTTCGTAACCGGTTCCGTCATGGAATCGATAAAAGTTGAAATTTGCTCGAAATGCCATCCTTTTTTTACCGGTAAGGTAAAAATGATCGATACCGCCGGCCGCGTTGAAAAATTCCAGAAAAAACATGCTAACGCTGAAATCGGCGTAAACGCCAAACCGCAGAGAAGAGTGATCAAGCCCGTGGTGCTTCCTAAAAATAAAAAAGCCGCCGCGGCTAAATCAGAAACTAAACCGGCCGCCAAAACCGATGCAAAACCGGCCGCAGTAAATACAGAAGCTAAAAAATAATAATTAAATTTAAAAACTATATTTTTGAGCTTAAATATTTATCGTATGAGCGGGGGTGAGCGAAACGCTCGCCCCCTGCCTTATTTTTAGAGTGTCAGACAGCGTTTTTATTTTACAGGATGGTTTAATGGCGCGTTCCAATTTAAAAGTATCGATCATAGAGCATACCGCTAATGCCGAAAATATAATTGCGCTTGCGGCGAAAATGTGTTATTCAAGCTGTAGTGTCGATGAGTTGCGCGAAAAAGTATCTAAAAATGATCAGCGTGAATTTATTAAAAAAATAATAAGCATGGGGCATCTAACGCCTATAGAACATGTCAGTATAACTTTTGCCGTCGAAGGCGTAAGCCGCGCGCTTCTTGCCCAGATAACCAGGCATCGTATCGCCACTTTTTGCGTTAAGTCACAGCGGTATGTTGGTGAAAGGAGCCGGCCTGAAAAGGAAACGTTTAATTATATAGTGCCGCCGTCTATAAAAAAACTCGGCGATAAATACGAACGTATATTTGACGAACAAATGAAGGTTATACAGGGTTTTTACGATTTCTGGCATGACGCTCTCGGTAAAAATGCAAAAACTCGTGAGATGCAAAATGAAGACGCTCGTTTTGTATTACCCAATGCCGCCGAAACCAGGTTTGTTTTCACGATGAATGCACGCGAGTTATTTCATTTTTTCAGTTTGCAGCTTTGTAAACGCGCGCAATGAGAAATCAGAGCTCTCGCGGAAAAAATGTATAAACTTGCGCTCGGCGTTGCGCCCGTATTATTTTCATACGCCGGAGCGCCGTGTAAGTTTGGAAATTGTAAAGAAGGAACGTTGAAATGCAAAAAAGGCGCGACACAATAGCAGGGCCGGAAATTAAAATCCTGCAGAGCGATGACTCCTTCTGCTATTCGACCGACACTCTTCTTCTTTTAAATTTTATAGAAGAAAATTACGATTTTAAGCAAAAATTTAAAATGGTCGAGCTCGGTTCGGGTACCGGCGGTTTGTGTATAGTAGCAGCCAGCCGTAATTCTGACGCGAGTATAACCGGCGTTGAAATTCAGTCCGAGCTTAATGCGCTCGCCCGTGAAAGCGCAAAAATTAATTCATTATCCAATACCGAATTTAAAAACGCTGATTTGCGTGAAATAGAAAAATATTTTTATCCTGAATCTTTTAATATGGCGGCGGCCAATCCGCCTTATTTTAAACTCGGCACCGGCCGGGTAAACCGTAATTCCAGAAAAGCCCAGGCCAAACACGAAATTAAATGCACTCTCGATGATATTTTTAACGCGGCTTCTTATTTATTAAAAAAAACCGGCGTTTTTTTTCTGATACATCATTATTGCAGAGTATTTGATACCTTTTCCTCGGCCGCCGCGCATAAATTTAAATTGATATGTTTTCAGCCGGTTTATCCTCGCGCGCTTTCGCGTGACGAAAACGCTTCGCATTGCCTTTTCGCCTTCGGCAAAAATTATAAAAAAGAACCCGTGATTCTCGCGCCGCGATATATAGAAAGCGCTCCGGCCGTAACCGATGGAGGCCTTTTTTTATGAAAAATATAAAAAAATCGGGCAGATGGAATTTTAATATAGATTCAAATTCCTCCGTGGAACAGGCTATTAAAATTATAAAACCCGATCTGAACGAAACGGAAAATAAATTAAATATTACCGATATTGAATTTATTGACGGAGCGGCAATCGACGGCGTTGCAATCGACGGCGGCAGTCCGGAAAGGATTTCGGTTGAAAATTACACTTTTAAAAATACGTATTTTAAAAATATAACTTTTATAGAAGCTAATATAAAAAAGCTTGAAATTTTTAACGCGCGGTTCGAGCGATGTGATTTTTCAAACGCCGTTTTTTCGAACGCCGTGATTCATAGAACCGAGTTTATTGACTGCAAAATGCTCGGCGTTAATTTTACAGAATCGGTTTTTAGAAACGTTCTTTTCAAAGGCTGTAAATGTGATTATGTTTTTTTTTCATTCGCTGATTTTAAAAACGCTAAATTCGATGAGTGCTGTTTGAAACAGTCGGATTTTCAGCGGGCGATTTTTAATAAATTCGCTTTTTCTAAGTGTGATTTAAGCGTTTCACAATTTTCCGGCGTTTCTTTTCGCGGACTCGATATTTCAGATTGCGAAATCGAATCTATAGCAGCTTCTCCGCAGGATTTAAAAGGCGCGGTTATTTCTTCCTATCAAGCCATTCAATTGGCCCATATTTTCGGGCTTGAAATAAAATCCGATATATAAAAAAATTATTTTCAGAGCTATATTGAAAATAAAGATTATTTTTAATAAATTCGCTGAATAATATAATTTAAGTTCTAATTTAAACATCTTTCTTTAAATTTTTTTCTAATCATTTCTTTTAAAATTTCTTTTTATTGCACAATAGTTTTTTTTCTGTTATAATTTAATACTGTAATCCAATGTATAAAAATAGTCAATAAAGTATTATTGATCAGGGTGCATCATGTTTAAAAAATACGTTTTTTTCAGTATAGCTTCAGTATGCTCAATAGTTTTAATTTTTATAATCATGATATTTGGTTATATCATTCCGGAATTCGAGTATAATTTTATTGAACGCAAAAAAGAAATGATAAAAGAGCTCGTTAATTCAGCATGTGAAATAGTTAAAAAATATGAGCAAGATGTTCTTAACGGTAAGTTAACTCAAACACAGGCCGAGACATTGGCCGACGAGCTTATTAATAAACTGCGTTATGGCCCGGAATTAAAAGATTATTTCTGGGTTATAAATACTAACGGCCTGTATATTTCTCATCCATACAGAACGGATCTTAATAAAAAATATTATTCACAGATACCCGATAAAGCGGAACGTGAAATAGTAGAAAAAATGATCGATATCGTCAATAAATACGGTTCCGGTTATGTAGAATATAAGTGGCAGAGACTCGATGACACTTCACATATAGTTCCAAAGATAGCTTATGTTAAAAAAACGAAATCGTGGGGCTGGCTTATTGGTACGGGTGTACATATTTATGATATTAGAGAAGAAGTCGGCAGGATAAAAAAAGAGATTATTTATGTTTCGCTTTTTATATCGTTTTTAATTACATTTATTCTTTTTATTTTTTTAAAAGAATATTTAAAAAAAGAGAAATTGCGCGCAATCGCCGAAGAAGAGATGCGCCGTGCCAGAGCCGCTGCAGAAGAAGCCAATATGGCTAAAAGCATGTTTTTGACTAATATGAGCCATGAAATAAGAACTCCCATGAATGGAATTATAGGTTTCGCTAATTTATTAGCTTCTACCAGGCTCGATAATTTTCAAAAAGAATATATAGAAATTATTCAATATTCTTCGAATCATCTTTTATATTTAATTAACGATATTCTTGATTTCGCGAAAATAGAAACTGGCCGGATGAGTTTCGATAGAAGTGATTTCGATATGCGGAATTTAGTCGAAAGAACGGCGGGGTTTTTTAGTCCGCAGATTAATAAAAAAAAGTTAATAATGAAAACTTCATACGAATGCGGTTCGGATTATTTGGTATGCGGCGATGAAATAAGAATAAAGCAAATTTTAGTTAATCTAATAGGAAACGCCATTAAATTTACTCAAAATGGAAACGTGGAGGTCAATGTTAAAGAGATAGAACGTTCCGATAACGGCGTAGTAATGCAAATTGCAGTAAAAGATACAGGCATAGGAATATCTGAAGATAAAATAGAAAAAATTTTTGAAAGTTTTTATCAAATTGAGAATTCATTTACAAAACGGTATCAGGGAACCGGACTGGGGCTTGCTATAGTAAAGGGTATGGTCGAACAAATGAAAGGTACGATTAAAGTAAAAAGCGAGACGGGTAAAGGCAGTGAATTTATCGTAACATTCGCTTTTGGTATAACTTTAAAAAATATCACCAATGAAAGCCGTTCCGCTCAAACGAAAGACGCAGTTATAAATGAAGAAAACGGCCAGATAAACATATTGCTTGCCGAAGATGATGAAGCAAGTCAAAAATTAATAAAGTATATTATTGAAAAATACGGATGGAAAATTGAAATAATCGCGGATGGCAATGAAGCGCTTAACAAGCTCAATTCAAAAAAATACGATATATTGCTTCTCGATATTAATATGCCGGGGCTTAACGGACTCAACCTTCTCGATATTATTAAAAGTAATCCTGACTTTCCTAACTATAATCTTCCAGTTATCGTCATATCGGCTTATGCTCAAAAAGAGCTTATCGAAAAAGTTTTAGCTTCCGGCGCGGACGATTTTATAACCAAACCTATTTATGAAAAAGATCTTTCAGATATTATTTTTAAATTAGTTAATTCGATTCTAACTTCAAAAAAATAAAAAATAAAACCGGCCGGTTTTAAAGATATTTAAAATTTTAAAAAAACGACCGGCCGGAAATATATTTTATTTGTTATTATTTAATCGCTATTGTACTATGGAAAACTTTTCTATCCAGTTTTCGATTAAATATTTTTCTTTTTCTTTATTGTATTTTAATATGGCTATAGCGCGCATCGGCATTTGTGAATCTTTTTCTTTGATGAAACGCCATATTTCAACTTTTATAACACCCGGAGCTTTAATTTCATCGATTTTAGATATCCATGAGCATTTTTCAACTTCTTCGTCTTTATATTCGCTCCACCCGAATTCAGAAGGATTATCCAGAGCGCCTTTTAATATGCCGAATTTCGATAGGACAAATTCTTTTTTATTTTTATCCCATCTGATAAGACGGTAGGTTACCGGGCGGAAATCCGATTGCATGGCCGGCGATATTAATTCGAAAGATTCCGCGTCGGTAATAAAGCCTGCAGCTTCGATGGGTTCGAGCCCGCTGTCGCCGAAGAAAAAGTCCACGCGATTTCGCGGGCCGAAATCATTTTTAGCGAAAGGTTTGGCCTGCCATATAATTTTTTCATCTTTAGAATCGCCGCCGCCTTTTTTTAGAACGCTTAACCGGCCTGAATAGTGGATTATTTCTTCCGTGCCGTTTTCCTTAAATAACTGCATGTTATAAGCTTGAAGCGCGATAGTCTCCGTTTCACCATCGCCGTCTATATCGGCTTCATAGCGTTGAAAAAAATCGCCGTCTTTTTTTACGGCATCAAAATTGAATTCTGTCATGGATGCATTTACATATAATGGCAACGATAGATTTATGGCGAATAAAATCGTAATAAAAAGAACAGTGGATTTTAATGTCATACCGCTCACTCCTTAATTATTTTAAAAAATAAATCGGGTTTGGATATTTTATTATAAATTTAGAATAACCGCCTTCGATATCGCTGTATTGATCGCCTACGTTCAATAAAATTTCATATCCTTTTTTTTCAATTTCCCGGCGGCGCGCGCTTTTATATTTAACCGCCGGAACGCCCAATTCTTCTTTAGAACGAAGGATCAGGCCTTCATATTTACCGTATCCCGCTATTTTAAGATTATTTTCAGTCGCTTTACGTTTTATTTCACCGCGGCCTGTTATGAAAAAAACCGCGATTCCTTTTTCAACCGCCCTGTTATATACTTTGAGATTAGCTTCTACGGCAGGCGCTATGTTTTCATGCATCCATTTATGCCAGGCCTCTGAATTATAACCGAAATCATATTTTTGATAAAACGCATAATTATCGAGAGAAGTTTCGTCAATATCGAATACAATCGCCTGTTTTTTATATTTATTATGATGTTTTTCAATGATATCTAAAGCTTTTTCGGCCTGCTCGTTTATCTGCGCCGCCCATTCCCCCGATTCTTTATATTCTTTTATCATTTTTTTAATTCTTGATAAATTTGGTATATTATGTTCTTTGAGCGCAAGTGCGTCATAAATTGGCGTAAACGTAATTATCGCCGTTAAAAATAGAATTATGAAATACCTGTTTAAAATATTTTTCTTCATACATACTCCTTTATTTTTTTATATTTATTTATATTTATATTATATATTTTTTAACATTATATTTATACGAAGAATATATTTTATATTTAATCTTTATAATTGTCAATAATCTTATTACTATTTTTTAAATAAACTTATAAATTTTAGGTAAAAGAAAATTCCGGTCATTGACAAAGTTGTATTCCTTTTGTATAATTGATATGTAAAGTAACGTAAAGATGAAAATTCTTTATTAATTGACGATATGACGGCTCGATGCCGTGTTCTAATTTGTAATTAAGAAAAAGGCGGTGGTAATTTTTAACTTATTATCGATAAAAATCAATCAAAGGATGGTGTTGTTTATGTTAAAAAAGCAAAGAATCTTATTGTTCATAATGGTTTTAATTTGTTCGTTATTTATCGTTAGCGTTAATGCTGAAGCGAAATCATTTTTAGATAAAATTAATGATATACTTAATCCGATGGGAAACGATCCCGTTAATCCACCCGCGAATATTCCCGGCGGACAAATTTCCGGTAATGCGGTAACGGGCGATCCGGAAACCATGTTTTCTGAAAAAGCTTTAGAAACGATGGCTGCTCTTGGCGATCCATGGGCTAAATTGAAACTCGAAGAGCTCCGCGCCAAAAAGTTTTCCGATCTTTTATATCAGCGTTATCAGGCGATTTCATGGTTTAATCTTTTTACTAAACTTGACGCTTATTCCGCTTATAAAAACGCTAAAAACGTTTATATGCAGACGGCCGAAAGAAGCCGGCAGTTCGAGCTTTCAAATCCAAATTCAGGCGGCATAATTCAGGGTATCGATCAAATTAATGAAAGCGTTCTTGAATTTAAAGCTTTGTTCGGCGATAAAAAAGCGCAGGCTACTTTAGAGCTTATCCGCGCCAAACGTGAATATGCTAATATTAAATATCAATATGATGCCGCCGGTCTTTTAGATAAACTTAAATATCGCGATCAGCTTAATTACGCTAAAGCCCGTTATGAACTCGCTATTCAAAATTATGCTGCGATCGTCGGAAAAGCTCCTCAAAACGTTCCGCCTGCCGTTAATACTCAGCCGCAAACCAATCAAAATCAAAATCAAAATATTGTACAGCAGCCAGTTAATACTCAACCGTTGCCCGAAGTCGATCATACTCAAAATGCCGCGTTAAAATTTGTACGCGATAGAGTCGATGCTTCTTACAAAAGATATACTACTTATATGTCAACGCCCAACCCTGATCCGCAGGTGCTTAAACAATACGAAACCGAATATTTAAGACAGCTCGATGAATATAGCCGTATAGCTAACGGAAATTCAAAATTTTAATTAACTGATAACACTGGTAATGTTTGTTCGAAATAAAATTTATCAAACGTAATGTATATTGTTAAATAAAAATATTCCGGGCAGACAGTAAGTAAAGATACGATTCATTTAAAATTAAAAATAATCAGGCGATCATGCTTTTTACGCGTGCCCGCCTGATTATTTTATTTATAATTTATTGATAATAAATTCTCGATATCGTTGACATAGCTCTTCTGGTTTTGTATAATTGATGTAACGATACAAATAATATAATTTTTATTTTGAGTATATATGGATATTGCAAAAAGCATAATTTAATACTTAATACTTATATAATTCATAATTATTTAAAAATATTTAAAAGGAGTGTCCGATATGAAAAAGATTAATTTTATATGTCTTGCGGTGCTTTCGTTTGCTTTGCTAACGGCCGCCGGTGCAGATGCAAAGTCGTTTTTAGACGTTTTCGACGAAACGCTCTCCTCCGTTAATTCAGGAGACGTTTTTAACGAAAATATAACTACCGTAATTCAGGGCGCGGGTAATAAAATTAGTGAAATAACCAATAATACGGTAATTACCATTGAAAATGGAAAAAAATCGATTAATCGTATTGGTAATGAACAATTAAAATCCGTTTCTAAAGATCTTGGTAAAACGGTTGATAATGTTTCTATGCAGGTTAACGGTACCTTACAGCAGGTAGAGCGCGCTATCGGTAAAATGAACGAAGATTTAAATCGCGTATCCGGTGAAATCGATAAAACTATAGGTAATATAAGCGGCGATGTCAAAGCGTCCGTTGACGGCGTTAAAAGCGTTACTACTACGAGCGTAAATAATGCGGGAGACGCGGTTATAAATACCGTTAATTCCGTTAATAGCGGCGTTACAAGAATTATTGAAACCGAAAAAGTTATTGATATTAATAATGGCGCGGCCGTAGTTACGGGACGCATAAACGAAACTCTTTCAGATGCCGGAAATGCTTTAAATTCCGCGGGAGTTAAAATTAACGAGACTGTCGAAGCCGTTAATAGCGTCGCTTCTAATACCGGAGGCCGTATTAACGAAGTTATAGATTCCGTTAATGAAACTATTAATCCGTTATCTAATGTTAATGCTAATCAATCCGCCGCGGTTCAGCAAAATAGTACCGGATTAAATACCGCAGCCGGAGATCCTGAAAACGTCTTTTCAGAAAAAGCGCTTGAAGGATTTGCGCTTCTTGGCAATAAATGGGCAAAACTTAAACTCGATGAAATGCGTGCAAAAAAAGTGGAAGATACGCTTTATAATAATTATAAAACTATATCCTGGTTTAATATTTTCAAAAAGTTAGACGCTTACTCAGATTATAAAAACGCAAAAAATTATCATGTAATGATGGCCGAAGAAGTTCGCCGCTATGAACTGGCAAATCCAGGTTCCGGCAGTGTAGTGCAGGGTATCGATCAGATTAATGAAAGCGTGCTTGAATTTAAAGCTTTATTTGGTGATAAAAAAGCGCGGGCGCAGCTTGAAGCGATCAAAGCTAAACGTGAATATGATAAAATTAAATTACAATATGATTCGGCCGGCCTTTTTGAAAAATTAAAATATAAATCACAGCTCGAATATGCCAGAACACGTTACGAAGAAGCGGTTAAAGTTTTTGAAAATTTGAACCGTACAGGTTCAAATACGGCCGCCACCGTTAATAATTCTAAAAATAACACCGGCGCTACCATTGCTAATAATTCTAATAATATAACTACTACTACTACTACCATCACTACAATTAATAATAGCGGTAATAAAATAATCACAGTTAATGACGAACTAATATTCAATCAAAACGGCAAAACGGTAATATCAAGTGATAATTCCTCCGGTTATGTTAATCCTTCTTCGGTCGCTTCGGCAAAAGCTAATATGGATGCAGCTTATAAAAAATATATCGATTACATGAGCCAATCTAATCCTTCAAAATCTAAACTTGATCAGCTTTACAATGAATATGTCAACGCTATTGAAGTATTTCAAAATACGGCTAATGGCAGATAAAAAATTAAAATTTCATATATAGTAAAATATTTGTATATATAATTAAAATACAAAAATATTAAAAATATAATCAATAATTATTTTTTTAAAAGGCGGTTTTTGACAACCACCTTTTTTTTTCGATTTTATATATATCATTCTTTTATTTTTTAAAAATTTTCCGATATTGTAGTTATGAAATCATATATTTATAAAATTTTACTGTTTTCGCTTCCCGAAAATCGTTCTAATAATGCGCTTCACAGGGTGAATTATTACAGCGGTTTTAATTTTTACGATCCAAAAAATCCAGATTCAGGAATTAAAAAGATAATTTTTACGATATTTATAATGCTCGGCGCTCTTACTGCTATTAATATAAGCTGCGTTAATTCAAAATCCGCTAATAGTAAAGCGGACGGTATAATTACTCCGGTTCATTTAGCGCGTCTTGTTATGGCGGATAAATCCGCTCAACTTGAATGGACAATTAACTATGACGAAGATTTTAAGGAATACAGAGTTTATAGAAGCGCTAAAGCGAATGTCGCCATTAGTTCCGATTCCAGAATGATATATAGCGCGGGACAACGTTATAAAGTCAGTTGTTCGGATTCAGGATTAGAGCCAGGCGTAAAATATTATTATAAAGTTTTTGTTTATAACAATGACAATGAATATGCGGCTTCTAACGAATTATACGGCGAGACGCCTTTAACGTCGGATGCCTTTCAAAACGGCGAAATCATCTCTGATACGATATGGACGAACGCGATGAGCCCGGTTGTCGTTAAAGGCGATGTTACCGTTAAATCCGGCGTAAAGCTCGTTATCGATCCGGGCGTTACCGTGAGGCTTTCGGCCAACGATATGCAGGCGGGGGGCGGTTTTACGCAAAAATCGGAGATTATTGTTAAAGGCACGCTTGTCGCCGAAGGCGATGTTTTACATCCCATTTCTTTTATATCTAACGAGCGTTATAATAACGCCGGCGATTGGGGCGGGATACGTTTCGAAAACGCTTCGGGCGGTTCTAATAATACGATGAAGTATTGCAAAATAATGCATTCGAGTATCGGTATTTATCTTAAAAACACTAATGCGATACTTGAAAATCTTCAAATTTCACATACGTTGAATTACGGTATTTTTTCCGAATCATCATCGGCGGCAATACGTTTCTGCCAGATCAATGATGTAGGTCAAAGCCGGGGCGATGCGGCGGCCGTTCATTCAAAAAGCGTTCCTAATCCGCATATTTATAATTGCGTTTTAGGCTTTACAAGCGGCTATGGAGTTTTTGTAGAATCAGGAATGGCCGTAATAGATCATAATATAATAGCCGAATGCGAAAATGCCGCGATAGCATGTCAGAGTGAATCTATTGATATGATATTGAATAACGCTATGTTTAACAATAAAACTGGAATACGTAATCTTGGCGGAGTAAATAACGAATTTAAACCGGATTTTAATAATTTATACAATATGCCTGGTTATGCGTATGCGAGCCAGTCAGTATATTATTCGGGCTGTACCGCTGGCTCTAATTCGATATCGGCCCATCCAAAATATACTAATCCGGATTTTAAATATCCGAATTATGCTGATTTTACTCTTGAATCTTTATCGCCCATGAAAGGCGCGGCGCAGAGCGGCCATGATATAGGGCTTGATAACCCACTTAAATACGGCGTTAAATATTGATTTTTAACTGCTATATAATTTGATTTTATAAAATTTTAAAGAAAATTTAAGATAAAACACTGAATAAAGACAAAAAATATAATAAAAATTAAATATATCTTACAAAGGATAATTTATGACGGTTGGTGTAAAAAATAATTTATTTAAAATAGCCGAAGGTAAAGAAAAAGTATATTGTTCAGTTCTTAAATCTTTAAAAAATATTAAAGTGGCGGTAGTGGGCGATATTATTGCCGATGAATATATTTGCGGCGGCTGCGAAAGGATATCACGCGAAGCGCCGGTTTTAATTTTAAGGCATGAAAGTTCTCGTATAACGCCCGGCGGCGCGGGAAATGCCGCAGCTAACGTCGCTTCGCTCGGCGCCAGTGTTTATCCGGTAGGCGTTATGGATTATAGCCGCGAGGCTGGAGAACTTAATAAATTTTACCGCCAGAATAATATAAACGCCGATTTTATTGTGTATGATAAAAATTATAAAAGCTGCGTCAAAACTCGAATAATGTCCGGCGCCTTACATACCACATTACAACAGGTGATTCGCATAGATAAAGGCGGCGATATTCAAATTTCCGATAAAATTGCCGGACGTTTACTTGCCGGTTTTTCTAAAGTGGTTAAAATAGTCGATTCTGTGCTTATTTCAGATTATAATTGCGGATTATTTACCGATCATTTTTGCGCCGGGCTTCAAAAAATTTTAAATTCCGAATGCAATAGACGGGAATTAGTGGTAATCGTTGATTCGCGTCATCGGCTTTTTGATTTTAAGGGAGTTTATATGGCAACGCCAAATGAGTCTGAAGCTTTCGAAGCGTCAGGTATAAAAATAAAAGACCATCGTTCACTTATTGAATGTGGTAAAAAATTAATTTCAATGACCGGTAATAAAACTATGCTTATTACTCGCGGTTCAGCGGGCATGGCTTTTTTTGATGAATCCAGGGTCGATGAAATTTCAATAACCCGTCGTGATGAAATAGCCGATGTTACCGGAGCAGGAGATACGGTAGCCGCCATGCTCGCCTGCGCTCTGCCACAGGCAAAGAAAAATAACATGCCGGTTATCGCCGTTGAGCTGGCCAATATAGCGAGCGGTATCAAAGTAATGAAACGCGGTACCGCCCAGGTAACAGCGGCAGAAGTTAAAACGGAAATAAAGCGAATTGTTAAAAAATTATGACTAAATAAATAATAATTTTTTAACAATAGATATATTTTAAGATTATTTACAAAAAAAATAAAAAAAATCTTTACAAATTTAATAAAATATGATATATTAATTTCATCTTAAATGCGCGGAGATGGTGGAACTGGCAGACACGTACGTTTGAGGGGCGTATGGGTAACTCCATGCGGGTTCAAGTCCCGCTCTCCGCATAATATAAAACTCCTGAAATTGTAAAGTTTCAGGAGTTTTATATTAAAAAAAGCTTAGTATAATAAGCTAATGAGGTAGATTATGGCTGAAATAATAGATTCAGATACCAGGTTTTATATTGATATTAATATTAAAACTAAGGAAGTTATTGGCTGGAGTTATGGCCGGCGGCAAGAACTCGAAAAAAAATTACCGGCCGCCAGCCTGCGCCGGATTTTTATTACTAAAGGCCAGTATAATAAATTAAAAAATGATGAATAATATACAATTGATAATCAAACAAATTCAAAAAGAGCTCAGGCAAAATATTGATCCGCATACTAAAACTACCGGACAGAATTTTTTTAAAGAAAAAGTAAAAATTTATGGCGTTAAAACGGCATCTGTTACAAAAATTTGCAGAGCGTTTGATAAAGAAATTCTGATCATGGATAAAAAAGAAATATTTGCTCTTTGCGATGAACTCTGGCGGGGTTATATGGAAGAAAATTTTATTGCCTGCCATTTCGCTTATCTCATTCGAAAAAATTACGAGTCGCAGGATTTTGAGGTTTTTGAAAAATGGGTGAATAATTACGTTTCTAACTGGGCGTCCTGTGATACTCTGTGTAATCACACTATCGGAACTTTTATAGAAATGTATCCCGATTATTTAGTCCGCCTTAAAGAATGGGCTAAATCCGAAAACCGCTGGGTGAAAAGAGCGTCAGCCGTAACGCTTATAATTCCGGCAAGACGCGGAAAATTTTTAAAAGATATTTTTGAAATTGCCGATATTTTATTTTTAGATAAAGATGATTTAGTACAAAAAGGTTATGGCTGGATGCTTAAAGCCGCGAGTGAAGCTTACCAAACAGAAGTATATAATTATGTAATGAAAAACAAAACTTCCATGCCCCGTACGGCCCTTCGTTACGCCATAGAAAAAATGCCTGAAAATTTTAAAATCCAGGCAATGAAAAAATAATATTCATACTGCGCCATTTTTAATTATTTTAATACGTAAAATAAGTAGTATAAAATAATTTGTGATAACGTAAAATATTTTGTGTAAACCTTCAGAATTTATATAATTGTAATGAAGGCCTACACAAAATTATTCACATTTTTTTAACTTCGTATATATTTTTATTTAATTATTATGAAGTTGTTTTTTATAAATAAAAATTATTATTTTTAAAATAGACACCATTAATAGCCTGCATGGCCGCAATAAGGGCAAACTATGTTATAACCGTTGGGATAATAAGAAAATTGTCTTCCACAACGGCTGCAATGATGAATATGTTCGATCTGTCCGGAATATGATGGATAATAATTCGAAGGGGAATAATGAGACGGATAATAATTTGATGGAGGATACTGCGGATACTGCGCCGGATAATAGTTATAAGGGTATGATGGATAATTGTTCGACGGGTAATAAGTCGAAGGATATGAATTATAATTATAATGATCGTGATTGTGATTGTGATTATAGTTGTGTTCTGGATAATGATGATTGTTATAACTGTTGTGATTATGGTAATTTCCGGAATGGCCCGGATATGAACCGTTTGAAAACGGGCCGTTGTCGCCCGGTTGATGATAAAGCGTCCCGTTGGACGATTGGTGTAAATGACCGGGATGAGCCGGATCATAGTGTTTTGAAACTGACGGCTGCGCTGAAACAGCTTTTTTATTTAAAGAAGACAGAAGATTATTAAGATTTTCGAGTTTTTCTTTTAATACGCTAATGATTTCTGAATTTAAATTTGAATCAAGTAAAACTGTCTTTATTTTATTTTCGATACTTGAAGTTAAAGCATAAAACGCATGAGAAGCTGGAACGTTTTTAGAACCGACATATTTTACATAATCATCGACATTTTTAGCAAGCGTAAAAACATTTTCAGCGGTTATTATCTTGAATGCACGGCATGATGAACGGCAAAATTCATTAAAAGCGTCTTGAATTTGCTCTTTTGCTATTTTTTTATCCGCGGTAGAACATATACGATGTTTCATTTCAATAGAGTATAAAATTTCTTCAATTGAAGCCAGAAATATATTTTTTTCATTTGATTTAATCTCTACTTTATAAGCGGTAACATTCTTTAATTCAACCGATTTACCGGTATATTTTTCTTCGGCTACCTCGACAAGATATATTCCATTATTTGAATTCAATTTTTCATTAAAAAGTTTTGACGCATAAGCGGTAACATCTTTTTTTTCAATTCCCGGATTTGCTTTCAAAAATTCCTGTATGGCAATTTTTTTAATATCGGTAAACACGTCATTGCCTTTTAAATTACCAGCATAAGAAGACATCATTGGAAACAGAAAAGAAACAACCATTATTAATACTAAAATTTTTAAAAATTGTTTTACTATCATTCAGACACTCTCCTATCTTAATTTTTATATCTTTTATTGTTGTAATTTTAAAATTCTTCTTACCATTTCATCCCAGTTAAATTTAGAAAACTTAACTGCGGAATATAAAGAATTTATACCACGTTTCGGAAAAAAAGCCGCAAGCCCCGTAGAGTTTTTAGTCGAAGATCCGGTAATATTATTTTGAATAATCGTTTTTGAAAGATACATTAAAGCTTTTTGCCCTTTTTCAGCTATTTTTTTATCTCCGGTCTTTTCTAAAATCAGGTTTATAAAATGACCGATATCAATATTATCAACATAAGCGTATTTTTGTACATTTTTAAGCGCGTTAAAATAAACATCGTTTTCAATTCCCGAATTCGTAGAATCTATTATAGAAACTGCAAATTCGCTTATAGCTTTAGCCAGTTCTTCGAGCATGGAACAATCAATAGCCGACATTGTCGTACTTACCCTCAATTTATTCGAATAACTTTTTGCATAAGCGGATGGAATCAAAAGCGCTAAATCGCGGGGCTGCATATCCGGTTCCGCGGATAACGGCGCAAGTATAAGATCATAAGGCCATCCATGAGCCGGCTCGGTTTCTTCCGACGCGCATATATAAAGAGCATTTTCTCTAAGCTCATAAGCTACCTCTATCATTTGCATAAGGCAGGCATCCATTCCAAAAACATCGACTGGCTTCCCAAGTATTGCATTGATTTCTGAAAGAGCTATTCCAAGCTGTTTTGTAGTTATTTTATTTCCCGATTGTTCATCGGATGAAATGGCTTTTAATTCACCCTGAAATTTTCTCCAGCCTGAACCGTGATTCCATACTACCAGCGCATATTTTTCAGCGGGATAATTCTCTCGCGACCATTTTACGAATCCCGTCAATTCTTTATAATCTCCCATATCCACTTCACCGGGTTCGGAAATCATTTTTGAGCTCAATCCCCAATCGTCAGGAGCCGCGCCCGAAATTCTTCCATAAACATCATAACGGCGGGCAGGTTTTTCAAATCTGTCTATCTGGACTATTACATTAATATCTTTTGAAATGGAAGCTTTTTCCATTTCTTTAATATCTTCAATACCGTAACGGTCAAGATTATTATCAGCATTTAAAAAAACCATGAATGTCCATTTTTTTTCATTTTCAGAAGCTGTTGCATGATTTAGAAAAAGAAAAAAAGAAGAAAAGATTAAAAAAAGAAGAATTAAAAAGCTTTTTTTCATTATAACTCCTTTTAATAATTTTTATTAGCAAATCAATAATTTTTAAAATTATTAATTCTATAGTTACAATAAAGAATACCTTTTAATTTTATAAAAGTTTGATTTTTTTAAAAATAAATAAGTCCGCTAAGTAAATCCCCTGATTCCGCTCCAGAAAGATTAAAAAATAACAAAAATATGTCTGAAAATCATCGATAAAACATTATCAAAATTCAAAAAATCGATTATTTACAATTAACTCATTTAACTCATTAATAAAAAATTCATATTTAATAATAAAATATGCACCGGAAAAATTATCCGGCGCACATAAAAAATAAGAAATTTTATAAACTATAACTTAGAAATAATATAATTTATTATTCTATTTTTTCCAGCCGTTATAATGAATTTTTGAGCTGTCATATCTTTTTTGAGGTTCAATTTTCTGGTCAGGATGTCCTATGGCTACTATCGCCAGAGTAGTTATACCTTCAGGCAGTTGCATAGCCGCGCTGATTTCTTTTTCGCGGTCCGCGCGAGGATAAACGCCGAGCCATACGGCGCCAAGATCTTCGGAATGCGCAGTTAAAAGAATGTTTTGAACGGCGGCGGAACAGTCCTGTACCCAGAAGCCTGAATGTTTTTCGGCTTTTATATCGCCGCAGACCGCTATGGCGAGCGTCGCGGTTTTAAGCGCCTGACCGTAAGGATGAACGATTGATAATTTATCCAGCATCGTACGTTCGTTAATTACTATAAATTGCCATGCCAGTTGATTGCCTGCCGTTGGAGCGTTCATTGCCGCTTCCAATATTTTCGTTACTGTTTTTTCGGCAACCGGTTCATTTTTGAATTTTCTAATGCTGCACCTTGTCATTATCGCTTCGAATAGTTCCATGATAATTTACCTCTTTCTTTCTTTTTTTGTTATTATTTTGATTAATAAATAGTTTTTAATTTTTTAATAATATTATCTTATTTGAATGTGGCATACTAAAATTCAAAAATTACAATAATATAATTATATAATAATTTGAATTTTATTTCAATTAATTTAAAAATTTGTGATATATACATAATATTTTTGATTAATTTTACTGATTGATTTTAAAGAATAACGGGTATATAATATAATTAAGTCATAATGTTGATATTCATTTTCAGGAGGTGCGGTTTTGTACGATGATCCTGCTTTTAAAATAGCGGAGCTTATTAAAAAATCAAAGAAGACTTGTGTTCTTACGGGGGCAGGCATTTCAACCGAAAGCGGTATCGCTGACTTTCGCTCGCCTTCCGGCCTGTGGTCAAAATATGACCCTATGAAACTTTTATCGACCGAAGTGCTTTTTAATACTCCGGAAGTTTTTTATTCCGATTCTATAAGGATACTTGAGCCAATGACGAAAGCAAAGCCGAACCGGGCGCATGAAATTATTGCGGAGCTTGAGGCTTCGGGGCTTATTCATTGTATCGTAACTCAGAATATCGATGGTTTTCATGTTGATGCCGGCTCTAAATGTGTTTATGAAGTGCACGGGCATTTGCGCAGCGCGCGTTGCATTTCGTGCCATGAAGAAATCTCATTTGCTGCGCTCGTCGAAAAAACTTCAGCCGGTGAAGTGCCGCCGCGCTGTGAGGTCTGCGGCGGGCTTCAACGTACGAATGTGGTCCTTTTTGGCGACAGCCTGCCCGAATGCTTTGAAGATGCATATTATGATGCTGCTTCATGCGACCTTATGATAGTGATAGGTTCAAGCCTTGCTGTGGCTCCTGTTAATATGCTTCCAGGACTGGCTTCCAGAGCTGTTATTATTAATATCGGCAGAACTGAATTTGATCAGCGCGCATTTTGTGTTTATAATGAAAAAGCGAGCGTCGCGCTTGAAAAAATATTAAAATATATTGGTTGATTCAGGCGTGCGATAGCCGCGGAAAAATGAATTGCCCTATATTATTTGTAAAATCTTGTTTTATAAATACCTTATAATCTTTTTTTTCGAAAATTGCCTCGGCGCCGGGGGCAAAAAGATCTGGCATGAACATGAAAATAATTTTTTGAGCCTGTGCTGATTCTGCGGTACGGGCAATGGCTGCCATAATTGTTTGTTCATGGCCTGTTTCATTGGTTAAAATATCAAAAACGCATAGCGCGTTTTTTTCTATTGTGTAAATAATTATTGTATTAGTGTTTTCTATATAATAAATATCATTTCGGTAATAATTTATGCAGTAAAACATTATTAGATGTGAATCGTTAAACGTTCCGAGTTTTTTAGATGCCGGAATTCTGGTTTGGGCTAAATTGCA
>CAYQWL010000037.1:0-26857 GCA_964421195.1 uncultured bacterium | reverse complement strand
CTAAATACTTAGCGCGGCAATTAGCGGAGCAGGAAAAACAGCGGGAAGCCGAAGCGGCGCGCGAAAAAGCCAGGCAAACGCGCGAAAATCGCAGCCAAAAACTCCAGAACCTGAAAAATCCTCCAAAAGCAGGCGCGCTTGCCGCCAATCCCGGCGCAGTTCCGCGCGGCAACATCAGAACATCGATTATAACCTATACCCCTGAACAATCTAAAAAATTAATCGCAGCCATTCCTGAACCGCCCAGAATAATCAAAAAAACGCCGGCCGGAACAAAAACGCTCCCGCAAACCGCTTCAACCAGTAAAACCGATGAAATAAGCGCGGCCGTCAAGACCGCGGCTGTATCCTCTCCCGACGAGTCAAATAACGCATCGAGCTTTAATGAACGAATGGCGTCGTTATTTTCCACCGATATCGATTCGCTTGGAGTTGAAATTTACGATTACAAAATAGCCAGAAATACCGCCGGTAAGGAAATAGCCGTTTTAAGACTTATAAACGCTTTAAAACTCGAAGCGCCCGTTGAAAACGCGCATGAAAATAAATACCATCTCGCGGTATCGACCGGAGAAGTAACCTGTGAAAACATTGAAATTATCGACGATTCGGCAGACGAAACACTCGCAGCCAGTATATCGCAGCCCGGCGGCGAAGCGCCGGACACGGGCAAAAACTCCGCGAAAATAAAGAAAATAGCGGCAAAGTTTTTATATAACTATAAAAGCCATACTTATATAGCCACCAATAACGGTTTATTTTTTGCCCCGATCGCGGAGATATCCGAACTCGATGAAACCGGCAAAGCTAAAAAATCACGCATCACAAGATATCCGGGCGCCGCGGCCATACGTTCCGATATAATCGCCATAGCAGGCGAAAAAGAACTTTTATTCGCGGCCGGCCCTTCAACGGTTTATATGATAGATCTTAACGCCGGCCAGCTTACGGACATCGGAATCGACGAACTTTTTGAAAACAGTTTCTGGTATTCGATATTTTATTACGACGATAAATTATATTTAGCTAATTATGAGGCGCTATTTTATTATGACGTCATATTGTCGCGCTGGTTCACCGTAGCCTATGAAAAATTCGCGGGATTCAAAAAATGCGAACTGCAAAATTTTATCATATACAAACAGCCCGGCTCGCTCGCCGCGCATTATATGCTCGTTACGCGAGACTATGGCGTAATTACCGATAAATTACCATCGTTCGATCCGGCGGCGTTTAAATATAAAACTAATCTTCCCGAACCCAGAATACTTAAAAAAATATTTAACCGGAATATATTAAAAACCCCGCCCGCTTTCGTTTACAACGAACCTGAAAGCGTATGGTTTTCGTTCGAGCCGCAGGATAAAGAGCCTTATGAATTAATCCGCTTCGACAAAAAAAACGAAAAATACGAACGGCATAATAAGGCCGATAAATTAAAATGCGTTTATGCAATAGATATGACGCGTTATAACGATAATCTGATGTTCGCCGTTAACGGCGAGGAACTTTTCGCGGTCATCAGAATGTGGGGCGACGATAACGCTAAAATATACGGATTCTATCCGATCGCCTCTATCAGCGGTTGTTTCAGCGTTTCCTGCTTCGAAAAATTTGTAATCTGCGGAACTTTAAACGGCGAAATATATAAAATAAACGTTTCAGATCTTATCGAAAGCGCGGAAAAATTATGACGCCCGATTCGTTTTCGTTTCACGCTTTAAGCCATATAAAAATTTCGCGGATAAAAGAAGAAGCTGAACGCGAAGCCATACCCTCAGTTTCTTCATCTACGGCGGCTTTTCTTGAAATGCTCGCCGTAATGAAACGTTCGAAAAACATAGTGGAAATCGGATGCGCTAACGGCTACGCTACGAGTCATTTAATAAGAGCGGCAATCGAAAACGGCGGCCATGTTACGGCCTTTGAAAAAGACGCAAAGCGGTATTTCATGGCTAAAACCAATCTCTCCGAATATATTGAAAATAAAACGCTTGAATTAATCGAAGGCGACGCGCTCGAAAACATGCACCGGGCGGGCAGCGGAACTAAAATAGATTTTCTTTTTATCGACGCTATGAAAAGGCAATATAAACCGCTATTAAGCGCTTTCATACCGTTAATGTCGAAAGGCGGCGTAGTTTTTTCCGACGATATATATTTTCAGGGCGTGCTCGAACCGCAAAAAGCTCTCGCACGGCATAAATCCATTGTAGCGGGCCTCAGAGAATATCTCGTATATCTTAAAGAACTCGAAGCCGAAAAAAAAATTAAAAATTACTTCTATAATTATGAAGACGGCATGGCCGTCAGTATAATATTATAAAAAGGTGGAAAAATGAAAATTATCATTATTTTAAAAAAATTAATCATCGCGGCCGCAGTTTTCGGATTTATTTACGGGTTCATCGGCGGTTTTATCCCGGGGCCGTTCGCTTTTATTCCTCTAAATTCCGCGTTCTTTTTAAACTGCGCGGAAGCGGCGGAAGAAAACACAGAAAATCTCAAATCAGCCGAAACCGTTCCGGTATCCGTCGTATCCACTTCGCCCGCTATAACCGAAATATTATATTATATAGGCGCGGGCTATAAGTTAAAAGGAGTAACCACGTTATGTGATTATCCCGCCGAAGCCCGTGAAATCGAAAAAATTGGCGATTTAAACATCAACTATGAAAAATTGCTCGAAATAAAACCGGATATAGTTTTTTCGATGAAAGGACTCAGAGCGAACGAAGCCGATATACTCGAATCGTTCGGTATAAAATCTATCGCACTCGACCTTAATTCAATAAACGATATTCTCGATTCGATAGACAGGGCCGCCGTCATATTAAAAGCGCCCCGTAACGCTTCCGCGCTCAGAAAAAAATTCAATAAATTCACTTCAATGATCACGGCAAAACAAAAAAACATAATGCGATCGGTTTATTTTGAAATATGGGGCGAACCGCCCATGAGCATAGGCTCTTCTTCTTTTATCAACGAAATAATCACTAACGCTCACGGAATTAATATATTCAATGAAACCGCCATCGAAAACATCCCCGTGAGCCTTGAAAAAGTAATCGAAAGCAATCCGGAATTCATAATCGCCGCCTACGAAGCTGACACTTCAGAGATTGCCGCCAGGCCCGGATTTTCAAATTTAATAGCAGTCAAAGATTCTAACGTCATAAAAATAGATTATAACATTTACGTAAGGCCGGGGCCGCGCTTTATAGACGCCATCTTAGACCTTTATAACAAATTATTTCCCGATTCCGTTATTTCAGCTCAAGAAATATCAGCGGACGATCAGATAAATTAAAGCAATGGATTAAAAATGGATTCAATCAAAGTAAAACCTTATTTTTATTTCACGGCGGCCGCCATACTTTGCGCCGCCGGAATATTTTTATCATTCACTCTGGGGCAGGCGTCAATCCCGGCCTCTGAAACGTTAAAATTCATACTTTTTAAATCGAGCGGCGACGGACGTTACCATGCCATACTCAAAATGCGGCTTATAAGAGCGGCCGCGGCGTTTATAACGGGGGCCGGACTCGCCTTCGCCGGAGCCGTCTATCAATCCGCGCTTAAAAATTACCTCGCCGACCCGTTCATGCTCGGCATTTCAGCCGGCGCGGCGCTGTTTTCAGCCCTTGCGATAACGTTTAAATTTCATTCGCCGCTCGCAATATCCGCCTTCGCTTTTACGGGCGCAATATTGTCGGTAGCAGCCGTTATGGGTTTTTCAATCATGAAAAAATATGGAAATTATAATCTTATTTTAACGGGAATAGCGCTGAACAGTTTTTTTTCGAGTTTTTTAACCGTAGTTATGTATCTATCTAAAGATATGCAAAATATTTTTTTCTGGCTGATGGGTTCACTCGATATAAAACGCGCCGATCAGATTTTTTATACCTATATTTTCGTAATAGCGGCCGCGGCATATACATTAAAACATTCTCATATACTCGATCTGCTAAAATTGAATGAAAAAACTGTTTTTTCAATCGGAGTCGATCTTAACCGCCGGAAAATCGAATTTATAATTATAGCCTCTCTCATTGCGGCGCTCATAGTTTCTCAAACCGGAATAATCGGGTTCGTCGGGCTTATAGTGCCTCATGCGGCGCGCCTGATAATAGGCGATCTTCACCGCCTGCTGCTGCCGTTCGCATTTATTGCCGGCGGCACGATGTTAATTTATTGTGACCTGATATCGCGCACGGCGGCGGATTCTATTAATTTTCCAATAGGAATCATCACCAGCCTTGTCGGCGCGCCGTTTTTCATAGCGCTTCTCGCTAAACGAAGCGGGAAAGGGAGGAACGAATAATGCCCGGTTTGTCAGGCGGCGCGGTCTTACTTTCTCCGGCGTTCAGCGCGAAAAACCTGCGTTATCGTTTTGAAGGCTGCGCTGAATATATTATAGACGGAATGAACTTCGATATAGAACCGGGCGCGTTCGTATCGATAGTCGGCCCTAACGGCGCGGGAAAATCCACTCTGTTAAATATAATGCTTGGATATTCCGGCGGCTACGAAGGAACGCTCGACTTTTTTGGAAACCCATTAAATACACTTTCACCGCAAACTCTTGCGCTCAGGCGGGCTTACATACCTCAACAAAGCGAAGACAGCCTCAAACTAAGCGCATACGAATATTTAAAATTATCGCGCATTAATCCGCGGGAAACGGAAGATAGGCACATAGACGAAATACTCGAAAAATTCGATATATCTTATTTAAAACACCGGAGCATAGCGCTTATGTCAGGCGGCGAAGCGCGCCTTACGCAGCTTGCGTTCGCGTTATTGCGAAAACCGGAAGCGCTGCTTCTCGATGAGCCGGTATCATATCTCGACTATAAAAATCAGCAAATTTTCTTCGAACTGTTAAAAAAAGAACATAAAACTAACGGATTAACCATAATAAGCATCCTGCACGATCTCGATCTTGCCGCATATTATTCCGATAAAATAATACTGATCAACGAAGGCCGGCTGCTTAAGTACGCCGCGCCCGCCGATGTTTTAAACTATAAAACTCTCGGCTCGATATTTTTCGAAAGCAAAACGCGCGGCTTCAATAAAGCTGACCGCGGAAAAAGCGGCGGCTCGCCGCGCGCTAAAATCCATGTTATATGCGGCGGCGGTTCAGGCGAACAAATAATATCGAAACTTCTCGATTTAAATTTCGAAGTATCGTGCGGCGTATTAAACGCCGGAGATTCAGACTGGCGGTTCTGCCGCGCTTCGGGAGTTTCTATCGTCGAAGAAGAACCATACCGGCCAATTTCTAACGATAACTATTCTGAAAATTTAAAATTAATAAAAAACAGCCGCGCCGTTGTAATATGTAAATTTCATACAGGAAATGGAAATATAGCCAACCTCGAATTCATCGACGAATTTGACCGTGCAGCTAAAAATGGCGGAGACGAAGGCAAATTACCCGAATTAATATGCGCGGGCGGCGGCCTCGACGAACTCGATTTCACCGGCGGCCGCGCATCGAATTATCTCGAAAGAATAAAGAAAAACGCGCGGATATTTAACTCGATCGAAGAATTCGAAAAAATAATTTTAACTTTAACTTGAAAAAATTAACTTTTCCATAATAAACCCATCACTACTCCGCGCGGCAAAACTTTTCGCCAGCCTCTAAATTTATGACCGCGCAAATTATAAAATGTTGAAATTATTTTTTTTCGAGTATTTTTTTTATAGTCTCTATTTCCTGAATTATCGTTTCATTGGCTTTTTCACGATTTTCAAGATTTTCCTTTTTGAAATTATATATTTCTTCCTGAAGCGTTTTGACCATTTTTTCAAGCGTCTGCGTATTATCGGCGGTCATTTCATCTACGAAAACGGCATTCGCCATGGATAATCCAAGAATGCCGCCGATGATTACCGCGGTTATAAAATAAAGTCTTATTACGAACGATACGCTTGCGTCGATATCCGCGCGCGACGATATTTCATCGGGAATTTCATGCCAGCCTTCTATGGTAAAAACTTTAAACATGGTATAACACGATATTAATGGATTGGCGAAATGTTCGGGCGCGATAGCCGAAAATAAAATCGTCGCGCCCATTCCAAATATTATATTGAGAAGCAATAACGCTAAAAAAACGGCAATGGAGGCTTTTAAAGCACGTTTAACGCCGAGCCAGATTTTAGGCCCGTCGGGTACGAACCTCAGTAATTTAAAAAAACGCGCGAGCCGTCCGAGTCTTAAAATTAAAACGGCGGTAAATATTTTAACGTCGAAAAAAGGTTCTAAAAGAGTTGGAGCGCTTGAAATAACCACGAAAAAATCGAACCGGTTCCAGTTGTTATCCCAGTATTCTTCACAATCTAAATAGATTATTTTCAAAAAAGCTTCTATTATAAAGTAAATAACGCACACATAATCTATCCAGAACAACCGTCCATTCGTAATAACCGATATCGCCGGAAACGCGTCTAAAAACATTATTAACGCGTTAAGGGTAATTACAGTTATTACCGTCGATTCAGATATTAAAAATTTAACGAGCGTGTTATTGATAGATTTCATTATTTATTATTTTAAATCATAATTTATATGCTGTCAATTATTTTTTCGATTATTTTTTCGAATATACCCGGAAAAAAGTGATTTTTTTCCTGAATGAAATCCGAAATAAAATACGGCGCGCATTTTCATATTTAGAATACGGCGAAAAACTCAGGAAAGATTAAAAACGGCCGTGAATGGCAGTTATTTATTTAATAAAAAATAGAGACGCAAAATTTAAAAATCAATAACTTGTCGTACGATCGATTATACCTTTCGCGCGGGCGAGCATACTCATATAATAAAAAAATACGGTCGAAAAAACGAATAAAACGATGGTCGAAACGCCGAGGCGCCACGCGAGATCGGCGGTTGAAACGCCGTGCCACACCTTATCTATCGTAACATCCACGTTCCATATAAGTCTGCGTGAAATTTCGAGCCAGTACGAAACCGGTATAAGCATAGATATTTTTTGCAGATAAGCCGGAAGCGCGCTTATGGGAAAAATAACGCCGCAAGCTATAAAAAACAATCCCGAAACGCTTTCGGCCATCATATTACCATGCCTCGCCATAACTAAAGTTAAAGCGCACATAATAATCCCCATAAAAAAAATCGAAACCATTCCGCAAACGGAAGAAAACATAAAAAGCGGCAAAGCGGCGACAGTCATTTCGAATTTAACCGGAAGAAAAACGAAACCCGCCATAAGCGAAACGATACAGGAAACGCAGGCTATAATAAATCTTGCCGCGCCGCGTCCCATTAAATATAAATACCAGTTAACCGGAGATATGTAAATATATTTAATCACCTCATAATGTTCACGATCTTCGAATACGACCTGACTTATGCCGAACAGAACATTATAAACAAAAAGATAAACAATGTTGCCGATAAAGAAAAAATTCAAAAAATCTCCGGAAGCGGCGGAACCGAGAGCGAAACGAAACATGAACACTATTATCAAAAGCTGCGCGAGCGGCCTTATTATAGTAATAACGGCGAATATAAGAGGATCGGCCCAGTTCGATTCGAGCTGCCAGCCGAGCCATACTGCGCTTTTAACGGCTTTAAAATAAACGTTTATATCTCTGTTTATTGCCATCTGAGCGTCAGCCTCCCTTCACGGCGGCCTATATATTCGAGCCTGCTCAATAAATAACGAGCCGCCATAAAATAAATAACGGAAAGCGCGGCGAGCGCGGCGAGCTCAAAACCGACCGGCATAAAAGCAGTATCAGGTCCAAGTTTAAAAGCAAGCTGGCGCATGGCGTCGAGGCCGAGCGTTATAGGAATCAGCGACGCCACGGAACCCATAAAATAACCGAGAGTTTTTACCGGAAAATAAAAACCGCTCAAAAAAAATACAGGCTCCATGAAAACCGTAAGTATATTCCACGCATCGCGTCCATACAGTAAAAAGAAAGAAGCCATCATCATGCCGAGGCTGAATACGGCGGCGATAGTTAATATAAAAGTAAATAAAAGCCAGGCATAAGAAGCCACATGTAAAGTAACTCCGAATAAAAATTTACCTATCAAAAAAGTTATTATAACTCGAAAGAAAGTGGAGAACCCGGCGCCGAAAGCCATGCCCACAAGAACCGCCATGGTCGGCATCGGGCAGAGCATATACAGCGTCAAATTGCCCGATTCCCGTTCCCAGAAAAATTGAGCGGCCATTCCCCACAGCACGTTCATCCAGACCGCGCTCATCGCGCCGCCGAGAATAACGAATCCAAGATAATCCGAAGGCGCGTTAACCGATTTATAAACGAAAGCAAACGAGCATATCGGAAACAATGGAAAAAGAAGCTCGAATAAAATCCAGGACGGCTCGCGATTAACTCCGACGATCCGCACGTATGCGCGCGCCCATACGCCCCTTATATTTTTAATAATATCATCTATCATAAAATTTACTTTCGCCCGTTCTGAACGCCATTTTTATCGGCGCCGTCAAGCCGCCTGCCGACCAATTTAATAAAAGCGTCTTCCAGGCTAAATTCTTTTTTTTGAATATTTAAAATCGATAATCCCTGTAAATTGATCGTTTCAATAATTCTGGCCAGCGCGGCGTCCGTGTTTAAATTAAAAATCATTTCGATAAGCTCTTTTTCATTCGACACGCAATGCGCGAAAGACGTTACTCCCGCTATTGCGCGCATGGCCGAAGAGTCAAATTCTTTATACGCGGTAGTTATTTTATAAGACGCCCCTCCGGATTCCTGTTTTTTAAGATTATCAGGAGTATCTACCGCGAGAATTTTTCCGCTGTCTATTATAGCCAATTTATCGCACATTTCATCGGCTTCCTGCATATAATGGGTGGTTAATATAACAGTTTTAGGCATATCGGCATTTTTCACCCAGTCAATAACGAATTTACGAGTTTCACGCGCGGCGTTGACGTCAAGGCCGAGAGTGGGCTCGTCGAGAAATAAAATCTTCGGATCAGTGACGAAACCTCTTATAAAATTCATTTTCTGCCTCATCCCGGTCGATAGTTTATTAATTTTAGTATCAGCTTTATCGCTTAAATTCATGATTTCAAGTAAATTATCAATACGCTTCATGGCGGTTTTCGTTGGAATGCCATAAAACTGGGCGAACATCCACAGATTTTCAGCGACCGTAAGAATGCCGTAGCCGCAATTCTCACCGCCGGAAACCATATTTATGACCGGCCTTATTTTATCGTACTGATCATCCACGTTATAACCGTCAACAAAAGCCTCTCCGGCGCTCGGTAAAAGCAGCGTGGATAAGATTTTTATAAGAGTGGTCTTACCGGCGCCGTTAGGGCCGAGCAATCCATATATCATACCGGCCGGTATTTCTATATTAACGTCGCGCAGCGCCCAGAAAAGCCCGCCGGAATCGGCGCCCGCGCCGCCCGAAAAATTCCTCGCCAATCCTTCCGTTTTAATAGCGGCAGTCATAATTACCTTCCGTTTCAAATTTTAATTTATACTAATATCAATTTATACTGATTTTTATTTTAAATAGCCGCGTTTTAAATATTTTTTTTAATTTTTATCGGCCGTTTTATGATAAAAACTAATCCCGCCTGAAGGCGCCGAAAAATTCAGCGATAAAAGCATCGTCCGAGCGGCGGATAGTCCCGACGGTCGGCGCCTGTCTGCGCCGCACTTTTTCCCAGTTAATCTTTGAATAATCGTAACGGGCGGCAAAACCTCCGGCGCCCATAATATTTTTATCTCTTTTAAACTGCGTTTCAATATAATACTCCGCCAGATCATCATCGCTGGTATAAATAAAATAAAACGCTTTCGGAGAGCATCGCGCTGAAGCTTCTTTAAATTTTTTCAATTCCGTAATCGAATTCTGCGGCGCTGATATATTACGAATAACGGATGTAAAATGATCAAAAGACAGTGAAAAAATAAAATACCCGCCAGTGAGCGTCATAGTTAAAAACTGTTTATCCTGGCCGGGCAGAGGGAGCGAAAAATATTTACGCCCCATATATTCCTTAACTTCGAAATTAGCGAGAAGTTTTTTTTCATTTAACTTAGCGAGCAATTTTTCAGCGGCCGCCGGATTTTTAAGTTTAACTATAATAGTAGGAGTATTCACCCATAGATCGAGACTTTTATTTTTAAATATTTTATTAATAACGATTAATTCATTAGAAAGCATATCGACGATATCTTCTTTAAGGCGCATACCACATGAAGCCATAATCGACGATTTTATCATAAAATAACCCGCGCGGGACGTAAGCGGCAATTTTTCGACGACAGCGTCAACGGCGTCGATTATAGCTGTAAAATCTATAGAACATACCGCCGCGCTCGATGCGTCAGCCGGACATAATTTTAAAACGTTAATATAATCGATATCAGGCCCCGCGAATTTTAACAGCCTGCATTCATTAGCCAAAAGCCGGGCTTCGAAACATAATGCGTCATCAGTTATCCAGTGCAGGGCCGAAAAACTTTTTAAGCCGGAAATTCCAAGAGTATCGAGCGCCGCCGATAGAATTTTTAAATCGGCGGATTTTACTCCCGCCGCCGCGCCGCCGGGCGTTTTACCGGCCTGCGGATTTTCGCCGCCGCGCGAATCGTTTTCAAGCGCGGCTATTCTGTCTTTTAAAGCTTTCAACCCGCGCGCCGCCAGAAGCTCAAAATTAATAAAAATACCCGTACGCCCGCCGTCCTTACACGACTTTAAAAAATCTGCGAATACGGGTTTTTGTTCGTGAGACGCTCTATAATATTCGACTATTTTAGATAAATAATCTTTAGACGACGAAACGAAAAACAAACCGTCTATCGACGCAAAAGCGAAGCGGCCTTTAATATATTTACCGCCGGCCCCCGCCGAAGATTCAGGCATTTTATCATTCGAACCGGCGTTTTTACCGTCAATAAAAGGATTATCGAATTCAAAATCGACGAAATAAGAATAATCGCCATAGCCAAGTTTTTCAATTTTTATTTTAGACGACGCGTCAATCGCGTTAATAAAATTATCATCTATAATCGAACGAAGCTTTTGCATATCCTGCGGAATAAAAGCCGCGCCAAATTCGGGCGGAATTTCATTAAAATCGCCCGGTTCGAGCCACAGAGCTATTTCTTTTCCAAAAATAGCATACAGCCCGCCGATCGGCATTTTAATCAATTGCTCAAACTTTTCAATCATCCCGCGGCCTCTTTCAGTTAAATAAATACCGCCGAATTCCGCCGAAATTATATAATCATATACGGGCGACCATTTCAAATAATCGCCGTATCCCTGAAAATCGCCGGCATAAAACAAAGCGCATGCGTCTTTCGGCGGCGCTTCAATAATAAGCGGCGCACGGCCGGACGGCGCGGCGGCGGAAACATGCAGCGGTAAAGCAAAAATACCGCACAAACATAAAACCGGAATTAAATAAAATAAAAAAAACGGCGCACGCCGCGGCATAAACAAAAACCGCGGCTTGATAATTTCAATTTTAGCTTTAATTTTTAAAATATAAAACATAAAATTATAATATACTTTAAACGGCATAAATTTCCCCTTTCGTTTAACGCGTTAAAACGCTGCACGGCGCGGCGGTTTGTTATACATATAACCGGAATCAGGATTGTCTTTATCAAAAGAATAGGCCTCGATATTAGCCAGAAAATCATAAACATAATTGAGCGGAATGCCAAAACCTATACCATCGGCGAGAAAATAAGCCATATTAATAACGCCGATAACCTCGCCGTTCATATTAAAAAGCGGGCCGCCGGAATTGCCGGCATTAATAGGAGCGGTGGTCTGGATATATATAAGCCCGCCAACGTAACGCTCGCTGTCGGCGATAATTCCCTGAGATATAGAGCGGGTAAGGCCGTAAGGATTACCTATAGCGAAAACGCTTTCGCCTTTTTTAGTATGCGAATTTCCGGCGAAATAACATTTAACGGGAGGCTTTTTTAATTTATTTTCTATTTTTAAAAGCGCGAGATCATAAAACGGGTTCAACGCGACGATTTTAATATCATCGAGTTTTATTTGACTGAATTCACGGCCGGCTTTTTCAAATATCGTCACGCTTATCTCGGTTTCATTTTCTATCACGTGGCAGTTCGTCAGAATATGCCCTTCATCGGAAATTATAAATCCGGAACCCGAACCCGACGGTGTTTTAATCTGCACGACGCCGTCTTCATACCTTTCAACCAGAATTTCAATCGGCCCCTGCCGCGCGTCGTTATTTAGATTAAAAAGCTTCGAAGGCGGAAATCCTTTAAAAAATACCGAACCATTTTTACGCGGCGCCTCTTTCTCTTTAAGCCCCCGCTCCGGCAAAGCGGTCTGATTATAGACCGAAAGGGCCGCCGCGCCGCCATAGTTTTCAATACGTTCGATGCGTTCCGCCGGTATGTTAAAAACCTGATAAACATTATCTATAATCACGGCGCCGCTTTTATTTTTAAGAATTTCGCCTGAAATAACATTGCCGTCTTTTAATATAACGGCTGAGCGAACGGCGGGTTCAGCGCCCGACGCCTGAAGCGGCCGGCCGGCGCCGGACGTTACAACCGCGATAAGAAAGATAAACGCGGCCGTCAAAAACCTCGCCGGCATGTTTTTGTTATTGATATCGTTTATACTTTTGCCGTTTTTATTTTTATTGTTGTTATTATTAATGCCGTTACCGTTATGATTATTTATATACATATTAATTACCGCCTTTCACGGATTTAACCGCGGCGCCCGGTTTTGAAGGACTGTCAGAAAAATAAATTATTACTTTATTATGAACGAGCATAACAAGATCGTTATAAGAATCGCCGTCAAAATCGGCGGCGGCTATTTTCTGGGGCTCCGCCGTATAAGATGAAAATTGACTGAACTGTTTTGTATTAAAAATTTTAAAACGCATCGAATGATCGAATTTATCGTTTTTAAAACCGAATATATCGAGATAATTCTGCGCGCCGCACGTCAAAATTATATCGGCTGAGCCATCGCCGTTAATATCTTTGGCGGCGAGGTTGTTATAACGGCCGTTTTTAATATCTTCGTAATCGCCGACATTCATTTTATCGAATACGAGCTCCGGATGGGACGCAAAAACATTAAGGGCCGTATAATCCATAATGACGGGCCGGCCGTTCAGCACCGAAAGAGAAGCGTCATCGATTTTCTTTTCAGCGGCGCCAATCTTCGAATGCCGTTTTTCCACATTATATTCAAATAAACGTTTCGAATCCGGATCGTAGGCATAAATCATTCCCTGTCCGGCATACATACATTGCGCATTAAAATCAGACGAGTTTATATTTATTTGATTTTTCTGAAAAACCTTAGCCTCGGATAAATTTACATCATATATTCGCACTATATTTTTATCGGCGTATAAAATTTCGATTTTGTTATCGTGGTCGTAATCGCATACAGCCGTATTAAAATACTTCATAGCGGCCGCCTGATTTTTATCGGTGAAAGCGGCCGGCGTAAAAACACCGTCTTTATTTTTAACGAAAATTTTAGCGCCGTCATATTTAAAATAAACTAAAAACGACGCTACGCCGGCCGGGCCATGGCTGATTACCTCGATTCCGGCCGCCCCGTCTAAATTATAATCCACACGGCCTTCGAGTACGACGGAATTAAGATCGCAATCAGAAGTTTTTAAAAAACCTCCGTACTATCTTTAAAGAGCAGCGCGATTTTTTCTTCTTTTTGATTTTCCAGGAACCGCGATGCTAAAAAAGCGCCATCACAGCATGAAATCAAACGCGCAAATTCATAATTCGCCCCGCCGCCGTTCATGACCGATTTTAAAACGCCGTCTCTCGAAAAAGAAATGATATTAACCGCGTCTTTAGAAGCTGAGCGCACGCAAAAAGCGCCCGCCGCGCGCGCGGCGAATGGAAAATGTTTATATTCCGAAACCTTATCGGCGGCATTATAATAATAAACGCCAAGGCGGCCCAGTTCGGGATTTACAACGCAGGCGTCGGTTATTCCGTCTGAATTCATATCATAAAAAAAACGAATATTTTTAGAATTCCGGTCGTTTTTATGAAAATAAACGCTGCGCAGCCCGGCTCCGCCATTTTTAACGCCCGCGCGAAAAGCGCTCACCGCATACGCATATACTCTGTTAGAATTTTCAAGAACGCAGCACATAACGTTTTTAATGCAATTTTCACCGGAAGCGTTTCCGGAAACATTTATTTTAGTAAAATCCATGCTATGAAAATTCAAAAGATCGTAAGATTCATCATTTAAAAAAAGCGGACCGGGCGACGCGAATTTAATTCTGAGATTGGACGTTTTCGATGGATAAGAATAAAGTATATCGTTTAAGCCGTCAAAATTTATATCAAATATTTTAAACTGAGACGGTTCGCTTCCATATTCCGCGCTAATCGAATAATAGCGAACGTCCTGAATAAAATCATTATATTCCTTATTAACGGCGGATATAAAAAAATCAGGACACATAACGATTATATCGTCCAGCCCGTCGGAATCGATATCGCCAGCCGCGATCCGCGCCTTAGAATAATTTGATTCCTCCAATTGAATTTTCGAATATTCATAAAACTGCATGTTTTTATCCTGCCTGTACAGAATAAGCCAGCGCGGTTCGGAAATAAGCACGAGCGATTCAAGCGTATCGCCTTTTAATTTTATAAATTGATAATCATAAATTTTTCTTTCAAGTTCGATATTAAATCTTACGAACCGTTCGTCATACTTTATTATATTCAACCCGGTTTCACCCTTTAAATCGGCTGAAGCATCAGACGAACGCAATAGGGCGGACGCCGCGCCGTCTTCGACGTTCCGCTTCGCTTCCGGCGCGTTTTTATCGCTTCCAGCCGCGCCGGATAAACTTTTATTAGAATTCAATAAAACCGCTATCCGGGATTTTTCAATATCGAGAAATGTTATATCGTTAAATCCGCTTCCATCGATATCGCTTGTTTTAAGCGATCGGACGATATTAGAACCTTTATAAAATTCAACTTCGTAAAAACCGAAATAAGACGAAACGGCGCGCGCGGCGAACGGCGCTCCATAAACGGGCGGCGCGAAAAAAAACGATACGAAAGTAAACGACGCGGCGGACATAAATAAAATCGAAGCCGCCGCAATCATTATAAACTTAACGAATGCCGTTATTTTAATTCTTTTATCCATTATAAATTCGAGCATTAAAACAGAACCTTCCTTATAAAAATACCGTATGAAGCTCATATATCATACGGTCTAAATTTACTTAATTTAAAATATAAAATATAACCGTAAGGCGTTTTATTTTTTCAATTCTAATTTTACCGTTATTTTTGATTTAAGCGTCGATGCTTCTACAGGCTTTTTCGAACGTATTTTTTCATCGAAAACCTTTAAATCGATATTAATCGTATTATTTATGGCGGCGATTTTTCCGTCTTCATAATCAAAATACATACTGCCTTCGGCGAAAGCTTTAAGCGAAGCGGAATCGGTTCTTTCGTCGGCGACGTTCAGTTTAGTTTCGATCAGCGCGCAATCTTTACCGCCATATTTTACAAAATCTTCAACTTTACATATTAATACAGCCGTCATTTCCTTTTCGCCGCCCTCTTTATTCTTAATTTTAAAGGGCGTTTCGGTTTTCCATACATCGCCTTTTTTTAAAGGTTTCTGCGGAAACGATATTATAGCGTCCTGAAAATACTGAAGTCTGGAAGGATCGGAGGAATTTATAATTTTACCGGCCCCGGTCAATTTAAAGTTCAATTTTGAACCGGCCGCATTTGATTTTACCTGCTCGCCGTCGGAAACTATTTTTTCATAAATAATTTCCGCGCCAAAAGCGTTCGCGCCTTTAACCGGCAATTCATCGCGCGCGGGGCCAAGCGAAAATTCCGTAGTTACAGTTTGTTTTATTTTTTTTTCAAGGCCGTAAAGAGTAAAAAAGCTATCTGAATCCACTTTTAAAATATAATTAACGCGGCCGCCTGAAATAGCCCTGTATTCGAGCGCAACCGCTTTATCCTGCGCGGCGCAGGCCGGCGGGAATAATAACACAAACATCAATACCACAGATAATAATAAGAAAAATTTCTTCATCAAAAATCTCCTTTCTCATAAACTAAAAACATATATTTCATTTTCCGGATTTTTAATTTCACATTTTCCTGTTTTAAGTTAATGATGAAAATTATTATACCAGTAAATACTTCTTATGTCAATATAGCGCAGAGCATATAGCGATAAAACATATAGCGATAAAAAAAATAAAACGATTAATAACAGGCAATGCGATTAATAACCGGCAAAACGACAATCAACGACACAACGACAAATAATTCTTGAGAAATTAACTAATTTATTATATAATATGATTGAATAGCAAATTCACGTTAAGGGGTAATAAAAATGAAAATAGGAATAATAGGATTGAGCGGCGTCGGCAAAACATCGCTTTTCAACGCTCTTACAAAAAGTTCCGCGAGCGTGGCGGGCGGAAGGAATTCGGCGCCGAACATAGCGGCGATCAAAGTTCCTGACGAGCGTATAGACAGATTATCCTCGGTATATAAACCCAAAAAAACATCTTACGCCAACGTTGAATTCGTCGATATAGCGGGCGTCATACCCGGTACGGCGGCTTCGTCATCATCTTCTTCGGCCGAAAGCAATTTATTGAACAATATCCGGCCGGTCGATGTAATATGTCATGTAATAAGAGTTTTCGATGAAAATTGCGAACTTTTAACCGACCCCGTCAATATTATCGGCGACATAAAAAAAATCAACGACGAACTTCTATTATCGGATTTATCTATGATAGAAAGCCGGCTTTCAAGAATGAATTTAAAAAAGAAAACTACGGCGAATGAAATAGAAGAAAAATTACTTGAAAAATTAAAAACGCATCTTGAAAACGAACAGATGCTTTTTACACTCGAACTAACCGAAGACGAAATAACGATGCTTCAGGGTTATAAATTTTTATCGCAAAAAAAACAGATAATAGTGTTGAACATAGACGAAAAATATATAAAAACCGATATTACCGAAAAATATGCCGCCGCGGTCGATTATTTAAAAAAGCTCGATACGCCGTTCATTCAAATATCGGCTAAAATAGAAATGGAAATATCCCAGCTCGACGGCGACGACGAAAAACTTTTCTTAGAAGAAAACGGCCTATCAGAACCCGGCCGTAACCGTCTTATACGGCTTGCTTATGAAGTGCTCGGCAACATTTCTTTTTTCACCGCCGGCGAAGACGAAGTAAAAGCGTGGACCATCCGCAAAAACGATAACGCGCATGAAGCCGCGGGCAAAATACATTCCGATATTCAACGCGGCTTTATCAAAGCCGAAGTAATATCATACCCGGATTTTTTAGAATACGGCAGCGTTGAAAAAGCAAAAACCGCCGGTAAATACAGGCTCGAACCTAAAAATTACACCGTAGCCGACGGAGATATTATTAATTTCAGGTTTAATGTGTAAGAACGCATAAACAATTTTAAATATAAAATATAAAAAGAGAAGAAAACTAATTATTTTCTTCTCTTTTTATTTACATTTTTACTATTCTGGAGCAGACTCATTGTATAAATACATCATTAATTCTAAAATTAATTTTATAAAAAGTTAAATATAAAATTTTAAAATATTATTTTATTAACTTTAACTTTCTTTTTTTAAAAATTAAAGTTTAATGATTAAATACACAGCCACCCGAAGTAGAGCCGCCATTCCAGTTAGAACCGCCCGATGACGAACCGCCGCTTGAAGTTATGCCTTTCTTTGCGCAAGAATTACATATCTCTTCCTGAAGAATCTGACCGCCCGTACACATCATGTTGCCGCAATAATCGCACTGAAAATCGCCTGGCTTAGCATCCGGCAGCTTTGAACTACCGGAGCTGGAATTATTAGCCTGAGCGGCCTGTTTTTTTAACATTCTATCGCACGCCATGCATCGGCCGATACTTGCCACCTGAGCATCATGCATACTTTTGTTACCGCAAAGTATTTTTCCATTATATTTATCGACGGTCGTAGCGGAAGTAGTCGAAGAACTATTATCTTTAGGTTTAAAATAATTAACGGTATCTTTAGAAGTCATATTATCGCCTTCATTTCCGCTCGTTACTATACCCGCGCCTCTTTTGCACCATTTAGGATGAGTTCCGGTTCTAAGATCAACGCCGCATTCAGGGCAGCGATTGCCGTTAGTTTGAGTAACGCTTGTGGAAGGAGCGCTTTTCGGAGCTTCAACCGCGGCCGGAGTTTCGGCGGGCGTCGAAAAAACGTCAGAAAGGCCGCCTTTAGTAGTCACGGTTTCATCAACCGTTTTATTATTTTTATCGGCAACTGTATCTGCTCCTGCTTTAGCATATTCTTTAATATTCGAATTAACTTTATTCGGTTCACTATTAAATATTGTAACCATTTCATCTTTATTTAATTTTGGGAATGCCGTAACAAGGGCCTCTGCAAGCATTTCATTATCGCCTTCGGCTAATTTAACGAGCGCTTCTATCTTACTAATTTCAGCATCAGTCATATCTCCATCACTAATATAATTTAATATTAATTCAGGAAGCATATCTTTAATTAAAGCCGCCTGATCGCCGCCGTACATTTCAAGTAAATTTTCTTCTTCTTCTTCAGTAATCTTATCATCAGCTAAAGCATCTTTAACTGCCTGCTTTTTTTCTTCGTCAGTATATTCTTTTTTTTCGGGTTCCGTGCTTACATCGTTGAAAATACCGAAAATGCTTGGTTTATCATTGTTTACGGATTGATTAGTTGATGAACCATTCAATTCCGCAGCTTGCTTTCTCGCGGCAGCAGCCCTTATTCCTATTCCCATTTTAGTATTCGGATCCACGCTATTTGGATCAACATTTGCCGGAAATAATGCATTTGCCGCCATAACATCAATAATAAAACACATAAATCCAATAACAACTATTCCAGATAAATATTTAACGATTTGTTTCATAACTATCCCCTCCATTTTATATAATAATTCTACCTTCACTTTATAATACCCTCCTGTTTGTTTTTTTGTTTGCATCATTATATTTTTTTTATAATATAAAATTATCTATAATTTATTTTATATTTTTTAATTTTTTATAGTCTTCATTAGCTTCAATAAAAAGATTATAATCCGACTCTTTAAATCCATTTTGTACATACTTTTTATAAGCAGATGATAATTTCTGATATGCAACCGCCAATTCTTGATTTTCACTATCGCCAGCCGAAACCTTTAAAACTTCGTTTAATGGTTCCACAGGCAAAATTTCTGACAAACATTGTTTTGTTTCTAAAACATTTTTGCTTACATCTTTTTTAGTCAAAGCGTTATATTCATTTTCAAGTTTAATATATTTTTTATAATCGGCATTAGTAATTAAATAATCTATTCTCCACCATGGCCTATTTTGATATTCAAGTTTCGCGGCTTCCAGCTTATCGCTTAAAATTTTTTTTTCTTTTTCAAAATCAGTATGCCCGCCACATTCTTTTTCAGCAAGATAAATACACTCTTCAAACGAAACGCATTGATCGGCAAGTATATTTTTAATAAAAGTAGCTATTTTTTTAGTTTCATCATTTTTCTTAAATAAAAAACTATTCGCTATTTGCTGAAATTTATTGACTAACGGATCAATACCTGAAACAAATGATAGAACATCTGAAATTTTACCTATACAGGTATTATATGCGGCGGTAAATAAAGAACCGCCATATAAATGATTGTTATCAACCGTCGTTAAAGAATTATTTGTAAACATTTCATAAGGATTGTTAATTTTTTCAATAGCAAGATTTTTCGATGTTTCAAGCGCTAATTGATTATTGGCGACACCGCTATATCTATCGTTAAAAAAAGTATTCATTTGCGAAATTCGTTCATCCGATAAAGAACGAGTAAGCACTTTTTCAAGTTCCACGGTCGCCTGCAATTTAAGCGCCTGCTTTTTTATAACTCCAGGGTCTGAATTTAATTCAATATTTTTAATTGCGGCAAACTCATTTCTAATTTCTACTATAGTTTCGGCGCTCATAAAATCTAATTTAACCGAATCAATCGGAACTGAATATTTTTTCTGACGATAAGTCAAAAAATCAACGCATAACTCTACTACGCCATGACTCGAACCATTTTCAAATACTTTTTTACTATTAGGATATCCAATGCCCGTAAGTTCAGCCGAATCAGCTTTATGGGCGACGCTATCCGTCAAAATATGCATCGCATAACCACGCGCGCGCGCAAGCATTATTTCTTTCTCAGGGCTTTTTTTCCTTTCAGCCACATTAACCATAGCTTTTATAAAATCAGGGTCCTGGTATATCATCGAATGTTCATACATGTCTCCGCCAGGTTCGACGCCTATATCCGGTTCAACCGTTCCAGCCAGAAAAGCGGCCATTTGCTTTTCGTCATAATTAAGCCCCGATGTCTGATATGCTTCTAAAGCAAGCGACATATGCGTAAGCGGCCCCCATGCAAAAACCGGGCCGCCAAACATTAAAACAATTAATAACGATATTATAAAATTAACCGTTAATTTTTTCATCAAGCATACCGCCTTTTTATTTTTATTAACATATCACTTCACCAGCTTATATTTTATCAGTTAATCAGTCTTTCAGCAATAAAGCAATTTCTTAATTTTCGAAATATTTTTACATAAATTTTAACATATAAGGCAATGCTAAGTTTAAACACTTTTAATTTTTCAAAAGTCAATTAACATCAAACGATAAAGGAGAAACACTATGTTTCTTCCTTTATCGCTATACAAATTTAAATTATTTTGTAATTATATTTTATGTTTTATTTATATTTTTGAATCAATTGTAAAAGATTAAGATTACTCTCAAAAAACCGCTTTTTTTCTACATCACTCATTTTATCAAAAGCAGATAAAACATAATTTCTATCGTCTTTATTATAACCTTCCGCAATAGCTTTATAAATAACCTTAGCTGCTATAGCCGATTGCTGACCATAATTACTTTTTATTAATTCAATATTACTTTTTATAGCGACTTCCGCAAGTGTTTTCATTGAAGATATATCAGCTTTCTTTCCATAATAATCTTTGTTTGAACTAATATAACTTTTAGGCACTTTATCATCTTTTTCATACTGGATATTCGGTTCCGCTAAACTATTCAAAGCATTTTTTTCCGCATCCGCTTTAGCACCTCTAGCTTCCTGACATTTTGGAAAATTTTTTATTCGTTCTTCCTTACTCATATCTTTATATCTAATATAATCTTCTTTAACTTTATTAATTAAAGGATATTTAGTAAAATCAATTGTTATTTCCATAGCGGTACTACATGCAAAAATACCATATTCACTATTAATTTTATCTATAAGATTACCTAATTCATCCCATATACCCAATGAATCAACCTCGTCTTCCGTTAAACCACCGACCAATTCTAAGACTTTATTATGAATTATTGTTTTCGAGTTTATTCCTGTTATTTGCAACTTGGTTCCTGTTTCATCTGATTTTACCGGCTGCACCTCCTGTTGCAAAGGATTCCTAGTATTCGAAGCGCTATTATCTTTCGGCTTAAAAGAATCTTTAGTGCCCTGTGAGGTCGAATTGTCCCCGCCGCCGCCATTATTATCCTGGTTAAAAACACAATTACTTTTCGTATTGCCGCTATTTCCAGAATCGCCGGTCGTACCGCTATCGCCAGAATCGCCGGTAGATTTACCTTTAGATAAAGACGGACAATTTTTCAATCCACATGTACAATTCGGGTCGCACTGGTTACCACAATCTGTAATAACCGATGGCGACGATTTTTTGATATTGCCGTTTTCATCATATAAAGAAGAATCCGTATCCGTACTTTTATTTTTATCAGAAGCTGCATCAGCGCCAGCCTTAGCATATTCTTCAATATTAGAATTAACTTTATCCGGGTTACTATTAAATATTGTAACCATTTCATCTTTATTTAATTTTGGAAATGCCGTAACAAGAGCCTCGGCAAGCGTTTCGTTATCGCCCCCTGCAAGGTCAACGAGAGCCCTAATTCTTCCTATTTCAGATTCAGTTAGTCCATTTTTAATATAATTTAATATTACTTCAGGAAGCATATCTTTAATTAAAGCCGCTTTATCGTCACCATACATTTCGAGTAAATTTTCTTCTTCTTCTTCAGTAATCTTATCATCGGACAATGCATCTTTAACAGCCTGTTTCTTTTCGTCGTCAGTATGTTCGTTCTTTTCAGGTTCTTCTTTCAAAATATCCGTCAGTCCTAATCCAGCCAGACATTCCTTAACGGTCATAATATTTAAAAATAATGCCATTAAACTTACAATAACAAAAATCGATAAACATTTCATTAATTTTTTCATAATAATCCCCTCCATTTTATTTATTTATTATTTTACCTTCACTTTATAGTACCAGATTATTTTTTCTTTTGTTTGAAAATATCATTTATTTTTTAATTTTTTTAACGACTTCTAAAATAGAACTTTCAATATTATTATTTTTATCTAATATAGTCATTATATTTTTTAAATCCATTCCCGAACATTCTTCGAGCGCTGACGCGAGAAGTTTTTTATTGCTGCCGGAACGTTTATACAACATGACAATATCAGCCATTTCATTTTTTTCTATCGTGCCCTTTTTAGAATAATAATTTAATGCGGCCGGTAATAAATTTTTAAAAAGTTCTTTTTTGCTTCCAGCAATATTAAGTAAATTTGTAATTTCAGCATCGCTAAACTTTCCATCTTTTAAAGCTGTCGTAATAGCCGCTTTTATTTTTGCCTTATCCGGCTGCTTTTCATTCTTTTCCGCACCCGCTTTTTTCTCATTAAAAACATCGCTTATACTTTGAGCCATAACATAATCAACATTCAATAAGATAATGCATACAATAGCCAGTAATTCAATAAATAATCTTTTCTTCACAACATTCCCTCCAATTTATTTTAAAATTTGCATTTCATTTCAGCATCCTTTTATCAATTTTCATTATTTCATATTATCACCTCTGAACCATAATTTAAATTTATACTGCTTATACTTCATACGCCACGATACTATCTAACATAAGAATATATCATTTCCTTTATTTTTTCGTTTTTTATTTCATCGGCGTAATCCACGACGCTTTTACCGTCTTTATCTTTAATCGCGCTATCCACTTTATTATTTATTAAATACTCTACTAACTTCTCCTGCCTTCTAATAACCGCATAAATCAAAAGCGTTTTACCGGTGCCCGCATCGCGTTTATCGATATTTATCCTGTTGTTTTTTATGAAATTATTCATTTCAGCAATAGAAGAGCATTTTTCTAAATTATAAACCGCCCGATTCACATTATAATGCATGTCAAAATTTTTAATTAACGTTAATTGCCGCGGTGATATTTTTCGCGCATCGGCGACGGCTTTAAAATAAGAATAAGCGTTCTGCATTTTTTCATCGTTAAAGCCGCTTTTTATTAACATTTCTTGAATACGGCAAACTTCTTCGAGCAAAGAAATTTTTTTGTTTTTTAATTTACCTTTAGCGTTTAAAATATCATTTTTTAATTTATTATAATTAAAGCCCGTTCCGCCGGACGACGATACATGAGCGTCGATCGTTTCCGTCAGCTCCGAATCTGCGCCGGATATATTTTCACCATGCTTTAAATCTTTTTTTTCATTACTTTTTATTTTTTCATATTCAGTAACTCTTAATGATTTTTTACTTTCGTCTTTTATATATTCATAAACGATATAATCCTTCCATGCGCCGCCATCTAAAAAACCCACACTTAACGCTTCGTTTAAAGAATTATATTTTATGCGATATTTTGATTGAGCTCCGTCGTTAATATTTTTAACGGTAATTTCATTTATACCGCCTTCTCTATTTTCAAAAAGCCATTCCTGCCGCAACTCGAATAATGCATTATAAAATTCACCATTAATATATTTTTGACTTTTAATATCATTTTTTAAAACAAACTTTTTAATTATTTCCATTGAATTATTTAAATAAATAGATTCGCTTAATTTACCGCTTGAATCGTCATAACGATATAATATCTTAGTTTTTACGGCTTTTTTATCATCATGTATCAATCTTTCTATAATTTTATTATTTTTATTTAAATAAAGTACAATAATATCAACAACTGATTTTTTACCGTCATATTTAATGCCGCCGATTTTTAATTCATTTAACATTCTAAATTCTATAGTTTCGAGAAGCATGCCTTCGGCGTTATAAGTATCTATAGTTTTTATCTGGCCTTTAGAATCAAATTTATATTGATTAAATTTAACGTATGAACCTTTACGTGAATAAAATTTTTCTTTTATCGTGGAAACATCGCTTTTTACAGGAATAATATTAAGCCAGACGATATCATCGAGTTCGCCGCAATAAGAAAAATTAACCTCCGCGCGCCAGATAATCACGATTAATAAACATAAATAAATAACTTTTATTTTCGATATAGTTATACTATTTTTCATAATTCAATCTTATATCAAATTTTTTTCAGAATTTCAAGATTTAAGGATTATAAAATACTTCATATTATAACATTTTTTATATTAAACGCCATTAATTTTTTCTTTCGATAACGTTAATTTTTGTTTCAACGGGCACTACGAATAAATGTAATTTAAATTTTCTTATATTTCCCGCTCTGTCTTTTACCGCATAAGACAACGAAATTTCAGGCTCAAAATCCATTATTTTCGTTCCATCGATATTCCGATTGGGATTCGGAAAATAAATTAAAGGATATCTATAGTAATCGCCTTTCATATAAATTTTCTTAAAAATATCGCTGCTTTCGGAATTTTCAAATGTATTATCGATGATCTTCCATGACGTATATCCCTTAGCTAATAAATCTTCTACAAAAACAGGCGCTTTATCCTGGCCATCATTAAATTCAACCGCCTCCACGCCTTTGTACCAATCTTTATCTTTTAATACCTTACTGCCTTTCACGATTCTCTGGCCATCGATATTATCGTGCGCATAATAAAAAGCGAGACTCGCTTTTTTTCCGTCGGAACGAAGGTCCTGATGCGTAGCTTCTATTTGAGTATCTTCCGCCACGCCATAGGGTTCGAGCGAATCTTCTATCGTATCGCCGTCATAAACATAAGAACGGCCGGAATATATTTTTTTAGAAGGCGAAGATTTTAACAACAAATCAAGATCTTTAAATTCCCAGATTTCCTGATCGTCTGAAAAAGGTTTTCGCGGAGGCCGGGCATTTGCGAACAACGGATAATTAAATTTAACTTTTTGTTCAAGCGGAGACAATGTATTGTTATTACTTTCGACAAGTCCAGAATAAAAATTAAAAGTTTGCATATCATTAATTTTTAATACTTCGCGCGAAATCGACGTCGTGGTATCCACGAGTTTTAATCCGACGTTTGGACGCGCCGTATCCATGGGTTCGACGCGGCCCCATGCCTGAAAATGCTGTACGACGGTTTCGCCGGGATCAACGTTTGCATTCAAATTTTTCAATAATTTTGGCGACTGGCTCCATACGCTCTGAACCTCCGGATCATAAGAAACCGACATGCAATAAGCGCCGGCGGCGGTCGGATCGTTATCTGAATCGGGAGTTAATGCGCCGGAAGCCGCCGAAGATGAAACAAGATATTTAACGAATTCAGGATTAAATTTAATTTGCGGATGAAGATAATCGTCTTCTTTAAAATAAGAAGATTCATCAGTACAGGCAAAATTCTTTTCTTCACTGCCTCCGCCCGTAGTTAAAGATGAACCGTCATGGGCTTCTACAAAATATTTCAACGCCCCTTTTCCCTTAACATACTTCACCGGCTTTAAAGCGAATTTATCTTTAACGCTCGCGCCGTTAAAATCACTAAATTCGAAAGCCAGAGAATCATTTTTCATGTTACCTTCATAAGGAGGATTGCCAAGCGAATCGCCGAGAGCGGTCGAGGCGTAATGAAGAGGGAAAACTTCTTCTTTACCCGTTTTCGCATCTATAAAAAGTTTAGAAAGCGGTATATTTTTCTCATAAACGATATATGCGGGATCGATCGGCAAATCTTCAGATTCCTGATGATTAAAGGTATAAGTATAAGTTTTCGTATCGCTGCCGTCAAAAAGAAACTCGGAAAGAGAATTCCATTCTACTTTTTTCCAGACGAACAACGGTGAATAAGCCGCCTCTATCAAAGGTTTTTCTATTCCATCCGGATCGCTCCACTTATCAGCGGTATAAGATACATATTGATATAAAGGAACTTCATACCAGAACCTGACTTTAAAATTCTTTTCAGCCCATTGGCCGGCCTGACAATTCGAAATAATATTATCCTGCGACGAATTATAGCCTTCGATTATATTTTTATTAGCCCACGGGGCGTTATCGACTATTCTAATAGTCAGGTTTTTATCGCCGCCGGATTCAGTTATCGTTTTACCGCATTCGACGTTAATCAAATTTGAAGACTCGCCGTCAAAACCAGTCTGCACATGAGCTACATTTCCCTTATCTTTAACATACAACGTAATACGCGCAACCATCGCGGCTGAATGTTTCGGCTGAAAATCTATCGCGGGTTTACTATAAAACATCATATCGTCATGCGCGCCGGTAGAATAACCATCGCCGATTCTTTCTTCCGCAACGGAAGGTTCGGCGATAAATTTTTTACCTTCCGGCTCGCCATTAACCATAAAATTATCACCCAGAAAATTCTGCGGCGGCCAATCGGACGTAGCGCTTGCATCGGGGGGGATATAATCTAAACCGCCATCAGGAGCTTCC
>CAYQWL010000036.1:19437-27059 GCA_964421195.1 uncultured bacterium | reverse complement strand
CGTTGCTGATCCCCAGATCCCGGGCCACCTCAACCACAGACTTGTTGCTCGCATATATCAACGCGCCCGAAGAATTTATAACAAACACGATTCCGCCGAACGGATCCTCGATTAATATCTTTTTCTCACTATCCGCCCAGATACGAGTAATACCTTCGAGCTTTACCGCCGGCTTTATCTTCGACACCAGAACGCCGGAAGCGTCATAATGATATATCAATTTTTCACGGGAACTCGCCACGAATATCGCGCCATTATCGAGTACCGCAAAATCCGTAAATAAAGGCGCATCCGGCCCGGCAGGTTGTAAATTGCCGCGCCCTCCGGATTTAACATCCAAACGCGCAGGCGGCTCATATAAAATTATACTCCGCTCGTAAACTAAAGGCCTGCCAGGCGACTTTGCAATATATTTATTCAATCTAAAGTTAGGAGTGTCAAGTATAAACAACGCGCCGTTTTTATATAACACGCTCGCCGGCGAAATAAAATCATAAAGCGCCATTTTATCGTCCGCACAGCCCACTTCGCCCGCGCCGGAACCGAATTTAAGAGCGGCTATAACGGTTCCATCCACGCTCCATTCAGCGTCAGGCGCCGCGCGCAGCGCGGCCTCCGCCGCCCGAACAGTCTCCGAATCCGTAGAAACGACCGCCTTATTATCAAAAGACGCGGAAAATAAGACAGTTGAAGAAAATAATACAAAAAACAAAACTAAAATTAAACCAAAAAAACGACGCCCGATAAACGCACCCGTAATTTGACCGTCAAAAAACTTTCCAGTATAAATTTTCTCCTTATCCGCCATAAATAAATCCCGCCTTTTTAATTCTTTATTTTTTTACATTTTATTAAATTATTCTATCATTAACGCTAATTATTGTCAAATAAAAGCAGGGCTGGTTCATAAAATTATTTTCATTAACAAGTCGCGAAAAAATTCGTAAAAACTTTCAAAATAAGCTTTTTTACATAAAAAATTATAAAAAGTTATAAACTTGAAACCGGCGGCGGTGTGTGATATAATACAATTATGAAAGTCAAATCATATATGGGAGGCAGACATGGCTCATAACGATCATGAAAATATCGCTCGGAGCGCTTTCGATGAGACGGAAGACGAAGTATTTAAAGCGGAAGGCGCCACGCGCGACACGGCTATACGCGTATTTCCAGAGGCCGTAGAAGAACCGTCAGAAACGCTGCCGCCTTATATTAAAGTCGATTGCACTATCGCGGAAGAATTATTCGTTCCAGGCTGCGGCTGCCTCACCATATTTGCCGCCATATTTCTAATCAATATCGCCGGAGCATCACAGGCACGGTTTGCAGGTTATATACTCGCGGCGCTCGGCGCAGCCGCCGTCATATCAAGAGCGTTCATCGATAATTTTTATATCATTAATACGGCGGAGCGAAAAATTTACTACAGACGAAAAGTATTCAATCAGACCAATCTGACGCCATTTCTCGAAAATACCGATATATACGCCATAAGCGTTTTGTGCACGCTTTATAAAAACAAAAGCCGCCGCTGGCACGAATATAAAGTGGTAATTATAAAAAAAGACGCATTCATCGTCGATTTTGGAGACTATATAAAAAACGCGGACATCAGTGAAATCAATAAACGGGCGCGCGGCATCGCCGCTGTAATGCAATGCGGATATATAGAATGCCCCGATAAGCACACGCTGTTTACCTTTAAAGAAATAAACGGCGGCGTTAGAGCTTATTTTATCAAAAAAGAATAATAAAAACGGACGAACCGCCGATAAATTCTTAAAAAATTAAAAATTCGGCTCCCGCCCGTTTTAAAAGAATTTTTTTAATAATGAAAATTATTCGATACGCGCTATAACGTATTTTGAATAATCAGCGCTCGAAGTTACGCCGTAAATCACGCCGTTCGGCGATACGCAAAAATAACGCGTCGGCGACGTATCGCCGATATGACGGAGCGGAAATAATCTTATACGCTGAACCGCTTTTCCATTTTCATCTATTTTATAAATCAATGTCTGAATAACGTCTTCAGCTATTTTTTCTATTATCGAAGCATAAAAATTATAATTCAAATCCTGGCCAAGTATTTGATAATCATAAGGCTCGGTTTCTTTTATCGATTTTATAAGTTTCGAAAATATCTTCGCCCGGCGCTTCGACGCGCCGTCAAGTAAAAGAATGTCGCGGCCCTCTTTATCGAATTCGCCGAACGCAAATATAAAACCCGTCTTATCGCCATATACCCCCGCCGTGTCGTCAGATACGCGGCCCGTTACCGCGCCGCCCCCATTATAAACTATAACTCCGGGGCCCGCCGGATCGGAGACAAATATTTCGCCTGACGCGGATACTGATAATTTTTGCGGCATATCGCACTGCAGTTTCAAATCGATCGCGGCGCGCATTTCGCCCGCCGGAGATAAAATAAATACCGACTTTAACGTTTGATTAAGTAAATATATATTACCGTTTTCGGGAGATATCGCGATATCGCTCATGTAATACCAGTCGCGCATATTATCCGTCTCGCCCTTCGGATAATTAAAAACCGCCGCTACGGAACCGTTTTTTGATATTTTCAACACCCGGAAATTAAGCGCATCAAGTATGTAAAGATTTTCATCTTTATCGGCGGCAAATGACGACGGGCCGTTTGAAGCGAATGCCGGAGAGTCCTGACTGCCAAGCGCTACCGATGAAGTGCCCGCTCCTATCGCTAACACGCAAACTTCGGTGGTGCGGGCGTCTTTTATTTCAACAATCGCATGTTCCCGTGCGCCTGATTCACCGCCGCTTTCATTATTTTGCCGCGCCGACGCCGGAGATATAATAAATATCTGACACATAATAACAAAAATAATAAAAACCGCCGTTAATAATGCAAAATATTTCGCCGTACCGCTTTTTAAAATACCGGAACTTAAATTAATCCCGCCATAACATAATAATTTTTCTCTTAACTCTTCATTTTTCATTATTATCACCTTTATCACTATTTTTATATTTTTATATCGTTTTCTAATTCCACCGGCCGCGCCATTTATTTTCACATCCGCAATACGCTCGATTTTCATTATTATATCAGATTTTTTAACGTTATACAATATTAAAGGCGCGTTTTTTTTCGCGCCTTTAATTCTACATTTATATCTTTATATTTTATTTTTATTTTATTTCTTAATTAAATAACAACGCCCGGAACGCTGCGCGGATTAACATATTGCCCCGCCGAATTCTTCATGGCAAAATGAAGATGCGGCCCGGTCGTCCATGCGCCGGTATTATTAGAATGCCCCACAACCTGCCCCGCCGATACTCGCTGACCCACCGATACGGACGCATCGCGGCAATGATAATAAACCGAAGTATAGCCATTATCATATTTAATAAGAATGCCTTTGCCTCCGCCGTAATCATACGCCGTCGAAACGACCTTTCCGGGGCCTAACGCCTTGAGCGGAGTGCCGGTTGGAACGCCAAAATCGATACCGTGATGAAAATTATGACCGAATAAATCGCGCGGGCCGTAATCGGAAGTTATACGGCCTCCTGAAACGGGCCGGCCGCCAAATCCGGCCGATGGATTGCCGCCAGAAGAAGACGACGCGCTGCCCGATGAAGCGGAAGCAACCGAACTCGAAGACGAGCTTACCGGCTTCTTCGAAATATAATCACCGTGCACATAAGCTTCGCGGCCGTTATACTTTACCTTATACCAGTCGCCGTCTTTACCGAGCAACTCGACGGAAGCGCCATGGCTTAACCCGCCTATTATCTGCCCCCACGGCCCCGTGCGAACATTAAGCGACGAACCCGGAGTATTGACATAACCATCGGCGCCCGTAGCCGGAACATCGGCGGTAGCGATATAAGCCGAATGAACATAAGCCGTACCGCCGTTATGCTTAATTTTATACCAGCTGCCCTCTTTGGATATGATTTCAACTTTTGAGCCGCTTTTAAACGTGCCTATTATACTGCCCCACGGCCCCGTTCTTATATTTAAAACGCCGGCCATAACCACGCCGGACGAAGAACCACCGGCGCCCATACCGTCAGTTCCACCCGAACCGCTCGCTTCGCCGCTCGATAATGACTGACTGACATCTTCAATAGCCGCATATATGCCCGAAACCGGAAAAAATGCCGCCATCGATAATATCAATAAAACACACGCCGATATTTTTAACGCCGGCAGTAATTTTAATTTTTCACTTTTCATAACCGCCAACCCCTTTCTACTTACTCTTATTTATTTTTTTATTTTTATGTTATTATATTTACTATAGCCATATCTATTATTTTTAATACTAAATAAAAATAAAACTTCAAATTTCAACCGTTCATTTTATTATACTTTCATGCCGCAAAAAAAGTTCCGATTTTTATTTTACGTTATTGCCATAAATATAAATATTTATATTTATATTATTGACATTTAAAATATTATTATCATTCAAAAAAATTGGATTAATACGATAATATTTTTCATTATGCAATTACCTTTTCCGTCAATATTTTTGGTATTTTTAATTTTTCCACCCGGATCGAATGATAAACCTGTTTTAATTTTTTATAATCAAAATATAAAAATTTAGGCAGTACCGACCGGGCGCTCGAATATAAATAACGTTTGACTATCCTGCCCACGAAACGATCGTAAATTTCATGACTTGCCCCGTGCGCGGCGCGCGCGCCCGTTGTCAATCTCCGTATATCGCCGTTAAATCGAGGACTTATATGAAACAACTCATGAACAATAGTTTCAAGCTTGCCCGAAACGCTTAAATCAAGAAAGCGCGGTATGCAAAACGATATTATATAATAAATTTCAACGCCGTCATAAAAAACCGGCGGTATGCTGAATTTAAATCCCTTCGATATCTTTTCACGCGCGCCGCCTTCGAAACGGAGCGGATAAATTTTAGCCTGCAAACCGTATTTCGAATTAGACTTAGCCGCTGAATAAGATACCGCTATCCGCTCCGAATCGATATGGCCGAATTCTTCACAGGCGCGCGCAACATCGCGGACCACGTTCATATATTCACGATTAAAATCAAATACGGGCGGACCGGCCTGTTCGAATAAATCGCCATGACAGATCATTTGAGTTTTAATATCCGCCTTTCTTCTTCATTGAGCCTCACTATGAATTGCGCGGCAAATAATATAGCCGCCATCACAAAGCCGAACATAAAATATTCAACCGTGCCTGACGTCGCATATTCAAGCGCCGATACATATATAACCGAAATAACAGCCAGAACGATCACGAATTTATAAGAACCCGCTCTGAACAAAGCCCTTAAAAACGACAGCACTAAAAATACGCCGAGCAAATAACCCATTAAAACCGCAATATCATATACCGGTTTTGAATAATACGAAAAACCCGCGTAAAATATAGTGGATTCAGCGGCATTTTCGACTTTTTCAAGACTTTCCGCCGTAAAGTAATGCAGATTCGAGGTTGAAGGCACATCGAGCGAAACCGGCATCTTAGACTTTGAAACCGCGCCCGAAACATAACTTCCCGAACGCGCCGCGCCGCTCTTAGACGAAGTTACATAACTTTGCTCGCCCGCGGGCTGTGTAACAGGACGAACGTTGGTAGCGGCCATTTTACTATATTGAATATTGAGCATCTGATCTATAGATACCGTTGCCGCGCGCGGCGACGTCTTTTGATCCATATATTCCGGGCCGCTTTTTAATTGCTGACGGCGCATGTTCGTATTTATATTATATATATTGTAATCATCGATAAAATGAAGCTCCCAATCGACCTTCGAACATAAAACGCCGGGCCGCGGAAGTTCGATACGCCCGCCGCCGAAAAGCGAAAATGCCCGCATTTTAGTAAAATATACTAAAGTAACGGCGAAAGGCATAAAATTATGGCCGTCATCCGGCGATTTTAAAAGCGGAATATATATGGTGCCGTCAACTCCCGCGCCCGGCTTGAACAAACGCTCGCCGACCTTGAGGCTCCACGGTTCCGAATTCGGCGGCAGCCTGAGTTCGAGAAATTGCACGTTATTATTTCTAATCTCGTAATATGCGCTCGTAATCAAATTTCCCTCGCGCGTAACGAAAGTTTTATAATTAGCTATATCAATAGCGCAGGCAATCGCCGCTATATCGATATGCTTTTTTATCTCAAAAGATAAAATGCCAGGCCGTTTCGAAAATTTATAAGCATACAATATCGACGATGACGCATAACCTTCAGGCAGCCCCGGTATTTCTTTCTCGTCAATAGCGACCAGATTAGCTTCGACTTCGCCGGTTACGCTCACCTCAGCGTTGACCGCCGAATCTACCGCCAGATAGCCCCGATGCTCATCGACGCCTTCGGGCCTTATAAATGGGGCCGATACAGATGATTTCATATCGAATATCGAAGTTTCAAAACCCACTTTAAGATTAAACTGGCCGCGTACCGGATTTTTAAACATTACCTTTAACACCCGGCCGCCCGCTTCAGCCGAAATCGACGATTCATGAGTGCCGCCGCCGCTATTACCGGTATCGGCCGGTTCGGTTACTTTCCAATCGTATATTCCGGAACCCTCGACTAAAGTAATCATCGTATTGGCCGGTATTTCAAAAAAAAGCTCACGCAGTTCAGTGTTTTGCACATTATAATTCCATTCGCTCAATCCGCAAAAACGCTCCTCATCAACGGTAAGGCGGCTCGCCGACATCAGAGTTATACGCGGCTCGATCTTTTTTGTTATAATGGTAACTTCCTCACTCTTACGAGCGCGCATACGTTCACGAATTTCTTCAAGACGGCGCTCCTCGGCCAGACGAGCGCGCTCGCGTTCGCGGCGCGCCTGCTCGGCAAGCGTAAGCCGAAAAATATAATTAGAATTCGGTATAAGCCCGCCGACCGTAATATTGCGGGCGGCGGCGCCTTCGCCTTCAATAGAACGCGATTCAACAATCATATTATCCGCGATCAGATCGTATTCGCGCGGCGTGGCAAGCGATATTTTCATACACGCGCAGCGCGCCGGATAAAGTTCGAAATGATATGAATTGTCAGCGGCAATTACATTCGTCTTAAAAGAAATTTTTACCATATATTCGCCCGCGCCTTCAAAAAGCGCACTATATTTGCGGGATTCCGGATTTATTTTAAAATTATCGTAACGGGCAATAGTCTCGAATGAACGGGCATTGCGATAACGATTTAACTTTTCACGCGCGCCTTTTTCTTTATACGCCTGTTCGAGTTTACTTATATAATCGCCGCTCATACCATAAAAACCAAAATTATAAGGTTTAATAAAAAACGTCTCTATGCTTTTTAAAGCTATATCACCGCCTATAAGTTCGACAGTGCTATAATTTTCGTCAAAAACATCTATGAAATATTCAATGGTTAAATCAGCGGCGTCCGTTTTTATGTCGCCTGTAATCGACGCTTTCTTGATCATCGCACGGTAAGGCGGCGCGGCCGGAGCGGTAATCTCTTTAGTATCAGCCATATATTCCATTGAATTAACGGAATCTATTAAATGCTTTAAATCATCATAGGGTATCAATACCTTCTTTTCGTTAGAACGCATCGCCATATCGAGCATATAAAAAGTCTGAACTTCGAG
>CAYQWL010000036.1:16022-19427 GCA_964421195.1 uncultured bacterium | reverse complement strand
GTGACAACGGCTGATGGCGTAAAATCGAATTTAAACCGGAGTTCAACGGAGAATACGGCGGCGCCGCGCACGCCGGGCGCGGAATAACAGCGGCCGCAAGTAAAAGCGAAACAAACAACGCTATAATTATAAGCGTCAGCCGCCCGCCAGAACCGCCGTTTTTATCCTTTTCACCCGAAGCCGGGCCGAGCGGCGCGGGACCGGCCGAAACCGAAGGCGCGGAAGCATCGGGCGGCGTCAACGGCGAAGACGGAGTTGAAACGGCCGGCGCCGCAACCATACCCGCAAGGCTCTTCAATACTCGCGGATTCGATAATTTAGCTATCGTTTTTGACAGCGCGAATATTATTATACCCGCAAGAATACCGAGCTGCGACGCGCGCGCGGTATCAGGCATCCTGTAATTGGCCGCTTCGAGAACCAATAACAATAAAATGCCGGCAATCGCATATAAAAACGCGCCGGAAGATTTATAAAGCGCGCGCGAAGCCGCAAATGGAATCAAAAGCCCGGTGATAAACAATATCATCACTAAAGCGCGATATAATTTAACGCTCATATACGACATCCGTAAAACAACCTCCTCGCCGGACATAATAAATTTCTTCTCAACAAGATTGGAATGACCGGTTTTAGGAAGCGCGACCGGCACTGAAAAAATTCCACGGTTTTCAGGACGGGCCCTGCTGGCGGACCTAACCCGTTCAGCTATAACATTTTTTTTGCTCTTCATCAATTTAGACGCCGTTTTATCTTTTCGCTCCATTAAAACAGATTCATCTTCCGATAACGAATCCATTTTATCGTTCATAACGGCAGATTCTTCCATACGGCGCCGGCCGCCTGAAGATTGCGGCATCGGTATCGACGACGGAGCGGGCGCCACGACATTCATCTGAGACGAACCGAATCCTTTTTCTTTATCGTTATCCTGCATCAATAAAGAACCGTGTTTCGGACATATAACATCGATCTTTCCGCCAATCCCGGCGATAAGATTAATTCGATAATCATAACCGTCAGGGCAGCGGGGAATAACGCGAAGATATCCTTCGCGTCCAAGCGTTTGAACGTCAGGAGCGTCGCGATCGCCTTTTTCCATTAAATATAATTCAGCGGCGCCTTCGATCGTTTTCATATTTCCGATGCAGGACTTCGATTTAGCCTGATGCCTTGCCCTGTTAAAATTAGGCACGCTGATAGCGGCTAAAATACCAAATACCATAATCACTATCATGACGCTTACGAACCGGTTCGCCAGAAAGCCGAATACCGCGGCCATCGAGTTATACACGATATTCCATATCGCGCCGAATACTCCGGCTTCATAAGCTTTTTCGCCGCCGATATAAAATATATAACCGGTAAACGCTATAACGGCCATAATAAATAAAATAAACATTATACTCAGCGCATCCGGCGATTTATAAATGAAAACCACGGCATTTATAAAATTAAGCGGTATTTGATAAATAAGCGGCACCGCGGGCGGCTGTTTTAAATCGGGCGCGCCGCGCATATTATAAAAAACATAACCGTCGGTTGTGTAAACACGCCATTTAAGATGCATGGCAGGTATTTCAGCGCGCGGAAGGCGCAGCGTAAAATCGCCGAGCGACGCTAATTTATTCACGGCCGTCGATGTTTTAAACTTAACTGGATATTGAAGTGTATTATCGTTCACATAGTTTGATTTAACGATCGGAATTTTAAAATTATAGTCCTGATCATAAGACACTTTTACGAGTTTATTATTTACAAGCGCGCCGTCGAGTATTTCGACCGTATCCTCAGGCATCAATTTTAAAAACGGCATTCCATTATTTTTAATATCGTACTCGCAACTCGATACGGCGCGGCCCTGGCCGGTTATGAAAGTGTTGACCGAAGCGGCGGTAAGAACGCTGGCGAGCACGCGAGAATCGGAATATTTCGTCAGCTTCAACCTTGCGCGATATGGATGTTTATAATATTTAAACGCAAAAAGAATCGGCGAAACCACCGAAAATCTAATGCGCTCCGGAAGTTCCTGCGCGTCTATACGCTCCAGATTAAACGGTTCGCCGGCAAGGCCTATCTTAACATTCGTAAGCGCGCATACCGCGATATAACCGCGCTCGCTTTCAAGCGAATGAAACGATAATTCCGGCATATTAATTTCATCCGTAGCTTCGTCTATTTTTGTAATGCTCGTAAGCGTTAAATTAAATTCATTGGTAACCGGATATTTCAAAAACACTTCAACCGAAGAATAATCTCCAATTCCACCGGGAGTTCTAACCTGCCTTATCTGGCGCCGGTCGTAATTATCAGTAAGCACCTCATCTATATCAGTATCGATAGGCATTTCAAGAGAAAATTTCGACATCTGCCCCTTTATAATATTAAAAGTAATATCGTGACTGCCGCGAATAATGCCATCTCCGATAGAATACACCGATTTAATATTACAGCTTACCGCCGCCTGCTCGGTCTCATATTTGACCGGGCCCGGCGCATCGTTGTCATCTCTAACCGCGCCAGCAAGGGCATTTGTAAGCCCGTTTTCGTCCGTGCCCGCATCCGCGCCTGAGGCGCCGGCCGCTAATAACGAACCGTCCGATGTTTTAACATCAGCTGCGTCAGCCATCTTTTTTTCCTCCGGAGTTATAGCATAAAAACTAAAATCAAGCCTGTCGCTAAAGCCGAAATCCGCTTCGTAAGCCTGCTTTTTAGTTTCAGAGTGAACGAACAGCCGGCCGCCGACCGCGGGCGTCATTTTTATAATCGCATCAGCGGCATCATGCATAAATAAAACATTGTTTCGGGGAGAATCGGGAACGCCGATCGAAAATGAATAACGTGCGCCATCTTTATCGGGCGTAAGCAAAAATCTTATACTGAGCGTATGACGGCCTTCGCCCATAACAAGAAGCGAATAACGGCTCGAAGCGTAAACGCCGCGAACGGTTCGACTGATCGCGGCGGGTGCGTTAAAATCGCCGCCGGCGCTCTGAACTAAAGGAACGGCATTTATATTATTCCGGCTAAAATTAACGCCCTGACGCACCTGATTTTCTACGTCAGTAAAAACTTCCGGCGGCGAAGCAACCGGCTCTGATATAATAACGGGAATCGTATCGTCAATAACGGCGTCGTTAAGCGCGAGCGGACCGGCTATAAGCGGTACGAGCACATATTTGTCGGTCAATATCGAAAAATCAATATCGAGCGCGCCAAGCACGTTGTCACGATCTTTAACAAATTTATACGCGGCCGAATTAATTATACAATCAACCGGCGGACGGGGCTTTTTCTTTTTATCTTCGACGCCCGCGTAACGATCGGCTATCATTTTATTATTCTTTTCAACTAACCCGTCAAGCTCTTCATAGTCAATCATCACCATTTTATTGCCCGAAAATA
>CAYQWL010000036.1:0-16012 GCA_964421195.1 uncultured bacterium | reverse complement strand
TAACTACCTTGAATTTAGAAACAGGACGAAGCGTATGCTTTTCGGGGAGACTTTTTATGCCGTCCGCCGCATTAACGCATAAAGGTAAAAATAACGCCATAAAAAAAAACAGGGCCGCAATCGCAGACGCGGCCGTTCTAGCTGATTTACCGCCAGCCACGCCGGCGTAACATCTTAATAGACCGGAAGAGATGTTTTTCATAAAAGCCTCCACTCCACTTCGCTAAATTCACTATATTAATTTATATAATCAAGTTTATAAATAATTACTTTATCTTATTGAGCAGTTCGAACGCGCGCGTATAATTAACGCGTAATTCCGGCGTTTTTTCAAGATCGCGCGCGCTTAATATTCTGGATTTAAGAAGCTGAAAAAACGGACGCACTAAATTACGTACGGGAGCGTCAGCGGATGTCATTACGCGAAAAAGCACTTCAAGCTTATAAAACTCGCCGTTAGCGACCTCGCGCATTATATCATTAACGCAAAAAGAAAGCGGCTTTAAAGAAAACATAATCGTATTGCCCGATATTATTTTTATAATATCGCCGCCAAGAAGACGCAGCAACTTATATTTAGCTTCAGGGTTCGACGGTTTAAACCCGGCTGGAACGGCGGCGCCCGAAAATGGGCCCAAAAACGCAAAATAATAATTTTTATACTTAATGACAACACTTTCAAAATCAGGGGCGCCGTAACTTAACATATAAGTCATCAGCACCGAATTAATGCGCTCGAATTCTTCGTCGAGCGGTTCGGCGGAGCTTAAAGTGTTAGATATCGCTCCGGCGTATATTTTTTTCAAACCGGCATTAAACATTTCCCAGGTCTGTTCGGCAAGCCCTTTACCCGAAATAACCCCTTCGATACCACCTGCGATAGCCGCATCAGCCACTTTATAGCGAACCGGTCTTTTACCCCTGCGCAAAAATAACTTAAATGCCTCGACACCGGCCGGAGAAACGGCCGTGCCCGGAACGGGTTCAGCCGGCGGCCGGCCATAGCTTCCGGCCGGCGCGCCAGAATTCAAGCCCGCATTATCGCCATAACCATAATTATTAGACGGCGGCGGACCGGCCGGACCGCCCATCTCATTAAAAGGATTCTGAACGCCGGAAAAATCCGTTACAACCGGACCCGCGCCTTCAGAACCGCCAGGCGTTACCGCAAGCGAAGAAAAATCGGGCGGCTCAGGAACAGACGCAGGATCTACATCGGCCGGTTCTATTGCAGCCGAATCCTGGCCCGGAACCTCCTGGCCAGGAACATAGCCTGGAACCTGATCGTTATAACCGCCTTCCTGTGCCGCCGGTTGCTGCTGCTGAGTATAATCAGGCTGCTCGCCCGCGAAAGGCTGTTCGCCATAAGCTTCGGGCGGCAGCGGATACTTCGTGGGCGCCGGCGTTTCAGACGCCGGCGACGTTTTAACAAACGAAAAATCATAAGGCTCATAATAACCGTCAGGATGATAATCATCAGACGGTTCGAGCTCCGATAACGACGAACCGGAATCGAACTGCGCATAAAGCCGGTGCGGTAATACCGCCATAAATAAAGAAAAAATAAAAATAAAGCATAACAAAACTTCAGGCAACGGCGCAATCGATGGCGCTTTAAACAATTCAATTAACGATATAATCGCTTTTCTAAGTTTTAAATTTTTTTTTATCATCATATTTACAATATAAATAACACTCAGTGAATAACATTATAAAACAATAAGCGGATAATACTCAATTATTCGCATTAGTTCGCATTATAAAACCATATTAACGCATTTCATTTTTAAATTCTTACGTTATTTAACCTTCATAATTTTAAACATCAAATTTATTATACCAAAAAAACAATATTTTGACAAAGCATTTTTTATATTAATTATTTTTTAATTAACATAATTTTAACATTAATATTATTAAATAAATTGACTTTTTAGCGGGTTTACATTTATAATAAAATTGATTAAGCATCGCTTATCGTTAAATCGAGAATTGAATTTTATGAGGTGAATTTTTATGAGTATATATATGGCCGCCGCGCATAAAGCGCGGCGGCGCGCGGATAAATCCATTCGCCGTTTTATTATTATAACGGCGCTTAATACCGCCGTTGTTCTGGCCGTAATATTACCGGCATGCCCGCCGGATAACCCCGGCGCATTATGCCGTCCGGCAGCCGCCTTTGCCTGCACCGACGTTTTGAACGCTTTTTTATCGGTCGAAAAACTTAATGAAAAAGTAAAAGAAAGCCTTATAAAAATCAACGACGCGTTCCAGCATTTAGACGTAGCGCTCAGTCAGCGCGATCTTCCAACATCGAAAACGGAAATGGGTAAATTAATAGATTCTTATTTCGATTTTTACCTTACTTATTATCAGAACCCGCCGGCGCAATTCGTCGATGATCCTCGCTGGCGCGATAAATTATCCGACGTAAACGCTAAAATAAAAATTATACTCAACCTGATTAATCAGGGCCGCGCCGACGACGCCCATAAACAGGTCGAAAGCGCATATAATTCATTTTCCGCCATTTATATAGACCGCATACCCATGCAGGAACAAAATGTATTCGATCTAATCGCATCGAGGCTCGACAGCATCGAAACCGAACTCGCCGCATTCAACCCTCTAATAACTGACGAAACGGCGCTTCATGCCAATAATTTAAAAAGCCTCGCGGACCGGCTTAACTCTTTCAACGCGCCGGACGCGCAATACGCCGAAAATAGAAACCGGCTCACCGCGTTTATAACCGAAAAAGCAAATAAAATAATAGTCAATCCTCCGCGCGACACAGCTTCGTGCGAATTAATCAAACTGGAGGCCGCCGCGCTTAAATCAAGCGTCGAAGTGTTCATCGAAGGCCGCAAAAAAAGCTTGGATAAAGAATGGTTTAAATAAAATCAGACCGGCCTGATTTTTTCTTAAAATATAATCAAATAAAAAAGAACGCATTGCGTTCTTTTTTATTATTTTATTCTTTTTTATTATTTTTATCTTTCTATATACGAGCCCGTTCAAAAACGGTTTTTAAAATTTTTCTACAGGGTTTTAAACGTAAATCCTTATTCGACGGCAATTATTCCGCCGCCGGCGCGGTTTCGGACGCGGACGGTTTTTCGCTCATCGGAGCGGACGCCGGCAGGGACGAAGGAATGAAACTACCGGTAGTCAAGCTCATTACAAGTTTAAGCTTGCCTTCGATAATTTCTATATCCATGTTCAAACCGTATTTTTTAGCTTCGATAAGGCAGAATTGAAGCTTGCCGCGCGCCGAATCGATTATCTGCGCAAAAACTTTAACCGACTGAGGACCGGTAGTATTAATATATTCGATCAATAAATTTAATTTCGAAAATTGCTGCTTTTCAATATCATAATTAAGAGAAGCGATTATTCTGGAAGATTTTTCTAACTTAGCGGCCTGAACATGATTGTAAAGCTCTTTAACTGCCGCATCGTCAGGCGACGCTTTCATCTGTTCGAGTAAATTTTTTTCTTCCGCGCCAAGCGCGCTATAACCCTTCAACAACCCCGCGAATTCATCGTTAGAAATATTTTTAGAAGTTAAATCGCCCGTATGCTGAGGAACTTCAGCCGAAGTGGCGGGGGCCGCGCCTGCTGAAGACGCCGCCGGAACTTCAACGCTATCCTGCGAAACCGCTTCTGAAGGCGGCGCCTGCTGCGCGCCGGGCATTATAACCTGCGGAAGAGGAATTTCAGGAGCCTGCGGCCCGTTGACAAGCATACCATTGACTATATTGGTGCCGCTCTGAAATAAATGCGCCGCCTGAACGCCGCCGGTTAAATAACCAATAGCCTGAGTCATACTCTGCATCGCGCTTCCAAAAAAACTCGACAATCCGCCGGTAAGAGTAATCATGTCCTGTAAAAAACTCCCGGCGCCCGCCTGCGCGGTCGCCGCCGACGCCGAACCGGCGAATAAAAATACGAATATCAATATCGCGCTCAATAAAGCTTTCTTCATAACAACCGCCTCCATGACATAATAATAAAATATTTATTAAAAATTACTACGCAAAATCAAATCAATACAATTATAATCGATAAATTAACTTTCGTCAAGGGCGAATAAAAAAAATATCAATAATCAGTCGTTAGCCGTCAATTTTTAGTGGACTAATAAAAATTAATTTTATTTATTTTTTAAATCTTTTCTTATTTCGATAAGCCGCGCGAGCATTTTTTCAATTTCAGGATAGGATGTTATTTGCGAAAAAGTATCGAAATTACGCCAGAAATCTTCAAGCGTGGATGCGCCCGCCCTTTCGTATTCTAAGGCCTGTATAAGCATTTCAAGTTTATCCGCGGCTTTTACGAGTTTCGCTTCGGGCGTTTTGCCGCTTTCAAACTCGCGCCAGAGCGCCGCGTAAAAGTCTTCGCCGGCGAATGAAAGCGGCGACGTCATATCGCGCACGGCAAGCGTTTCGGCATTGGTTTTCACGTCCGCGCCTATATATTTTTGCGCGGGATAAGGAATATCGCCGGTACGGCATTCGCTTATTTCATGTAAAACCGCCATACGCATCACTTTAGCAAAATCGAGCCTTTCAGAATCCCGCGCCGCCCGCGAATTAATCAGATCGCAAAGCGTCATGGCTATGATATTAACGCGGTAACAATGGTCGGCGATAGACTCGCAGCCGGCTATATTACGCCATAGCCAGCCGGTACGCGGCACTTTTTTCAATATGCCGAGTTCGAAAAAAAAATCAAGCGCCGCCCGCGTAAAATCAACGTTAATTTGATCGCAGCCGGCGACGGTTTCAGACTTTTTACGATTGCGCAATTTATTCTTTCCTTTCTATAAAAAACGGCGATAATCAAACCAGAATAAAATAAAACCCTTAATTAAAGCACTTTTATTCATCCGCATATATTTCATCGTCATCGGCGGCTCCGGCAAAAATATCGACGGCAGCTGAATTCGTACTTTGTTTAAGATAAGTTTCATAATTTTTAAGCACTTTCAACACATAACTCTGCGTTTCAGCGAAAGGCGGTATTCCGCCATGACGGAGTACCGCATTGGGCCCCGCATTATATGCCGCAAGCGCCAGTTTAAGATCGCCCGAAAATTTATCGAGCATCTGCTTGATATAAAGCGTCCCGCCTTCAATGTTCTGACTTAAATTATGCGGATTCACGCCAAGTTCTTCAGCCGTTTCAGGCATAAGCTGCATCAATCCGACGGCGCCTTTATCGGAAACGGCGCGCGGATTGAAATCGGATTCAACCGCCATAATGGCGGATACTAAAAGCGGATCGATCTGGTGCTTGCCGCTTTTTTCCATTATAATCGAACCAATTTCAGGCGTTAATGCGGTGTTTTTAAGTTCAATAGAGGGAGAAACGCCGCCTGACGAAATTACACCTCCGGCCGGCGCGCTTCCTTTAACCGCGGCTTTATCATAAGTTATCCTCGGCATTTTAACATCGACGCCCCGCGCGGAATTTTTCGATTGCACAGGATCGTTTCCGCCGGATTTCACGCCGCCGGACTCGCCGGAAATTTTAACGGCCGTATTTTGCTCTAATTTTTCAACCGCTTTGTTAAGATGAGCTAAAAACATATCGCCGCCCGCAAGCGAACCGATACGTTGCTTTATATTTTCGATGCGCCCTTCGATGCGGGCAAGCCTGTTCATCAAAGCATTTATAGACATGTCGAAAATATTTTAACACAAACCGCGGCTTAATTCAATAAAAAAAAATTATATTATAAAACTATAATATAATTATAAACAAATAATAAAACAATAAAATATAGTAAAAATGAATTTTATAATAAACCGGTTAAAACCGGATTACCTTAAATATAATTCTAATTCTTCAGCTTCTTTAAAACCTTTTAATTTATTTTTCTCGTTTTCAATCATAACTATTAAATTATTTAATTTTTCAATATTATCTAATAACCGCCGGTTTCCTGAATCGTATTTCAATGCCTGTTCGAGTTCGCGGCGCGCGGATGCGTAATGTTTCATTTCTTTATATATACTGCCAAGAGCGATCCTGACCTGACCGGCTTCCGGATTCACCTTTAAATATGCACGGGCCCTTTCTTTCGCGGCAGTATGATCGCCCGCGAAAATCAATCCTTTGATTTCGCCCAATATTTCACTTTCAGAAGGCATAGATGTTTTTTTAACTGATTTTTTGCTATCAAGATCGCTTATGTTAAGAGCGAGCCGGTTTTTTTTCTGATGTTCTTCAATAATAAGATTATTATCCGCTTTTTCTATAATTTTATTGCCGGCTTTATTAATTTTATGATCATTAATTTTATAAATAATATTTGTTTTTTCATTCGTTTTTTCAATTTTTTCACTGCCGGCCGGCGCGGAAAATATATTTAAATAACTTTTATTGCCGGTAAATGCGGCGGCGTCAGTAAGATAGTTTTGAGAATCTAATCGCAGAAGATTAACAAAGGAATAAGCCGCTATTCCCGACGCGTTTTTAACATTAGTTATTTCAATAGCCATTAAAAAATATTCTTTTTCTTCATTAGAATTATCATTTTTGTCATACGGCGCGGAAGTTTCAAAACGTTCACATATTTCGCAGAGCGCCGGCATATAAGATAAAAACCCATTTACGCGGCTTTGATCGATTATATCAATAAAAGATTTATCAAACCCCTGCGCTATTATCATATCATTTTCGTTTAAATCGAAATTATAATTTAACGTTTTAAATTTAACGACATCGTTAAAGGCCTGCGCATCTTCGCTAATTTTTATTTTAACGCCGTAACCGCCGTTTATAGATATATGAGATTTCACCGAAACTTTCGATGTAATCGATTTATGAAGTATTTTCATTTCAGCATTACCGCCGCGGCCGCCGGTAATAAAAACGGAATGTTTTAAATATTTTTCCAGTATAGCGAGATAATGATTTTTATTTTTAATTATCGCAAGCGATAAATCGCTCTGCTTTGCCGCGCGATTTTTATCGAAACCGCCAAAACTATCGATATCTTCAATAATACTTGCGGGCGCTCTATAAAATTTAAAATTAACGACGGGAGTACCGTTAGCCTTTTCGAGACGCTGTATATAATGATTAATTTTATTAAGCGTTTCGGCGCTGTCAGTTATTATAATCGAATTCAACTCATAATTAGGAAACGCATTTTCAGGTTTCGTAACCATCCTGACGATATCCGCAAACGTTTCTTTTAAATCGATATTTTTTAATATAAAAAGCTTCGTTTGATCGGCCGGTTTATTAAGCCGTGCCTCTTCGCCGGCCCATGCGTCTTTTTTATTTATTTCTTCTATTATGCGTTCAGCATTCTCAGGACGTTCATCTAAAACTAAAACGCCGCTATCTTCATTATAATTTACAAGAGCTTCGGACGATTTCATAGAATCGACAAGCCGCTTCACTTCGACGGGACTTATAAAAGCCGGCGCTATTAAAACGCGTTTCAAGCCTATTCGATCGCTTACCGCCGCAAAAGCGCCGCCATGCCTTTTATCGATTATTATAGAATCTTTTTCAAAGCTGTATTTATATGGACTGTCTTTAAAAATAATCGCAAGAGCTTCGGCAAGCGTTGCGCTTATCAAATTAGCGCTTGTACGGCCTTTAATTTCAACGGATGATTTTATTTTTATCCCGTGATCGAGTGAAATTTTCTTTAAAATATCACTAATCGCAACCGAATTAAATTTATAAGAAATCCTTACATTCGAAAACGAACTCCCGGCGGATATAATTAAATCCGTTTCAGGATTAATCCTTGCGCTTCCGGCAAGCAGAAAAGAAACAAAAAGTATCGTACAAAACGACAGCATCGGAAGCATTTTATTAATAATATTGTTTTTATATGATTTTGCATTATACACTAATTACACCTTAATAATATAAATTTAGAAATTGAGCCTTTCAATTTGAGCGGCGTATTTTTCAATTTGCCTTTTAGTCTCTTCGAGCGATACGTCACCGGTATGTTTAGAAAGATGAAAACTACGAACGGCTTCATTGCCCGATTTCGTATCGAGCGCCGTGTTAATAGCCGCGCCGTCGCTTTCTACGAATTGCACGGGAATTAAAAGTGTATCACCCGGCATAATTTCACTTTTTTGATTTAATTTAGCGAGCGCTTTAGGGCTTATTTTATTTTGAGTATATTTTTCCGATATGGTTTCAAGCGTATCGTTTTCAGCCGCGCGCACCTGATGAAAAATTATTTTTAAATTCTGGCCTTCACTTAATTTATAAGGCGCTTTGATTTCATTGACGGCCGATATATTTTTAAACATAAAAGCGTCTTTATAAAAATCTTTAGCTATTGCCGCAAGCGTATCGCCCTGTTTAACCTCGTAATTTTTAATAACGGCCGGAAGATCCGAGCGTATTGAAATAGATTCACCGCGAGTGCCGGTTAATTTTTTACTTATAAGAGCATCAATTTCGGCCTCAATATCACGGTTTTTAAACTTATCAGCCACGTTATGCCTTGCGGCGAGTTCATTAATCTTATCGTTATAACGCGATAATTTAACCGGCGTTTCTTTTTCAGTAATTTCTTCCGCGGAAACAGCCTTTACCGTTTTAACCGATTCGTCGCCCGCCGCGTTTAAAGACTGCGCGTTTAAAGACTGCCTGAACCTGTTCGACGTACTTAATTTAGCTAATTGCTCAGGCGTCATAGTGCTTTTAAGTTTATTAATGCGCTGTTCAGTCTGACGCGAAATGCGTGCGAATACTTCATTATAATCGACGCTTTCTTTAGACTCCGCCGATTCAGCGCTTTTTCTTTTTGAAGAATAATTGCCAAGCAGATTTTGAGTACGGGAAGATAATAAATCGTTAGTTTTTAAATTTTCCACTTTAAACCCCCTGATATTTTTATGTTATTTTTTATATCTTTTTTATCTTTATCGGATAAAAAAAAAAAAGATTTAGAGGATATATACTCAAAATAAAAATTATCTCATATCTCACGTTATACTCTTCGATTAAATTATTGCACTGCATAAAAACAAAATATTTATAAATGAGTAAAATGAAATGAAAAGGCAAAGTGTTTATAAAGTGAAGTGAAACAAAGTAAAAAAACTGAATAGTAATAAAGCGGAATAGTAATAATAAAAATTAGCAACGATTAAAAGAGAACATAAATTATAACAGATATAAAAATACGACTATATATAATTTTTTAAAAAATAGATTAATAACCCGACAAGACCGCCTATGATTGCGCCGTTCAATCTAATATATTGAAGATCGTCACCGACTTTTTCTTCGATTTGATTAACTAACTCATCGTCATTTACTGAATCAATATTGTTTTTTACAATATCGCCTATTTGCGAATGATTTACGTTTATAAAAGCCGATATTTTACTTTTTAGCCATAAATTAAATTTTGATTTAACCGCTTCGTCTTTTTTCAAATTTTCAGCAGTCGTCCGGGCCATATTCAACATATAATCCATTACAGCGGTTTTATTACCGGCGATAATTTTGCCGATTACACAGCCAATATTAATCTTATCGGCTGCATAACGGAGCATTAAAGCCGGAAACTCCCGCACGGGCGAATCGGTTTTTAACCCTGTAATAATATTTTTAATGGCATGATCCAATCCTGCGTTGAATTCAGGAGCCTCGCCGGCGCGTGCCGCTTCAAGCTCCGTACCAAGTAATTTAATTAATTCCTGAGTAAGCGTATCATAATTTAAAACGCCAATCGCTTCGCCAAATTCAACGGCGGTTTTAATCATTTCATACTTTTGCGCATAGCTTATTATTATTTTCTTTAATTTTTCACGTAATACAAAGCTTGTATCAGGCATTAAAAGCCATGTTCCAATTTCATTTATTACGATAAGCCTGAAAAAATCTATATTGGCGTTAAGCGCGCCGGAAAGCGGCGTCATAAAATCAACGTCCGCGATTTCTTTTTCAAAAGACCTTGCGAAAACGGTAAAATCAATTTCACCGCCTCGGCCGCTAATATGCGTATCTGCTTTTACGTTAGAACCAGCTGTATTAGAACCGGCGTCAATATGATTTTTAATAAACTCATCGATTAAAAAGCTAAAAAAACTTTTTAATTCATTTTCACCATTGCTTAAAAAAATATCGGAAACGCCTTCTGAAAAATCATATGAGTCTAATTTTTTAAGAATGGCTTCTTTCGTAAGCCACTGAGTTTGAAGCATTTCAACTATACGTCCCGTTATCTTCCGCCTGTTTTTTTTTATTATTGAAGTATGCGGAATCGGAAGATTAAGCGGATGCCTGAAAAGCGCCACCACTGCGAACCAATCAGCAAGCCCGCCTATCATGGCGGCTTCGAAAAATGCATGGGCCGCTTTAGCGGCGGGTACGGATGATTTTAATGTAAATAAATAGCCTATCATCGCTATTATTAACGACGCCGGCGCAAGATAGGTTATTTTAAAATATTCTTTCATAATTATCTATGATTTGTCTTTAGTTTATACATAATTTTTATATAATCAATCTTTATCAAATAAAATCATTCATTAAAATATCACAATAATATATTTTTTTCAATGAATTTTTAAAAAAAGGACGTTTATAACGTCCTTTTTTTGATTTTATTTTTAATTATTTTTTACATATATTATTTTATTGTTTAGCTATTATTTAACGGATTTAAGCGACTTATAATAAAGTTCTTCAAGCGCTTTTATTTTATCATCATTATTCTTTAATAATTCGGAATTTTCAGCCGCTTCATATCTTACGCGATCAAGAACTTTTTTAATAACGCCGGTGAAGCCGCATAAATACTTTGAATTTTCGCCGTCGAAAAATTTAATAAAATTATCTATCGAAGCGCCGATTTTATCGTTACTGTAATCGAATTCTTCGAGCAGTTTTTTCGATATTTTTTCAGCGCGTATCGCGGTGCTTATTACGGCCGATTGATTAAAATCGCCTTCGGCGGCGCTTAATTTAGTGTCGTCGTCGATAAACGCCATTTCGCTTGAAAGATCAGCGACGCGTTTTTTAGCGGGGCGAGACAGCCAGTTGATTACATCAAAGTTATAAATATGCGTATGATTGCTTGCTGAATAAGTATAAGCTCCGCCGTCTATATGGAACCCGCCAAATGCGGCGATTTTTCCTCCGCCGGGAAGCACTTCGGCGGCATCTACCACTACCGGCGTTCCACCCTGATAAATAACTCCGTCGCCGGCATTATCGGAATCAATATTATAAGTATCGTTATCGCCATAAGCAAGCGGAATTATAGTTTTATCAGCGGCCGTTACAGGCTTCATTTTTGCGTTAAGTATAGACGAACTGCCTTTGATTATAAGCATTTTAACTTCAGGCGATATTATGTTTTTATCGAAAAGATGCATGAATAATAAATAAGCCATATTCTGACCGGGACTGTTTGTCGGGTCTCAAACTTCATCGTCATTAAATCTTATATTAGAACCTATTTGTTCCAATACTTTATTTAAAGTTTGGGGCTGAGAATGATCGCCATAATCGGCGCGTGAAAGTAAAAGCAAGCCGCCGCCATTATCGACGAATTTTTTAATAACATTGAGCTCGGAAGCATTAAGCCCGGCTTCAGTGGTAGAATATTCAGACATAACCAATACCGCCGCATTTTTAAGCGTCGATGCGTTGATGCGTTCGGTTATATCGCCGACCTCAAAACCGCGATTATAAAGATCGACCTTAAAACTTTCAAATTTAGCCGAATTATAATTTTTATGCGCAAGATCACATAATATGAGCCGCCTGATAACTAAAGCCTTAATTGAAGAAACCGCGAGAACTTTTTCACCGTCGGTAACGACAAATATCAGTTCGTGATGTTTACTTTGCCGGGGAGTCCATTCAAATTTTGCCAGGCCCGCCGCACTGAGCGTAACCGTACTTACCTTGCTTTCGGGCGAATAACTATCTTCGTAAAAAGATATTTTAGATTTTTCCGGTGCGCCTTCTACTTTGACATTTATTGAAGCTTTTTCATAAATGTAAGAAGCCGCCGGCGTTATATCCATAGATATAATTTTTACTCCTGAAGCGCTTTCGCCGGAAGTTTTAAAAGTGCCCTGCGCGCCAAGCACCTGACTTGAATCTTTAACGGCTACTGATTCTATTTCAAAACTATATTGAGTATCAGGTTTTAAACCGGTCAACGTAATTTGATGATGAAGTTGTTTATCGGCCGATTCTTTTTGCGCACCCGAAGCGCCGGCGGCCGAATATTTTACTTTAGTCGATGAAAGATGAGTGGTTTCCCATTCGATAGTAGCGCTGTACGGAGTAATGCCGGTTACCGACGGGCCGCTTACTATCGCATTCGGCGTGCTGTTGCTCGAATAATTAAATTCTACGCCGTCGGTCCAGGTTTCAACCGTTTTGTCTTCATCGGTTCTAAGAGTAGTTTTTCCATAATATTGTAAATTTTGAACGGTTACAGGCGAGGGATGTTTGAATTTATTATTAATACCGCATGAAATAACGCTGAACGCCGGTTTTAATTTATTAAGATACGCCGGATCGGACGATGTTTTAGAACCATGATGCGCTACCTTATAAACCGTGCATGGAAATAAATTTTCAGCGTTGCCTTTCATTATATGTTCTTCAGAAGCTTTTTCAGCGTCGCCTGAAAAATGATACACTATGTCTTTATACTGCATTCTTAATACAATCGAAAAATCATTATGATTACCTTCGCCGTCGCTTTCTGAAACGCCGCCATCCTGAGTATTCATATCGATCGATTCACCCATAAGACCGTACCATTCTTTAGATGGATGCATAACAAGCGCTTCGATTCCATCGCCAAAATCAAGCTTATCTCCGCGCCATGGTTTGTGAATAGGTATTTTACGTTTTTTTAACATGTCTATTATTTCTACATATATTTGCGTAACCGAAGGTTTGTTTTCATATACCTCGCCGATTTCAATTTTAGGGATTATTTTTAAAAGCCCGCCTATATGGTCGCGATGAGCATGAGTTATTATAAGTTTGTCTATACGCTTAATGTCATTAGCTTCAAGATACGGAAGTATATATTTTTCAGCGGAATATTTAGTATCGTCACCGGCGTCTATCATAATAACTTTATTCGACGGAGTGCGGATAATTATGCAATCCCCCTGATCGACGTCGAGAAAAGTAACCCGTAACAACTTAGAAGCATCGCCGCCCGGAGCGGCCGACACACCGGTAGAAAATAAAAACGAAGAAAATAAAAATACGGCGATCGATAATAACGCCATAGTTAAAAACTGCCTTCTTGAATACTTCATACGATTCCCCCTTGCATGTATCTTTAATTTTATAACCATAAATCGATAATAAAAATAAACTAATTTTAAAATTAATAAAATTTATTTTTACTTGATAAACAAACAATAAACAGGCAATTTAAATAATAATAAATAACTCAGTTATTTAATTATATAACATTGACAGCGCTCTATAAAAATTAAAAAAATACCTGAAATAGATCGCTAAAACCCTTATAAACACATTGTGATTTTTTTTATAATTGACCTTTTTAATAATGAACTTAATTAATAATGAACAATATAATAGATATTTTTTATTAACAATAAGCAGTATATCAAATATTTACGTTACAACACGTTAAAGACTAAATGACGTTATCAAGATGTTTTCAAGCCGCAGATAAGAAACTTTTCAAAAATATGGAAATTTTAAATTATCCATTTAATTTTACTTTATAAAACTATTTTTGTCAACCTTTATTCAACAAAAATAGATAAAAAATAAATTTTAAAATTAATTGACAAAATAAACCTTACATGTTATAATTTATGAACCTTTATATGTAGTCTCTTTGCTCCCGATGCGAATTCGTGCATTAAACGGGGGCCAGATAATTGTCCGGAGGGAGGTGAAACATAAATGAAGGCTTATGAATGTATGGTTCTTATCGATCCGTCTTTCAACGAAACCGATGTTGAAAAACTCGTAGTTAAAGTTGAAGAACAGATTCAAAAAAGCGGCAACGTTTTAGACGTTACAAACCGCTGGGGCAAACGCAAACTCGCTTACGAAATAAAAAAAGTAAACGAAGCTTACTACGTATTGTTTAATTATAAAGCAAATACGCAGTTTAATATCGAGCTCGATAAAACTCTCAAATTCACGAACGGCGTTATACGCCACATGATTATCGCCAGCTACATCGAAAAGAAAAAAGCCCCGGCCAGGGCTATGCAGGCTATGTAATTTTATATTAATTACCGCTTGAAAGCGGTAAATCATTTTTTATTTATTATTGAAAGGAGGATAAATTATGGCAATGTCACAGGGCCGCGGAGGTTCGAGAGACGGCAAAAAAAGAATGATGCGTACGCCTCGTTCAAAAGTTTGCATGTTCTGCAAAGACGGAATTGATTATCTCGATTATAAAGATGTTCCAAAGTTAAAAAAATTCGTTAACGATAGAGGCAAAATACTTCCAAGACGCGTTACAGGCAACTGCGCAAAACATCAGCGCATGGTAACGGTATCGGTAAAACGCGCGCGTGAAATAGCGCTTCTCGCCTTTGTAAGCGAAAGAGTAGTTTAAGCGTTTCGTTATACGCCGTTTTAAAAAACGTTATTGAAAGCGAAAACAAATGTTATTTCAATCAAGCGCGATGGCGCGCGTTAATGGATTAAATAAAACTACGCTCGGAGCGCTTCTGGCCGCAATACTCGTTGTGCTCTTTTTAATAAGCCGATATTTACCGGTACTTGGAACGGTCGCCATGTTTTTCTGCCCCGTTCCATTAATCATAATGCATATTAAATTCGGCGATTTGAAATATACAGCCATGGTAGCCATGACGGCGACTGCGCTTGTCAGCATATATACCGGCAACCCGCTTTCAGCGATATTTTTCTTGATAACCGCGGGCGTTCAGGGAATGATCATGGCTTATATGATCGCGGCGCGCAAAAGCGCAATAGCTTCGATCACAATCTGCGCCGCGGCGATCGTCGTATCTACGATGCTTTTATTTATTCTAACGTCGCCCGTTATGAATTTTGAAGATTCGGTAAAAAAACAACTCGAACTTATTTCCGAATCATTTAAAAAAGCGGGCGAAACTAACGTCGAATCTTTAAAAAAAAGCGGCGCGCACGAAGAACAGATCAAAAATATGGAACGGTTTTACGCTCAGGCAGCGGAAGCCGTTCGGGGCATGTATATTTATACGCCCTTATTTCTGCTCGCTTCTTCCATAATATCTTCGCTGATTAACTACCTGGCGGCGGCTTTCGCGCTCAAACGGCTCGGTTACCAGCTTGAAGCGCTTCCCGCTTTTGCCCGCTGGCGCATGCCGTGGACAACGGTATGGATATTCATAGCCGGACTGCTGCTTTTAAATATGTCGGGTACCGGCGAAAATGCGGAAGGCGTTAAAAATGTTGCGGCTAAATACATGAACATGCTGGGACTTAATATTAACGGCGCTTTTTTAATGCTGTTTTTCATAAACGGACTCGCAGTAACGCATTTTTATATGATTCATTATAAAGTCAATACGGCAGTCAGAATATTTTTATATTTTTTAATTTTATTTCACCCTTTATTTTATATGACGGTTCTTTTTATCGGGCTCGCCGATCCATGGATCGACATCAGAAAAATAGAAGAACGGGGTGGAAACGGTAATTTAAACGAAGGAGGTTTAGATCGATGAAGGTTATATTGACCTCCGACATAAAGAATGTCGGTAAAAAAGGTGAAATTATAAATGTAAGAGAAGGCTATTATAATAATTTTCTTCTTCCAAACAGCATGGCGGTAGTAGCTTCCGGCGCTAACATGAAAAATCTCGAAGCTACGATAAAAAACGCTCAACTGCGCGAACAGAAAGAAAAAACAAAAATAGAAGAAATAACGAAATCTCTTAAAGATTATAATTACGTTATTAAAACGAAATCAGGCCCAGCCGGTAAGCTTTTCGGTTCGATAACCGCTTCCGATGTTTTGAAA
>CAYQWL010000035.1:12012-28409 GCA_964421195.1 uncultured bacterium | reverse complement strand
GGCATTCGCGTACCGCCCGCGGGAATAGTTATATAATCAGAGCCGCCGCCATCCGCGCCTATTAAAACATCAAAAATGCCTTCGTCGTCATGTTCAGCAGGGCCTAATACAATCGCTCCCGCGCCGTCGCCAAAAAGCACGCATGTATTTCTATCGGTGAAATCTATCACTTTTGATAATATATCCGCGCCTATAACCAGAACATATTCGCAAACGCCGGTTTCAATAAGCGAACGGCCGAGCGTGGTAGCGTAAATAAAACCGGAGCAGGCAACTTCTATATCAAAAGCGCCGGCGTTTTTACAGCCGAGTTTATGCTGAAGAATACATGCCGTGGCGGATATAGTATGGTCAGGAGTAAAAGAAGCAAGTATTACACAGCCTATTTTTTCGGGCGCTATATTAGCGTTTTTCATGGCCATCTGAGCCGCCGGTATAGCTAAGTCGGATACCGCCTGATCAGGTTCCGCGATACGGCGTTCTTTTATTCCGCTTCGCGTAACTATCCATTCATCGGTAGTATCTACCATTTTTTCGAGGTCGGCATTAGTCAATTTTTTTTCAGGTAAATACATGCCGGTGCCTAATATTTTCGCCCTTTTTAAACTTCGCATTAAAAAACCTCCAGAAAATAGAAAAATTTACCAGAATATACTATACATAAATTTAGTATTATTGTCAAGGATAATATTAGATTGTAAACATATCAGTTAAAAGAAAAAAACCTGATTATTTATATCAGGTTTTTTATAAACAGGCTGACGCTATAAATTTTAAAATTTATAGCGCCAGTTATTTGTTTTTATAAAAACTATTTCTTTTTAGCGGCCAATAGTTGTTGATATTTTTTTTGAGCGGCTATGTAAGGCGTATTTGTGCCGGTTTTAAGATACAAGCGATAAGCTGTTTGCATTTCTTCCTGAGCTATCTTTAATTCGGCATCTACATCGTTTGTATCGATTGCAGTGGCATTGGCAGTAGTATTGACATTAATATCGGCGGCCTTATCGTCAGCGATGTTTGAACTTTTATTGAGCTTTTTATCGGCAAGATCATAATATGTTTTATCAAGGGTTATAGAAACATCTTTTTGCTTTGTTACAGTAACAATTTCAACATGTGCCGGAACTAAAATTTTTTTAAAATCGCCTGGAGTAACTTCTTCTCTTTCATAGCGGCCTTCTACCCATACTTTTTCGAATCCGCCATCCACTTTTTTCTTTTCATAATGCCCATCTACATATTTTTTCTGATAATATCCCGCAACGGTTTCCGTTTTATAATAACCTTCAACATGTTGGTTTTTATAATAACCGTCTTTCCACACACTATCATATCTTCCCGTTCTATCGTTATAAACTTCTTCATAGGAACCATCTACCCATACTTTTTTAGTCGTAGGCTCTACCCATACTTTTTTAGTCGTAGGCTCTACCCATACATTTTTGTATGTTCCTTCAACCCATACGTCTTCATAACCACTATCTTTCCATACACTTTTATAATGGCCGTCCACCCATACATCTTTATATTCGGCCGGAACCCATTGAGTTACATAAGTATCGGGTATATTTGTCGGAACTTTTTCATTATAAGATTGTTTTACATTAATCGCATCCTGCATCGCATTTTCAAAATTCTGGCGGGCTTCGGCATCTTTAGCTAATTGCTCACATGTAAGGCCGCTTTTATAATAAGCTTCAACCATTTTCATAGCGTCGGCTTTCGCATCGGCAGTGGAAACATAAATTTTGCCAATTTTTGCCTGATAATCCTGAGCGGCCGCCATATAACATGCATAAGCATTCTGATAATCGCCCTTAGCATAGTATTTATCGCCTTTTTCAAGGTTGGTGCCAATAATCACTTCCTCACAACCTGTAAGAAATATTGCACACATTATAACAATCATTATTGATAATTTTTGACATGATTTTATGGTTACTCTCATACTTTATACCTCCATTTTTACTAAAATATTTCAAAATTATTCATTAGCGTTGTTACTTATTATATTGTATTACAAATTATAGGCGCTATCTATAAAGATAAAACAGTTAATACTACTTTTAATATCATACAATATACATACATTTTAATAAGCGTTAAAAATTTAATTTCTTATTTAACGCTAAATTTTATTATACCGTTTTCTATTATACCATCGGCGGAAAAAACATCGATTTTATAATCGCGGCCTTTAACAAGCGCCGTACGCGGCCTGATCATAATAATTACCGGTCCTTTTTCCGAAGCGTTAGTTTTAATTTTAATGTCATTATGATTTATCGTTTTAATATTTTTTTGTTCCTTCGATAACGAAGCGGCCGGAGCGCCAAGGGCAATAGATTTAATGGCGGGCTTTGAAAGAGCCGGTTCAGGCACGGGCTTTTTACCACATTCATCAAATTCGACCGGTTTTTCTTTTTTATTATCTATTTCAAAAAAATTAATGCCTATATTTGATAAACTTTCAGAGATGGTTATTTCTAAAGTGTCGTTTTTTTTATCTTTTAAATTTTTCGAAAAATCAGTTTTAATAACGGCGCAGGCGGTTTTAAAATGATAAGTTTCATCGAGCGGCATTACAAGTTTATTAACGGTACGTATTGAAGTAAGGATAATTTTATGATTCGTACTCGGAGCGAGAGGTTTCTCAGGAATTAAAACGAGTTTACGGCCAACAAGTTTTAGTTTATATTTTAATCTGACAAATTCAGACTTCAAAGTTTCCGCATAAAGCTGCATGGTATTATTATTTATAAATTTTGCATCGACATCGCAGGAGAAAATCACGAATATTTCGCTTCCGCTCATTACCGAAACGCCCTCCGGATAACGGCTGACTACCATCGGTAAATTATCCGGCCTCTCAAAAAATTCGCCCGTCATCATATTTTTTTTATTTAAAGCGTTTTCATTGGTGCCGCTTTTACTTTCATTGCCTTTCTTTTTATCGACGCTATTTTCGTTCGTGCCTCTATTATCCTTAATATCGACTTCACCGGTAGATTTACTTTCAATAGAAGTTTCGGCGGTATTTTTTTCTCCGGCGGCGGAAGATAAAAGCTCAGCCTCTGAAGATGTAGATTGATAAGTGATAGTTTGAAAATTCCAATCATATTTATAACCGGCTTTTTTATCGATAACATTAATATCGATAGTTTGAAATAAACCTGAATTTACACTGCGGCTGCGGTAAAAACCTCTTCCGCGGTCAGCCGCGATAAAATCCGCCTGCCGTTCACTTTGAATTTTATGTTCGAAAGACACTGACGCATTATAAACTTCTCCACGTTCAAGACGAGAACCGGGAGTAAATATTAATGAAGAAGAAGCATCATCCCATTTAAATTGCACTTTGTTTTCTATAGCGCCGCCCGCGGCGCGAGAGTATTTTCTTCCGAATGAAGCTTTAGTTATTTTAAGCTCGTTTTTGAAAAATTTAGATTTTATTTTTTCAATATTAAATTTAATGCTTATCTTAGCGTCGATAGGAGCGTCAATACAATTAGCTCCAGGCGAAACTTCTTTTGCTATAAATAATAAAATGTCTTCTTTTCCGTTATATCCGCCGTCAGATGAAGATGAAATATTATTTTCAGGATTAATTTCGGAACTTAAATTTAGCGAAGACATGTATTTATCAAGTTCTTTAAGATAAAATCCGGGATTTTCAAGCCTTGAATTTTCAAGTTCGATGTATGATTTTAATTCGAGAATGGAATCTTTAACATACTTTTCAGAAGCAATTTCAGTTTCAGCCGTTGCGGCCGCTTCGTTATTTGCGGTTTCATTTTTTTTATCCGCGGCAAAATCATCTGAATATAAAACATGACAGACAAAAGAATCGAGACCATAAAGTTCATACAGCTTCGTATTAAGAATCTTGCTTTTAATAAGTTTCATATTTTTTTCAGCATTACGGCCGCGGCATAAACCGGCAAGTTTAATACACGCTTTTTCTCTTTCAGAATAAAGAGAATTTAACGTTCCTTCTACTCGTGTATTTTCATCGGACAATTTTATAGCGGCCATATGTTCTAAAAAAAATATTTTTTTGTTATTATCAAAAAGTTTTTTAAGTTCCGCATTAATTTCGTCCGCAGCGCTTATGGAAGATAATGATTCTCCATTAGATAATAATTCACCATTGTTATTTGAATATGAAGAATCAAAAAAGAAAAAAAGAAAAGCCAATATAAATATCAATAAAAAAACAGGATTTATTTTTATTATCATAATAAACCTCTTTTACTTTATTTTTTAAATAATTTTTAACAAAAAATATATATTAATTTTACTCAATAAAATTAATTATGTCAATGTTTTAATATATATTCCTTTTTTATATATCGCTCTTTTTTTAATCTTTTTTTAATTGATATATATAAAAAAGCCGCTTACGCGGCTTTTTTATATACTGATTATATGTTTTTAAATTTTAATTTTATGTTAATTAACCGATTTTATTATTACACGGTTATTCTTTAACCGATGAAGCGGCGGCGAAATATTTTGACAGAAATAACGCCCAGTTGGATTTTGAAAATTTTACTTTATTGTAATCTGAGCCAAGCGAATAAGACGGAAAGTAAACGGCAAGTCCGGTAGCGTTCTTCATCGAAGAGCCGTTTATGTAATTTCCGGCTACAAGAGGATTCTGACCGGCGCCGTACAGAGCGAGAACTTCAGCGGCGAGCGTCTGAATTTCAGGATTATTAACATTTTTTTGAACTAACGATACAAAATGACCGAGATCGATATTGCTTCTATAATAGAAAGCCTGGGTGTAAGGACGAACCTGTTTTTTTATAGCGGCAACAACGGTTTTATCCGACATAAGTTCGGCGAGTTTAGCGCAAAACTGATCGAATTTAACCATAAAAGCGTCGAATTGAGCGAGATTTATCGATGATTGAGTGCAGGCTTCGTTTTGCTGTATGTAATGTTCAGTATAAGCCTGAGCGGTTAATTTTGAAACCGCGAGAGGATCCATAGACGGATTTGCGGCTAACGGGCCAAGGAAAGTATCATAAGTATAGCCGTCACCGGGTTCGGTCTCTTCAGACGCGACGCAGAAGCTGACATAATCTTTTACTTCATAGCATACTTCAGCCATCTGCATCAAGCAGGCATCCATGGACAGAATATCAAGTTTTTTGCCGAGTACCTGATAAATTGAAGCCATAGCTTCGCCAAGCTGAGCAGTGGTTATATGATTTCCTGATTGGTCGTCATAAGAAATGCCTTTAAATGTCAGGGCGCGGTTTTTATTCCAGCCCGAACCATGATTCCATATATCAACTAAATAATTTTTTGCGGGATAATTTTTTGCGCCCCATGCAACGAAATCGATTAAGTTTTTATAATCGCCCATATCATAAACGCCGAGTTCTTCGATAACTTTTGAATTGATTTTATTGTTATCGTTATCTTTAGTAATGTAAAGCTTCTGCGCGGTGCCGCCTTCACGATCTAACAGAACTATGATATTCAAACGGTCGTTAGAGCCTATTTTTTCCATTTCATTAACGTCTTTAACTCCGAACGGATCGAGGTTATTATCGGCATTCAAAAACACAAGAACGGTCCAGTCTTTTACGGCGCGCGCTTCGTGGGTATCACCGCAACCACCGCAGCCATTGCAATTTCCATCGCATCTTTCTGCATATACATTACCGGCCATTAGCAGCATCATAAATACCGAAAATAAAACTAACGACATACCTTTTTTTAACATTATACTTCCCACCTCTTTAAAAAATTATTTCCTCCAGCGCCCTATTTATTTATCAAAATAATTTTACATTATAATTGTGAGTTTGTCAAGGAAGAATACAATAATTATAAAAAAATATTGTAAAAAAACAATAAGTATGTTATATTCTTTTAAAATAAAATGACCGATTATGTAATTTGTACATAAAAAAAAGATAATACGGCGCGAATCAAATACGCAAAGAAAAAAACGTTTATAAAAACGCTTTTATTACGGTTAGACACGATTGCCTTAATTACCGCTAAAGTGATTCGATATGCAAAGGTATAAAATATAAATTTTATTTTTAACAAAGTATTAATTAAATAACGAGGTGAACGAATGTCAAAAACTTGCACACAGTACGATATCGATCGTATAGTCAATACCGATCATTTCGATCCTTTTCAATTGCTCGGCATGCACGAAATCGAAATCGAGGGCAGTAAAAATATCTGCGTGAGAGCGTTTTTACCTGACGCTCGCGAGGCTTTCATATTTGAAGTCGCGGCGCCAAAAAATCGTTATAAAATGAATAAAGTTGACGAACGCGGCTTTTTCGAGGTAATAATTAAAAGATCCGATACTTTTAAATATAACATTGAAAAGCTTTTTTATGACGGCAATTCCACGATTTTCTATGATTCTTATGCGTTCCCCGCACTTTTAACCGACTATGACCTTCATTTATTTAAAGAAGGCAATCATCACCGCATTTATGAAAAACTCGGAGCGCACTATCACGAATTCGAAGGCGTCGGAGGAATTTGTTTTGCGGTCTGGGCGCCTAACGCCAAGCGCGTCAGCGTTATAGGCGATTTTAACATGTGGGACGGCCGGCGTCATGTAATGCGCGTGCATCAGGGCGTGGGAGTATGGGAAATATTTGTTCCCGGCCTGCCGATGGGTAGCTGCTATAAATTTGAAATAAAATCACGTCAGGGCAGCCTTATAGAAAAAGCCGATCCTTATGCATTCGCGTCTGAAATAAGGCCAAAAACTTCATCCATAGTTTATGATTATAACAAATACGAATGGAACGATTCCGAATGGATAGAAAACCGTAAAAAAAATAATGTTACCGAATCGCCGATATCTGTTTACGAAGTGCATCCGGGCTCATGGATGCGCGTTCCTGAAGATAATAACCGTTTTTTAAGCTATCGGGAGCTTGCCGTACGCCTGACCGATTATGTAAAAAAAATGAATTATACCCATGTCGAACTTTTACCCGTAGCCGAGCACCCATTCGATGGGTCATGGGGATATCAGGTAACCGGTTATTTCGCGCCGACAAGCCGCTACGGAAGCCCCGGCGATCTTATGTATTTTATAGATTATCTTCATCAAAACGGCATAGGCGTAATCGTCGATTGGGTCCCGGCGCACTTTCCAAAAGACTGGCACGGATTTATGCGTTTCGACGGGACCTGTCTTTACGAACACGAAGATCCTAAAAAAGGCGAACATATGGATTGGTCCACTCTTATTTTTAATTACGGCCGTAACGAAGTTAAAAACTTTTTAATATCAAATGCCGTATTCTGGTTTGATAAATATCACATCGACGGTATAAGAGTCGATGCCGTAGCTTCAATGCTTTATTTAGATTATTCTCGAAAAGCCGGCGAATGGCTTCCAAATCAATATGGCGGCCGTGAAAACTTAGAAGCGATAGATTTTTTAAAATATTTAAATACCATAGTATATCAATACTTTCCAGGCGCTCTTACCATAGCGGAAGAATCCACCGCATGGCCCGCGGTTTCACGTCCCACCTATGCAGGCGGTCTTGGTTTCGGAATGAAATGGAACATGGGATGGATGAACGACACTCTTAAATATTTTGAAAAAGATCCCGTGTACAGACGCTATCATCATAATACTCTTACCTTTCCACTAATATACGCATTCCAGGAAAACTTCATTTTAGTGCTTTCGCATGACGAAGTCGTACACGGTAAAAAATCGCTTCTTGATAAAATGCCGGGCGACGTATGGCAAAAATTCGCTAATTTAAGGCTTTTAATGGGATACATGTACGCGATGCCAGGTAAAAAATTATTATTTATGGGAGGCGAAATCGGTCAATGGAATGAATGGAATTTTAACAGCAGCTTGGACTGGCACCTTCTTAATTATGAATCTCATAATAAATATAACCGTTATATATCAGACTTAAATCATCTTTATAAAACAGAAAGAGCCTTTCACGAACTCGATTTTTCAGAAGCCGGATTCGAATGGATAGATTTTTCCGATTCCGACCGTTCCATAATCAGTTTCATCAGAAAATCTAAAAACTCCGACGATTCTCTTATATTCGTTTTAAACTTTACACCCATGGTTTATATGAATTATCGTGTCGGAGTACCTTACGGCGGTCATTACGACGAACTGCTCAATTCCGATTCCACCGAATATTGGGGTTCTAATATAGGCAATTTCGGCGGTTTTCAAGCGGATAATTACCCCTGGCAGGGAAGGCCGTTTTCAATGAACTTAAATATTCCTCCTTTAGCCATGATAATATTAAAACATAGAAAATAAACACCGGCATTTATTTTCTGACATTCCAGCACGGAAATCAGGACACATATAAATATAACGCGAGGTCATAAATAAAAAATGAAAATAGAAAACAAACGGCGCAACGCCATACTCCCAATATTAATTTACTGCGCGGCGGCAGTTTTTACCGCCGTCATATTCGCCGCTTTCATTTTTCCATCCAATGCTTTCGCGGCTGAAAAAGACGAAGCTAAAAAGAAAAACGTGAAATTTTTATCTTCATTAAAAAACGAAATTAAAACAATTTCCGGCGATGATGACGGCGCGGCAATGATTGTAGAAGAAGAAGAAGAGCTTTTCGACGAATCCGATATAATCGAATCTTTAAATAACGTGAAAACAAAATTACCGGCCGCCAGGCCTCCGCGCATGAATAATCCGCCGGTTCCACGCTACTGGGAAGGCTTCGATTACGATACGTTCGAAAGCGGCATAAACGAAGTGCTTTCCCGTTTCAAAGCCAGCGACGAATATTATGAGCCGCGTTATAAACATTACCAGGACGATGAAACTTACCAGGCCCGGCGCTTGCGGCGAGATAAAATCAGCAACCTCATTAACGCGCAGTCAATAGCGCGGCGCGACGCTGAAACCGAAAAACTTCTCGCGGATGGAAACCGTCAAAAACGCAAAAATTTAAGTTACCCTGAGCTAATAGATTTCGGAGTTCAGCGTTTACTTACAGCCGACTTTAAAAACGCGCTGCGTTTTTTTTCTAAAGCGTCCGCGGCTGACCCCCGCCAGCCTGAAGCTTATTATAACATAGCGCTCGTTTATTTTTACCGCAATAACGTTCCACAGGCTATTATTAATTTTAAACGCGCTATCGATTTAAAGCCCGATCTGGCCGAAGCATATAATAATATCGGCGTGTGCTTTGTACGGGCCAACCTGATCGAAAAAGGGCTGACGCAATTCAGACAGGCAAATATTTATGCGCCCTCGATGAAAGAAGCCATATACAATCTCGATGAGCTTAAAAATAAAGATACGGATTACAACTATAACGATAAATTATTTCGTGAAAAACACGCCATCGATTCATCTTCACCGTCGCGCATTTTTTCGGTTCGCTTAAAAATTTGCCCGCCCGTGTTAAATTTATCGAATATTCAAAAAGACGAAACTCGTATATGCCTCGATAACAGCGTATCTGAAAATAACCGGCTTACCGAAGAATATCAAAAAATAATTTTAAATTCATACCCGGATATAAACACCGGCTTTAAAACAAATACGGATATTTCAAATAATTATAATAAATATTGGGACGCGCTTAATTTATTAAAAATAGCCGATGAGCTATATGAAAAAAAATTATATAAAGAGTCGGAACAATATTATACGCGTGTCATTAAAATGCTTCCAGAGATATGCAGCGTTTATTTAAAACGCGGTTTCACACGTCTCGAATTAAAAAATCTTCGAGGAGCGGAATATGATTTTTCGTTTGCGGCTAAAAATTCCGATGAAGACGATATCGTCCGTGAAGCTATAAAACAAATACAGCAAATTAGAGTTAAAAAATTTGATAGTTTTTAAAATAACGGGATTATTTTATGAGCGCATTAAGTAAAAACGCCAGAAAAACATTGGTAACTTTTATAATATGTTTCGTTATAACCGGAGCTGTTATATTCGCCGACGCTAATGGAATTTTTAAATCCGCCGAGCGCGAAATGAACGATTTAATGATAAGAGCCAGACCACGAAAATATATGCCGCTCAACGAAGATATAATCCTTGTCGGCATGGATGACGAATCCATCGAGCATATCGGGCGCTGGCCCTGGAACCGCTCGGTTTTCGCGGAATTTTTGCGCTTCATAAAACGCGGAGATCCGGCAGCGGTTCTCTTCGATATCGAGTTCCTCGAAAAATTCAACCGTAATTCGAAAGCCGAAAAATATCATCTATACGATCAGCTCGAACTCTGGTACGAAGGCCTTTCATCAGAAACGCGAACGCTGTTCGATGATGATACCGGAGAAAACATAATAAAACTTATCGCCGATTACAGGCAATACCTCTCGCAGCCGGTTCCTTTCGCGGACGCAGCGCTGACCGATGACGATTTTCTGGCGGAAGGCCTGAAGATATCCAATAACATATACCTGGCCATGCATTTTACCGACGATTATTTTTATTTACTTCCAGCCCTTATAAAAGCCGGCGCGGCATTCGCCGATACGATGATGAAAGTGCCCGAAATAAATCGGGAAGAATTATATAAAGATTTTTTAATATATTCGAAACTCATCAACGACTTTACTTTAAGCGCGGAAAAAATATCCGATTTAACCATGCTGGACCTTAAATATGTCAAAGCCAGAATATTCGATATTCGTAATTTTTATATTCAATATAATGCCGACATGGTAATCAAGGCAATAGCCGCTGAAGGCTCTCATGAAATTGATTTTAAGATCGTTCGTAATAAAGTGCTTGAAACGATCAGAGTAACTTCAGAAATAGAGCTTATAAAAAAGGATATTTTTCTCGGCATCGAAGATATAATATCTTCACGGATCGAATGCTTTAAAAATATTAAATTATTATACGCCCGCGACTGCGTTGAATTACCCTCCTCGGTAGCCGCATATTTTAGAAATATCGAACGCCCCTCATTCCCGACTCTTCCCGTCAGCGGTCTTTTAAAAAACACCACTCACGCGGGTTTCGCCAACAATAATCCCGACGATGACGGCACTTATCGTAAATATCCGTTATTTTTTGAGGTAAACGGAAAATTTCTTCCACAGCTTTCGATAAAAGCAATTGAAAAAATAATGAAATTAGATTTTTCAAAATCGTCTATTGAAAATAACTTTCTTGTTATACCTATCGGCGAAAATCGTTACCGCGAACGTATAGGCGCTCATCTCAAAATTCCTCTCAACGAAGATAAAACCGCCGATTTTAACTGGGCGGCCCGTTACGGCGCCCCCGACGGCTTTAAAAATGCCTCGTTTTATACTCACTTTTTTAACTTAATGCAGATAGAAAAACGCGTATACCTTTTTCTAGCCGAAAGTCTTTTTGAATCCGTCGATGAAAAATGTATTCATTTTTTCAAAATTTATCATAAAATTAGAAAAGATGGACTGAATGCCGAAACCATAGCTGAATTAAAACCGCTTTTCCCTGAGATTATAGACGGGCTCGATGAAATGATAAAAAACGTAGTCAATAGTTTTGGCAGGCCTAATTTAACCTTCGAGAAAATAAAAAGACTCAGATCGAAAACCAATGATTTGCACATGGTCAAACATCAGCTCAATTCGTTTTTAAAAAATATAATAGGCGAAAACAATACCATAGACAATTTAAAAGATAAAATTTTAATAATAGGCCTTACCGCTCATGCGACTTCCGACATCAAACCCACTCCAGTTTCCGCTGAAACGCCAATGTTTTTTGGACACGCTAATATAATTAATTCATTTTTAAACAATAAGTTTATAAAACACGCCGATGACGTTTATAATAAAGTATTGATTTTTACAATCGCTATTTTTTCTTTCGCCGTTTTAAATGTTTTTCATCAGGCAAAAGCGCTCATGATTTCATTTTTAGCATGCGCGCTTTATTCATATTTTGCTTTCGCTATATTCTGCAAAAGCGGCGTTTTTATAGTTTTACTACCGGTCATTTCAATACTTTTAATAAATTTTGCCGGCGTCAACCTGTTTTTTTATTTTTACGAAGAACGCGAAAAACAATTCGTACGCGCGGCATTTTCACATTACCTCAGCCCGAACGCCATGGAAGAAATTTTAAGCGATCCTGACAATTTAAAATTAAAAGGCGAAGTCAGAATTCTTACCGTGCTGTTTTCAGACATAAGAAGCTTTACTACGTTTTCTGAAAATCACACCCCTGAACAGGTCGTAGCCATGCTGAACGAATATCTCGATTATATGACGGAAATAATATTTAAATATAAAGGCACTCTCGATAAATATGTGGGCGATGAAATAATGGCGGTTTACGGAGCGCCTTCGCGCGTTATTCAAACCGATCATTGCGCACGGGCGCTTTTTACATGTGTAGAAATGATGGATGTTTTACACGCACTTCAAGAAAAATGGATAAGTGAAAAAAAACAGCCGGTAGATATCGGAATCGGGTTTAACACCGGAGAAATGATCGTCGGCAATATGGGCTCTAAAAAACATTTCGATTATACAGTCATCGGCGATAACGTCAACCTCGGCGCGCGCGTCGAGGCATTGACTCGAAATTATAACAATCATATAATATTCACGGAATTTTGCCTGGAACATCTCGAAGGGCTGTGCACCTATAAATTTTTAGACACCATAAAAGTTAAAGGCAAAAACAAACCGGTCAGCATTTACGAACCATTAGAATTAACCGATAAAGGCCGTGAAGAAATGGCTAAATTCGGCCCCCGTATAGCGGTTTAAATGCGCGCCGGCCGTATAAAACAAACGCGGAACCCTATCCGAAAAAAGCGATCCGCGCATAAAAAATTTACAGGATGTTATAAATAATTAGTTAAATTGAAAATTAATTATCGGAAACTCCGCCGCCATTTTCATGGCCGGAAGCGGTAAAAGCGTTATCGAGCGTACGGTTCTGTATTTCGAGATTAAGCACGGTCTCTTTTTTCAGATTTTCTTCAAAACCTTCGAGTATCATATTAATGTCGAGCTTATGATTATACAATTCTTCAATAGCTATATCTATAGAATTGGTGAATTCGCATTCGACTTTTTTTTCAGCGCCTTTTTCAAGCTGCTTCGCGCGGGCGGCAATTACCATGGTGAGTAAAAATTTATTGGGAATTATTTTTGATAGATCATCGAAAGACCTTGGATTCATTATATATCTCCTCATGATGCAATTTATATAATATCACATCATTATATCATGTTTTAAATTAAAAGTCAAATAAAATATAAATAAAAAGATAGCGTTTTTATGATTTATTATCCGCCACATTAATCATTATAATTTCTCAGCATCATACATTAATATAATTTTTTATTCATAAACGGCACGGCGCGCATCAATCCGTTAAAATAACTTCACATAATCCATATTTTGTCGGATCAGCTACCGATACCGCTTTAACGGTTATTTTAAACGACGGTACGGAGGCCGGACGTGAGTATCGTCCATCAGAAGATATATACCCCGTTGTAAGTATATTGCCAAATTCGATATCATTCACATACCATCTGAGTCTTTTATCGGAATGCCCGTTTACGGCGCGAGCGAAGTTGTAATCTTTATCGAGACGGGCAAGCGTTACGGTTTCATTTCCATTATTTATAACGACCGATACAGGCGTTAAAACAACAAGCGCCGTGGATTCCCTGGACGGGTCTTCGACCGATTGAGACGTAACGGTTACCGAAGATTGAAGATTAATAACGGAAGGCGCGGTGAATAAACCGGCTGCATTAATAACGCCTACCTGCGCGTTGCCGCCGATCATATCGTTGACTTTATAAATAACGCTCCGATTTGTGAAACCCGACATGCTGACGGTAAACTGCCCGGTTTCATTGACTCCGAGCGAATAATTCGACGGGGAAATAGTTATAATTTTAGGAGCTTCCGCGAATATCGAAAGCTGTTTATATGAAAAGGCCGATACCATGTCGATAGACGAATTGCTTATTTTTTCAACCAGATCAGCGGCCGATGTTCCATATATTTCAGGAGAAGTTAAAAATTTCGGCGCGAGCGCATCTTTTAATGCGTTTATAACAGCGGTCAGATCAAACCGGCCATTAGAAACTATAAAATTTTCTAACTTAGTACGGCCTTCAGCAGCCTGTACTTCTATAACTTTTTTAGAGATTACATGATATTCGTTAAATATCGGTAAAACTATGGTGCCTGAAGCTGAGGCATCTATTATTCCCACGTAAACTTCATTTTTAGTGAGCCCAAATTTCAAGCTGACTTTTCTTCCTTTATAGCCTCCGTAAAATTTATATTTACCGCCTTTTATCTGAGAAGAAGAAACGCTCGCGCCGTTCAAAAATAAAAATACCATATCTCCCTCAGCCGCAATGGCGCCGTTTATAGAATATAACGGCACGCCGTCCGCGTTTAAAAGCGGCGAAACTGTTTGTGAAACGCTTCCTTCGATGGTAATCATATCGTCGGGATTATCCGATTCTTCGCCCGCTCCGCCGCAGCCCTGAAGCGAAAACGCCGCTGATAAAAATATTATAACGGATACCACCGATAAAAAAGATAAATAAAATCTATTTCCGCCCCTACCAATATTTAACAGAGAAAATGGTATAAAATCCATAATAATCACTGCCTTTCGTTACAACGATTATAATACTCGCCGCCGTTCTTTTCCGGCTCGATATTACTTTAATTAAATGCTTTGTGATACTTTATATAACGCTTCAGTTTATAATTAATTACGTTATTATATTATATTTTTTTAATATACTCGCGTATATTTTTTCAGCTTTTTCGATTATTTCCGGATATTTCAATTTATAATCGTCATAATCGAAATTTTCATCAAAATACATATCCATACTTTCTGACAAAAACAGGGTTTCAAGCGGCGAGGTAAGCATTTCATCGAACAATTTTCTTCTTAACTCAATATCGCCGACCGACGTCTTTATAAATTCGCGTTTTTCAGATAAAAATTCGAACAGCGGGGCATAACCATTATCGAAAGCTTCGGACAATATTTTTTTGAGTTTCTTAGCGAACGCCGGAGCAGCCGCCGAAGTCGATACACAGGCAAGAAGCGGGCCCCTGCGGACTACCGCCGGAACGATAAAATTACATATTTCAGGCCTATCCGCCACATTTACAAGAATTCCCCTTTTTTCAGCGGCCTCAAAAACCTGTCGGTTAAGTTTAAAATCATCAGTGGCGCAAAAAATTAAAAACGCACCGCAGCCCGCGTCAGCTTCTTCAAACTCTTTTCGTAAAATCGTTATTCGCTTTTCCACGGCGAGTTTTTCAAGTTCAGCGGTAAACGTTTTCGATATCACTTTAACGTTAGCGCCGCAGGCAAGAAGCGATTTCGTTTTTCGTTCGCCCACGCGGCCGCCGCCTATTACAAGACATTTTTTTCCGGCAATATATACATTTACAGGATAATATTTTTTATTCATACCTGTTCACTTTATAATTTATCAACCATAACCTCCGGCCGTACAGCGCCGCCGGAATAATTACAACGATAAAACAACATTTTATGAAAGATTTAAAGCCCTGCGGCATTTTTCGCAATGCGATATTCCGGCCGGATTCATGTGAGCGCAGCTGGCGCATATGTTCACTTTATTAACGGAAACACCATGCGTTTCGCGGGAATTTTCAATACCGCTTTTTACGAGCCGGCCTGCCATAAGATCCGTTTTCATTGAATCAAAAAAATCGGCCAGTATTTTATTATCAGGAAACTTATTCATAAACAAAAGCATTTCATCGTAAAGCGAAAAATTAATTTTTAATTTATTAATCGATTCATAATATATTTCAAGTAATTTTTTGCTGAATTCACCCGAATCAAAAAGCATTCTTATAATTTCAACGGCTTTCCGGTAATTCTTCGCCTCATAATAAGCTGAAGCGAGCGCGAGTTTTACGTCTTTACGCGAAGGCTCGTCGAAAAGCAATTCTTCATAAAGTTTTATCGCATAATTCGAACGGTCGTTAGTTATAACGCATGACCTGTAAACCATTTCACGAATCTGAGCATCGTGCGGCGATTTTTCATAAATATTTTTATATACTCTCACCGCCGTTTCGCTCAAATCGTTTTCAGAAAGAAAATGAGAAGAAAGAATATCAAGAAGAACTTTATCGCCGGCCCCTTTATCGAACAAATGAATATAATATTTAACCGCGATACCGCCGCGTTCGCCCATGCGAAGAAAAGATTTACCTATGAATGTAAAAGCGCGATCGTTAGAGCCGTCAAGTTCAAGCGTTTCTAACCCTGTCTTTATACATTCTTCATAACGGCATTCGTTATAATAGCATTCACAAAGCGAACAGCTTATTTTTATCTTTTCCGACTGCGGCATTATATTTTTTAACG
>CAYQWL010000035.1:7643-12002 GCA_964421195.1 uncultured bacterium | reverse complement strand
CGCTTCGTCGTACTTTTCTTTTTGCATATATTTAATACCCTTTTTATATAACGCGGAATAATTTTTCATGAAAATAAAATGAAATATCGAAGGATTACGCATAATTAACAATATAACGGCGATAAGCGAAAAATAATATAATTTTTTTAACGAAAGCAATAAAATAATTTCCGATATTAAGTTTCCGATTAAACTGAAAAAAGCGTCCAGACCGTTTAATACGGTAATATTTTTTAACAAATGTAAAACGGCTATATCTTTTAATAAAACGGCCCATAAAATCAATAAAATAAAAAATCTTAAAAAACGGGACGCCGCTTCAGCGCGTAACATAGCGGCCCGCGTTTCGTCGATATTATTTTTTACGGCGTCTTTGACACTTTCAAAAACATTATCATCGTTAAATATTTTAGGCTTTAATACACGGTTCATATTTTACGCACTCTATTTTATCGATTTCTTTTTCTTTTTCTTTAAAAATCTTATCTTTATTCACCAGAATGTTTCGAGCTTCTCCGACTAAATAAAGAGAGCCGCTCAAACAGCATAAATTATCGGTTTCTTTTTCCATATCGTTCCGTGAAAAAACATATTCAAGAGCGCTTTCAACGCCGGGCATATAAATCGCCCCCGGATGAACGCTGCGAGCTTTTTCAAAAAGCGTTTTTACCTCTACGTTCTTTTTAACGTTTTTAATGCCTACTATTATTAATTCGTTTGAAACACCCGCTATAATTTCTATCATACGTTCGTATTGCTTACCGGCAAGTATGCTTAAGATCGTTATAATTTTACGTTTTGGAAACAGAGTTTTTAAATTTCGCGAAAGGCCGAGCATTCCTTCTACATTATGCGCGCCATCGAGTATTATATCGAAGCCGCGGCGCCTGATATGTTCGAAACGGCCCGGCCATTTCGTTTTTTTAAATCCTTCAGCCGCCGTTTCAGAACTGATCGAAATTGAAAATGAAATTTTAAGCGCTTCGATAATACACATGGCGCAGACCGCGTTATCGAGCTGATAATCGCCCGGCAAAGGCACGTGAACAATTAAATTTTTAAATGACGGCGAATTTAACGTGATATACGAGCCATCGATATTCATACTTGCAATACGGCCTTCGACTATTTCATTCGCGTTCATAATTAAAGACGCGCCATGGGCGGCGGCCTGCTTTTTTATAAATTCAACAAGCCCTTCCATAGAACAGCCGCCGCCTATACATAATATCGAACCAGGCTTTACTATAGCAGTTTTTTCACGGGCTATCGAAACGGGGTCATTGCCGAGATACTCCATGTGATCCATTGAAACACCCGTTATAGCGCAGACGGAGCCATTTAAAACATTCGTAGAATCGAGCCGGCCGCCTATGCCAACTTCAGCCACGATAAAATCACATTTCGATTCATAATAATAAAGCGCGGCCATCAACAGCATTAATTCAAAAAATGACGGTGTGATGCGTAATATCCGGCATGCGCCGAGTATCTTATTTAATATGGCGCAAAAGTCGTTTTTCGAAATATTCGTACGGCCGATTTTAATCCTTTCACGTATATCGATCAAATGCGGCGAGGTAAATAAACCCGTTTTATAACCGGCTTCCGTCAGTATCGAAGAAACGTACGCAGCCGTAGAGCCTTTGCCGTTAGTGCCGGTAATATGAACGACCTTTAGCTTTCGATGAAAATCACCGAAATATTTAAATATCGTTTTGATATTATCGAGATCGGTTTTTCCGCCTTTTAATATTATTGTATCGATATATTCAAGAGCGCCGCGATAATTAATGTCAGTCCCCGTCCTTCTCGCCTGTAGAACCGATCAAGTTTTCGCTCCGGCGCTGCTTACCGGCTAATATTTCAGCGCTCGTTTCCGCGTATGAATTTATGTTTTCAATACCGGCTTCTTTATAAGAATCATTAGCGTCTTCAGAATCGCCGTTAGAAAAGTCAGAAGAGTCAGAAATTCGTTTAGATCTGACCACAAAATTTACGACATATTTTTTTCCGCTTTTAATTTCAAGCGTTTTTGATAATCCGCCGTAATCTTCAGCGGATATTTTTATTTCATACGTTTCAGTACTCAGGTTTTCGAAATGATAAAAACCGAATTCATCGGTTAAAGCATCGGTCTTTATTTCAGACGGCACAGCGTTAATTTCGATAGTTTCTTTCCCGACGGCTTCATTTTTTTTTTCAAAAACGCCGGCCGGAGCGATAGAAATCGAAGCCAGCGCTACGGCCTGCCCGGTTTCTATATCGGTTACCCTGCCGCAAAGCGCATAAGAATGTTTTTTCATTTTAAACGCCATTGAAATTTTTTTGCCGTCAAAAACCGGAGCGGTTTCTTTAAAATAATGATATCCATCGGCGTTAATAACGATTTCAAGCGTTCCATAAGGACATTTTTCGATTATAAAATCACCGTTTTGATTGCTGACGGATAATTTTTCACCATTTACATATATTCCCGCGTTTCGAACGGGAGCGCCGTCGGCCGAATCGGTTATACCGCCGGTTAATTTAAACGTGTTCAGGCCTATAGTAACTTTTCCGATATTATAATGAATTTCTCCGCCACGACATTGTAATATTCTAATTTTAATATATTGAGCGTCGATCGGGTCAAATTCACATACCGTAGTTTCGGCCGTTTCGCTTAACTCGAATATGCCGCTCGAAAGCCAGTAAGTATCATCCGGGGTATCGAATTCAGAGGTAAGTATTTCTATTTTTTGAACCTGTTTTTGCCTTTCGATTCCGGCCGGCGGAGTTATAATAATGCTTCTTATCATAACCGGGCCGGCGGTTTTATAAGACAGTTCAGCTATCCGGCGTTCATGATTATGCATCCGGGAACTTTCACTCAACGCATCATCATTTTCATTAGAATTTTTTTTAGACGAACACGATGCATCCATTATGAAAGGCGCCGATAAAACACGCGAATTAAAAATAAATAACGCGATGATTAAAAACGGCATCAGACGAGCGGCAAAAAATAAATGCCGGACGTTCCGGCGGGTTTTAAACATTACAAAGATTTCTGATAACCGGCGGATAAAAATAAAAGTAATTTTTAATATACGGTTTAATACACGGGACATATAATTCAATAAATTTTTAATAATAAACATTTTCATGTCGCATCATAGCCCATTTTATCATTTAACCTTTTAAAAGTCAATACCCGGCTTTAACTTATGTATTTATTGTTTAAAATGATTTTTGACGGCATGACATAATTTCATTAAAAAGAGAAAAAGCTATAATAATTTTTATTAAAATTTCAGTTGATTTTTAAATAACGATAATGTATAATATCATTGCTTAAAAAAAGACATTTTATGAGCGTTTATTTTCATGTCATAAATAATCCGGGAGGAAATGGTGAATAAAGTATTCAAAAATCTGACATTTTACATATTGATATTATTGATTCTTTTTACGGCCTTTGGCCGTCTGGTAAAACCTGTTCAAATAAAGGAATTCAGTTATTCTAAATTTCTCGATTTAGTCGAAACTGAAAATGTAAAAGAAGTATTGCTTCTCGACAAACAGGTTAACGGTAAACTTAAAGATGATACACAATTTAACGCTTTTATGCCTGCCGAAGATAAAGAATTACTTCCTTTATTACGCAGGGCTAAAGTTACAATTAACGTAAACCCGCCTACGAGCCTTCCATGGTATCTCGAAATTTTATTGAACTGGCTGCCAATCATAATTTTTATAGGATTCTGGATTTACATTTTACAAAAAACTAACGGCAACGGTTCACGCGCTATGTCTTTCGGTAAAATGAAGACCAAACCCACATCAGAAAAAAAGTTGCGCGAAACGTTTAAAGATGTCGCGGGCTGTGATGAAGCTAAAGAAGAACTCACCGATATAGTCGAATTTCTTAAAAATCCTCCAAAATTTCAAAGGCTCGGAGGCCGTATTCCTAAAGGCGTTTTATTAGTCGGCCCTCCCGGAACCGGAAAAACTTTACTCGCAAGAGCGGTCGCGGGCGAAGCCGGCGTTCCTTTTTTTAACATATCCGGATCGGATTTTGTCGAAATGTTCGTCGGCGTTGGCGCTTCTCGTGTCCGTGATCTTTTTTATCAGGGCAAAAAAAGCGCGCCGTGTATTATTTTTATAGATGAAATCGACGCGGTCGGCCGCCAGCGCGGTACCGGACTTGGCGGCGGACACGACGAACGCGAACAAACGCTCAATCAGCTTTTAGTTGAAATGGACGGATTCGAAACTAACGAAGGTATAATTCTTATCGCGGCCACTAACAGGCCCGATGTTCTCGATCCGGCGCTTTTACGTCCCGGCCGTTTTGACCGCGAGGTCACCGTCGAT
>CAYQWL010000035.1:0-7633 GCA_964421195.1 uncultured bacterium | reverse complement strand
ACGCATCGAAATATTAAACGTGCATGTCAAAAAACTGCCGCAGATCGAATCAAATCTTAACGTAGAATTAATAGCGCGCGGAACGCCAGGGCTCGCGGGCGCCGATCTGGCTAACATAGTAAACGAAGCCGCTCTTATCGCGGCCAAACAGAATAAAACATTTGTAGAAATGACTGATTTCGAACTCGCAAAAGACAAAATACTCATGGGCAGCGAGCGAAAATCACGCGTTATGTCCGATGAAGAACGCCGCATTACCGCTTATCACGAAGCCGGTCATACTTTAGTAATAGTCAAAACACCGGATACCGATCCAGTGCATAAAGTCACTATAATTCCGCGCGGCCGGGCGCTCGGTTTAACTCACAGCCTGCCGGAACGCGATAGATATCATTACAGCAGAACGCATTTTTTAAATCAAATAACCAAGCTTATGGGCGGCCGCGTGGCGGAAGAAGTGGTTTTCAATCAAATTTATACAGGCGCATCGCATGATATGCAGGTAGCCACAAATATAGCGCATAACATGGTATGCGCCTGGGGTATGAGCGACCGGCTCGGCCCTATTACTTTCGGCCGCCGCGAAGAACATGTTTTTTTAGGCCGCGAAATAACTAAAGTTAAAGATTACTCTGAAGATACGGCGCGCCTGATAGACGCCGAAGTTTCACGAATAGTAAACGAATGTTATCAAAACGCAAAAAAAATAGTCGAAGATAATATCGAAGGGCTCCATAACCTGGCTAAAAAACTACTTGAAATAGAAACGATCGATGCAAAACAGATAAAAGAAATACTTGGCATAGCGCCAAACGATTTGAACCCACCCGCGGATTCAACCAATGAAGACAACACGGATGAAGACGACACCCGGATCGATCACGAAACGAATGAAAACGAAAAAACACCAGCTCCAGCCGTCGTTTAATATTTCAAATATACCGGGCGCATAAATCAGACTCGACTTATTTATTAAATTGAGAAGATATTACCAGAAAGCAAAGAATCGGAAATATTATTATTAAAATTCGATTTATTTTCTTTGCAATTTCTTCTTTTTTCTTATCCACCAGAACGGTCATGCCGACTACTGAAACTATATTAACGGCGAGCATAAAATATATCGATATCATCAACCGATCGGCTAAAGTGAGATAACTAACCTGCGGTATGGCGCCCGATAAATTTATATGAAAAGCGACAGACGTATAGACCGTTGAAACGCCAAGTGAAATTCGTTGAGAATATTTATCGAGGCTCAAAAAGAAAGATATAAAAGAAAGTGACAGAATTACAGTAAGCGGAAGCATCACCTTCAACATCGAAGAAAAATAAGGCCTCGATATGAAAGTCTGAAATACATATCGTGAATAATCGCTATTAGATGGGTTTTCAGGAGTGAATCCAAAATTAGTATCGTATTTATGCGTCGTTACATAACATCGTTTATCTTTAATTTCCCAGCCCTGTATTTTAGTTTTAGAATCCAATGAATTTTCGTATGTAGATATAACGTACCGCATTTTACTTACATCGAGTTCCTGATCTTCGATTTCAATACTTATATTTTGCATATCTAACGGATAATTTTTAAAGTTAAAATCATTTGAAGTGGTCACTACCATCCGGTAAGTCATCCATTTATATTCCACGCCGTCAACTTCCGCCGTTTCTTCAGATATTACATCTTTAAAATCTACCGAAGCATTTACAATCTCGAAATTAAGCGGATCTATTTCAGGGTTTTTCCACAAAAGCCAGAAATAAAAATCTATAGTACAGGTTCCATTATTGATATTAAGATTTTTAAAATTAAGAATATACGCTCCCACTTTTACTTCATCAGATGCTATATTTTTTAAAAATTCGCGGTCTCTAATCATGATTTGATTATATGCGGCGTTGTCAGTAAGCGTTATATTGTCTGAAAAAGCGATGCCGCTTCCGGCGCGGCGGTAAAAAAAAGAAAAAAGAATCACCATGGGAATTACTATTATTATTAAAAATTTAACATATTTTTTCAAAAGAATACCTCTTTCTTCCAGCAGTGGTTCATTGATAAGCCACGCTGCCGCATATCACTTTTTTGTTCGCTCCCGTGGCCGATGGAACATTCGATGGACGACCGTATATGGTTTCATTTGCCAGAATGGCCATCAAAAGCGCCTCCTTCGATTTAGAATCTATATTAAAATATTCTGATGTTACTGTTTTTATGCCATAAATTCCAAGTCGTTCATCGAGCATTTTTAAAATGAGAGGATTTCTGGCGCCGCCGCCCGAACAGATTAAATATATTTCTTTCGAGCATTCGGCCATCCGCCGCAAATTACCTTTTCCACGTTTAACGTTTAAGTTTAATATATATTTTTCGATATCGCGTACAATGCAATAGACGCTAAAATCAGTCGCTGTTCTTATCATATCATAGGGTTTTATATTACGCCTGCCGCAAAATTCAATAAGGCCGGCGGCGTAATCATCGCCGAACTCTTCTCTTCCCGTACTTTTAGGAGGCTTTTTCATTAAAAAAGGATGTGATTTCATCAATTTTAAAAGTTCGGATGAATTTTTTCCACGCAATGCGAACCGTGCATTTTTATCGAATTTATTTTTTCCGCCGCTTATTTCGATGGCCATTTTATCTATAATCATATTGCCCGGACCGCAATCAAAGGCCCTTATCAATTTAAAATCCGCGCCGGCGGGTATATAAGTTAAATTAGATATACCGCCGATGTTTAAAGCGATTATATCGATTTTTTTTTTAGCAAATAAAATATAATCTAAATAAGGCGCAAGCGGAGCGCCCTGTCCGCCGGCGGCAATGTCGGCGGCCCTGAAATCCCACACAACGGTTTTACTCAAAAGACTCGATAGATAAGAACCGGAACCAAGCTGCAGGGTAGCCTTTTTTGGAATATGATAAAAAGTTTGACCGGATATGCCTATAAAATCGACAATGTTTAAATCTATTTTTAATTCAACACACATTTTTTTTATACATGATGCATAAAGTCTCGCTAAATCATAGTTAATACGGCATATATCTTCGAGGGCCGCCCGTCCTGAATGCATAATGGCCCGCATTTTTAATTTCAGACCGGACGGTATCGGAAATACCCGAAAAGCTTTAGTTATAAACTGCGTATCAGCTCCACAGCCTTTTAGATCGATAAGAATTACGTCTATGCCGTCTAATGAAGTTCCATTCATTATTCCTATCGCGGTTTTATATTCATTTATTTTCTCAGGGATAATATTTTTTATATTATTATTCATTCATTTCTTCAAAATACCATTTTTTATATCATTCATGTTATTATTATATTATATAATTCTAATATTTTCAATTATTTTTTTCATGACTTTTTTTCATGACTTATAATAAATAATTTAAATAATTAAAAATTTATTTAAATTGTTTATTATAACAGTTGACTTTTAAGCTAAAAAATAATATTCTATTCTTTTAATATTATTTTAAGCATATACAGGGGCGGTATCATGAGATTAGAAGGAAATATAGTCGATTTAGTTAATTTACGGGTATTTTACGGCGCGCTTAAAATCGAAGGTAAAAAAATTATCTCGCTCGATGTCATAGGCGATGAAAATAAAAATCATGAATATATTATGCCAGGCTTTATTGATTCTCATATTCATATCGAAAGTTCTATGCTCACGCCTTTAGAATTTTCAAGAATAGCTCTCAGGCATGGCACCGTAGCCGTCGTTTCGGACGCACATGAAATAGCCAACGTAAGCGGCATTGACGGCGTTAAATTTATGATAAACAACGCGGCGCTTTCTCCTCTTAAATTTTACTTTAGCGCTCCGTCCTGCGTTCCTTTTGACGCCGGCTCTCCGTTTAAAATTAATTCCGAAGACGTAAACGAGCTTATGAAACATGACGCGGTAAATCATCTTGGCGAAGTTATGAATGTACAGGGCGTTCTAAACGGCGATGAAGAACTTTTAAAAAAAATCGAAATAACGCGTAGATATAAAAAAGCTGTTGACGGCCATGCGCCCGGCCTTACCGGCGAAGCGCTTAAAAAATATGCGGCGGCGGGGATTACAACCGATCATGAATGCGTAACGCTCAACGAAGCGCTTGAAAAAATATCACATAAAATGATGATACAAATTAGAGAAGGTTCAGCCGCTAAAGATTTCGACGCATTATACAGTCTTTTAAATATTCATCCCGAATGTTCCATGCTGGCAAGCGATGACAGACATCCTTATGATCTTTTAAAAGGGCATATTAATTTACTCGTAAAAAAAGCGGTATCGCTTGGCGTTCCGCCGCTTAATGCTTTAAGAGCGGCTTCGCTTAACCCGATAAAACATTATAAACTTCAATGCGGATTATTACAGCCGGGCGATTTTGCAGATTTTATAATCGTCGATAATTTAACCGATTTTAATGTTTCAAAAACTTATATAAACGCGGTCCCGGTTTATGAATCTGGAAAAGTATGCCTTGAAACGCGGCCCGTTAAATTTAACTACATATTTAACGCTTCACCCGTTAATGCGCATGATTTAAAAATAAAAGCCGAAGGACGAACCGTTAATGTTATCGAGGCTTTAGACGGAAGTTTGATGACCAAAAAAGGAATTTATGAAATCAACGTCGAAGACGGCCTGGCTTGCGGCGATAAAACACGTGATATTATTCAGCAAAAATAGTGAAAGGCTTTATTAAAAATACAGGATTAAAAAACGGCGCCATAGCTTCGAGCGTAAATCACGACGCGCATAATATAATCGCGGCGGGAAGCGATGACTATTCTATCGCGCGCGCGGTAAATATGGTCGTCAGCGCTAAAGGCGGTATAAGCGCCGTATCTGCGGACGGCGAATGCGACATCCTTCCGCTAGCGATCGGCGGAATAATTAGTGATATGCCATGTGAAGCAGTTCAAGAAAAATATTCCGCTTTAGAAAAACTTATTTTCGATAAAATAGGTTCAAGTTTAACGGCGCCGTTTATGACGCTTTCATTTATGTCTCTTTTCGTAATACCGGATTTAAAAATGAATACTTCAGGCCTTTTTGACGCTAAAAATTTTAAAACTATAGGACTATTTGAAAAATAAAAATTATCCTTATTACATGAAAAGAATTTTTCAAATTTTAGCATTCATAAATTTTTATATCTTCAGTTAATTTTTTTTCAATAACCGGAAGAGTTTTTTCAATTTTAAAACCAAGATTTTCAAGCGTCCGCATTTTGTCCCGCACCACCGTTAAAAGCGCGCGATCAAGACGACGAGGCTTTTCATTAAAAAGTTCGGAATAAACCCGGCGGCGCAATGCATCCATACCGTCAAACTTCCGGTTTGGTTCAATGTAATCGGATATAAATATTATTTTTTCAATAGTATTCATCTTTGAACGGCCAAGCGTATGATGCCTTATCGCTTCGATCACGCGGCAGTCGGTTATTTTAAAAACATCGCGCGCTATGACCGCTGAAACAAAACCATGAAGAAATCCGGCATTATGAATAAAACGAACCGGCGCCCGTCCGCCGGCCCGTTTTAAAATAAAGACCATCTTATCAAGTGTAAGATATTTAGCCGCATCATGTAAAAGGCCGGCCGTCGAACAGGCGGAAATAAGATCAAATCTGCCGATAGCGGCAGCTATCTGAACGGCTGCCGCTTCGGTTCCACGACAATGAGCGAGTAATTTTGAATCGAGCCTTACGCTTAAATATTTTATTATTTTATTGCGCAATACTGAATACTTTCCAGAATTACCATTAATCATTAACAACATTCTTCCTGATATTCAAATGCAAAATCTCTAATATATACAGTATCGCCGTTTTGAGCGCCGGCTTTTTTTAAAGCATTATCGACCATATATTTTTTTAACATTTTTTTAAAATAATATAATGCGTCATCAGCCTTAAAATTGACCCTCTTTACTTCCGCTTCGAATTCCTTCGAATTAATTACAAATTCTCCGGAAGGCAATTTATCTACCTTAACGGCAGGCGCCTTACGACGCGTATCAGTTTTAACCTTCAAATCATTATAAGGAGTTCCGAGCAAATTTGAATCGATAACGGCGCCAGAATCAATAATAAGTTCCTGCCCGCCTTCCACACCGCTGAATTCAGTGGATCTATTAATGGTATCCTCTGAAGCCGCGCAAACATGAGAACTCAGTTTAAGCTCGTACATTTTCTTAATGAACGTTTCAAGATTTAAACCGGTAAGCCCGGATATTTTAATAATTTGAACATCTTTGAAAGTTTTTAGCTTTTTAACCTTTTTTACAAAGCTATCATAATGGTCGATCGAATCGGGAATATCCATTTTATTCGCCGCTATAATAAAAGGCAGAGCGGCAAGCTTTTTTGAATAAGCTTTTAATTCTTTAGATATTATTTTAAGGTCCTCTAACGGATCGGGCCTTTCAAATCCGGTCATATCCACAACATATATTATAGCGCGCGTCCGTTCTATATGCTTTAAAAATTTATTGCCGAGTCCCGCTCCCTCATGAGCGCCCTGAATAATTCCAGGAATATCTGCAACAACCATTACTTTATCATAATCAAGCCTGACGACGCCAAGTTCAGGTGAAAGCGTCGTAAAAGGATAATCAGCGATTTTAGGCGTAGCGCGAGATATTTTAGATAAAATAGTGGATTTGCCGGCGTTAGGAAAACCCACAAGCCCTATATCGGCGATTAATTTAAGAACTAATTTCACTTCGACCGATGCGCCTTCTTCGCCAAGTTCGCAATACCTTGGCGCATGACGCACCGGGCTCGTAAAACGCGTATTGCCCCGTCCGCCTCGCCCTCCGCGTACAAGAAGACAGCAAGCGCCATCTATCGCAAGATCTCCGATCAGTTCCCCTGTCGAAATATTATATATCTGAGTTCCAACCGGCACTTTAATTTTAAGTTCGCGCCCGTTTTTACCGTGCATATTAGAACCCAGACCATGACCACCGTCTTCACTTTTAAACGAACGGTTATATTTAAAATCGAGGAGCGTCTGCATATCAGTCGTAGCCGAAATTATCACGCTGCCGCCGTCGCCGCCGTCGCCGCCGTCCGGTCCGCCTTTCGGAACATATTTTTCACGTCTGAAACTGATACAGCCATTGCCTCCGTCGCCCGCTTTAACCGTAATAATGGCTTCGTCTATAAACATTTAATCCACCAACTTTTTAACGCTATTATTTAATCGAATTCGATTTCATCTTAGTTTTATTGCGACCGATAATTCCGCTTCCGCCCAACGTAATTTTTAACGATATAAACCATTCGCTTCAATATATTTGAAAACCTTTTCCGGTAATAAATAACGTACCGAACGGCCGCTTTTAATTAATTCCCTGATTTTCGTGGACGATATATCGATGCGTTCAAACGATTTTAAAAATATTGTAGCTTCAAGAACGTCCTTCATTACTCCAGCCGTATCGAATATTTCACCGCGAGGCGCAATAACAAGTCTGGCATTACTTATAATATCACGATAATTTCGATATAGATGAAATATATTAAGCGTGTCGCCGCCGCTGATATAATAAAGATCAGCCCCGGCGTTACGACGTTTAAATTCCATAATGGTTTCACATGTATATGAAGGTTTAT
>CAYQWL010000034.1:20534-28850 GCA_964421195.1 uncultured bacterium | reverse complement strand
CCATAAGTAATTATAATAAAAAAAGAAAGAAAGATTCATGATAATTTCAGATAATAAAAAATTAATTAATATTATAATCTTGATTATTATATTATATGTGGCAAATACTGTTTTATCGATGAAAAAATTTGATGCCGGATATTTTATAAGTCAATTTTTAATAATCAGTCTTGGCATATTAGCGATAGTTGTTCATGAAGTATCGCACGGTTATATGGCTTATTTTCTCGGCGATCGTACCGCATTCGAAGCCGGCCGGCTATCGTTGAATCCATTAAAACATTTCGATCCTTTAGGCGTTCTTGCGATGATAACGGTTCATATAGGATGGGCAAAACCGGTGCCCGTAGATTTTACGGCATTTAAAAAACCGGCGCGTGATATTATTTTAGTGGCTGTTGCGGGGCCGTTCGCTAATTTAATGCTCGCTCTTATTTTTTCTATAATAGTGAAATATTTCATCATATTAACTGAAATAAATTTATTTTCGAATGCAGAAGATATTGAAATAATGTATAAATTGGTAATTTTAAAATCATTGATAATAGGCGGAATACATATTAATTTAATTTTGATGTGTTTTAATCTGCTTCCTCTGCCGCCTCTCGATGGCTCTAAAATTATAATGTGTTTACTGCCTTATAAATTAGCGGTAAAATATGCTTCGCTTGAAACTTATGGAATTTTTATAATATTGGCCCTTGTTTATTTTAGAAAGTTAGATTTGTTAGTATTCGGGCCCGCCGAATATATTTATAAATACTTGCAGGAATATATATTATCGAGATATTGACATTTTTTATTAAAAATGATATAAGTAATTGGCATAAAAAAAAATAACTTAATGGAGGTAATTCATTATGAAAATTTATGGTATTATAGCTTTTATTCTGGTTTTTGCTACTATTTCATTTTTTGGTCCGTCTCCTGTATTAGCGGACGAAAAGCAGAGCACTAACGAAGTAACGATCGACGATAAAACGCTTCCTCAGGCTAAAATAGCTACAAAATATGGCGATATGATCGTAGAATTATTAGAAGACGAAGCTCCTAATACGGTTGCTAATTTTGTAAGCCTTATTGAAAAAGGTTACTATGACGGCCTTAAATTTCACAGGGTAGTGCCTGATTTTGTTATTCAGGGCGGAGACCCTACGGGAACCGGAGCGGGCGGCCCCGGATACCGTATTAAATGTGAAGCTGAAACGAATAAGACAAAACATACTCGTGGAGTTCTTTCAATGGCGCATGCAGGCAAAGATACCGGCGGAAGTCAGTTTTTCATAACCCATCGCGCTACTCCGCATTTAGATGGAAAACATACGGTTTTCGGCCGCGTGATATCGGGCGTAGAAATAGTTGATAAAGTTCAGCAGGGCGATGTTATGAATAAAATAACCATGTTAAAAAAAAGAAACCATAAATATGAACCTGAAAAATTAGGAGAATAATTTTTCACTTTTTTAAATGTAAATTATAGTTTGTATCGTGTTATATTACGATTTATATTTACAACCTGCGGGTATTTGCTTTGCGATAATTTATCTTTTTAAATAGTCAGGTAGTTAGTACATTATAAAAATAAAAATAATAAAGGTGTATTTTGAATTCTAAACTTTCGGCGCCTAAAAAACAAAAAATATTAATAATTGACGACGAAGAAGTATTTCGAAAGCTTTTATTGTCCAAGTTAAAAGATATTTACGACGTGGAAACCGCTTTTGATGGTATCGAGGCGCTTGAAAAAGTTAAGTATTTTAAAGCTGATCTTTTTTTAGTCGATTGCATGATGCCTAATATGAACGGCGTTGAATTAATAAAAAATCTTCGCCAGATGCCTGAATTTATTTCAACGCCTATAATAATGCTGACGGCGCGCGATCAAATTAAAGATAAAGTGCAGGGCTTCGAAGTAGGAGCGGACGATTACGTTACAAAACCATTTAATTTACTTGAATTAAATTCACGAATAGAATCGTTTTTAAAAAAAAGTGAAAAAACGAAATATGTCAGCACTCTTTTATCGACACTTGGAAATGATGCTAATGAAGAAGATATAAATCTTTTAGGCCATGATTTAAAAGCCGCTTCGACTATTCAGTTAAATTTGATGCCGTCTTTATTTCCAGAAAATGATAAATTCGATTTCGGGGCAAAAATGATACCCGCTAAAATAGTTGGCGGAGATTTTTATGATTTCATACCTCTTGAAAGCGATAAAGTCGTAGTATGTCTTGGCGATGTATCAGGCAAAGGCATCACAGCGGCTCTTTTAATGATAATGATCAGAACGATCATAAGGGTTTTGCTTGCTGAAAAATTATCGCTTGTAGATATCTGCCAAAAAATTAATTCCATGCTTATAAGAGATGTAGGAATGGGAAAATTTGTAACGATGTTTATAGGCATTTTAAATATGGAAACGGGTAGTTTTGAATCGTACGTTAATGCGGGACATTTACCGCCGTATATTATAAAAAAAGATGCAAGTGTAACCATGCTTGAAACTACGGCGCCATTTCTTGGAGCTTTTCCTGAAATAGAAATAACCGGGAGTAATTATAAATTCGATAAAGGTGATTTTCTCGCTATTTATACTGATGGAGTTACCGAATTAGAGCATGAACCCAACGAATTTTTCGGCGATGAAAAGTTTATATCGCTTCTTAAAAAATTATACGATTTTCGTCCCGGAGAAATAATTGAAAAAACCGTACAGGAACTTCATTCTTTTTCAAATAATAAAACCGATGATATTACTTTAGTTTTTATAAAACGAAATAATCGATAAATAAATAATAAAACGTTAAAATGATTAAATTTATACAGAAACCACGGCAATAGCGATTTAATATGGTATCAACTACGAATATACAGGTGAAAAGGAGAATAACTTCACGATGATAACCGCTAAATTTGAAAACAAAGGCGATTATGGAATTATTTCGGTTGAAGGCGAAGTTAATATACTTAATAATAACGAATTTAAAAGTATTTTTAACGAGGCATTCAACGCTAATCAATATAAAATAATCGTCAACTTTTCTAAAACTACTTATATTGATTCATCGGCGATTTCGGTCATTATTTCTTCGCGCAATACTATAGTGTCTAAAAACGGCATTATTACATTTTGCTGTCTTCCGGTCACTATTGAAAAAGTATTTGGAATAATCGGATTCAGAGGAGTCGTGAATTTTTTCAATACGCTCGAAGAGGCCGTTGCGTTTATAGAATCGAAAAAATAATAAGTATAATTATACGGTAAACAATAAACGGTTAATTTATAATTTAATAATATAGCGTACTTTCAAGCCTGCTATATTAAATATTTTTAATATTGAAGGTAAGGTGTTTTTTTATGTCTAATTCACAATTAAATCCCATTAGCATTCCTTTTAGAAAAATTATCTGTAAATCTTGTCAAACCGTAGGTTCAAGCGAATCCGGATTTAAAATATTCGATTCGGAAGTTAAGGACCGTGCTTTAGCCGTTTGCGACTCCTGCGGCGCATCTAATCTTATAAAGAAAGAAAGAATCTAAACTATATCCGTTTAGACTTTTAAAATATTCTTAATAAAATTTGAATAATATATAAGTATATCCTGAAAAAAATAATAAAATCAGGCGGATAATTTTTTGACCGGGCGTATCGCGTTTAAAAAGATTTAGTTTTAAACGCGAAGCGCGTCCGTTTAAAAAGTGCCTGTCCATCAGTGTCTTCGAGTCCGTTTGTTATGGTGACGGTATATAAAGTGTTTGTTTTAAGCGTCACGGCGGGCATAAAAGATATTTTTTTACCAGACGAATCTAAAGATATTCGTCCGGGAACTTTTTTTATTCCATCGGTAACTATAATAGTATATTCATTGGCCGTATTTTCATTTACCACTTTATTAAATACGGCTATTATCTGCATGTCTCGATCTATATTTTTTTCGTTATCCCGCGGGTAAGTCGATAAAATCTCGAATTTAGATTTATCGCGGGGTTTCCCGGCGGTAAAAGCCCATGAAACGCTTTTTTTAAGAGGATTTCCAGAATTATCAGTTACGCCTTCGGTAATGGTTACCCGGTAAATATCACCGTCTTTAAGTTCGTCAGCCGGCGTAAACGAAGCCCGGTTAATTTTCGAATTATATGATATTTTACCATATATAGTTTCACCATTACTTTCATTGGTTACAAAAAAAGTATATCTATTGATTGTAACGGCCCTGACATTTTTAGTGAATGTTATCTGTATCTGTACGTTTTTAGCGACATCTACTGAAGCGTTTGCAGGAAATACGGCTTTAACTTCGGGTTTTATGAAATCAGGACGAGGCATCGTTTTAAATTTATAAATGCAGCGTGAGCCAATTTTATTAGAATTAACATCTGAAATTTCTGAAGATATTTCTATGCTATGCATGCAATCATAATCCAGGTATTTTTCAGGGCGGATAATAACTGAACATGAATCGGGTTGATATATTATTTCACATCCAGCAGCTTTAACGCCGGCCATAAGCCTTATAGCGTCGCCGCCTATTGTAGAAACATCGAGAGGTTCGCTAAATTTAATATAAATAGGGGTGTTCGTCTTTATATTTTTAGAATTATCGGGTGGATAGCAGCTTATAATTTCAGGCGGATCGTGGTCCGGAGCGTTTTCAGTTTCGAATGAAAGATTGAAAGCGCTTTTTAAAATATTACCCGCCGAATCAGACAATCCTTTAACGTTCAGTTTATATTTAGATGAATAGCGAAGCCTGGATATGGGCGTGATTATTACCTTTAAATCGCTTTCATTATAAGCTATTTTACAGAATATATCGTTTATTTCATCGCCTTCTATTCTGCTTAACGATATATTTTTTTCGGTAATGGTAGAATCTTTGATTTTTTCGCTTAACCAGAGGCAAATAGAAGAATCTATAGCGACTCCTCTTGCTAAATCGGCAGGCGTGGATTTTTTTATTTCAGGCGCATGCCTGTCCGGCTCATCGAGCGTGCTGAATTCAAAAACAATAGTGGAGTTAAAAAGATTGCCTGCTGAGTCAGTTACACCGCGGCTTATTATAGCCTGATAGGTAGTAGAATATTTTAATTTATTTTCAGCAATGATACTTATTTGCTTTTTTTTGTCGTTATATACGATTTCCGCTTTTACATCGATACGTTCATTTTCGTTTCTTAAAAATACGTTTTTAGAAGTTACGGTTAATGGGTCTAAATGTTTTGTAAATGAAGCGGTTATAGGCGTATCGAGCGCTACGTTGATAGAACCGGCTTCAGGTTGAGTAGCGGCAAGTTCCGGGCGGGTGCGGTCAGGCGCGGCCGAAGTCATAAAATCTGAAATATAAGTAGCCTTCATATAATTATTTGAAACGTCAGTTACGAGTTTAGAAACCACGATTTTATATATCGTTCCATGTTCGAGATCACGGCGCGGAGTGATCATAACCCGTTTCATAACCCGGTCATAAGTAACCGCGGCGCTTATTTCATTTCCATTGTGATCGTATAATTGAAAGGTCTTACCGTTTATTGTATTTTCTGAAAGTTTTTCCGAAAATATAATCTGGATGGCTGTTTTTATATCAATAGCTTTTTCTCCTTTAAGAGGTAAGCATGATATTATTCGAGGCGCGGTAGTATCGGGCGTCTGAATGGTCGTAAAACTCCAGATTTTAGAGGATTTTAAACGATTTCCCGTAAAATCTTTGATTCCATCGTTTACTGTAATTACATATTTACTGAGATAATCGAATCGTGATTCGGGTATAAATGTTAATAAATTTTGATCGTCTTCATATTGTGTATAACCTTTAATTAAAACGCCTTTTTCGTTTTTAACGCTGATAGAAGCTGAGTTGATAGAATTTTTTAAAACCGGCTCGGAAAATTTGACGGATATTATAGTATTTAAAGCGATATTAAGCGCGCCGTCGTCGGGAACCACTTTTATTATTTCTGGCGGCGTCACATCGGGCTTATTCATGGTAGTGAATGAAAATGCGTGATCGGTTTCTAATTTCTGACCTTCAAGATCGGTTATACGCGAACTCACGCTTAATTTATATGAAGAACTATATTCTAAATTCTGTAATGGAATTATTGTAACGAAATTACCATTTTTAATATAATTAGCCGATATCGCTATTGTTTTAGAATTTCCGGTTAACCTTATGTTAAATACGTTACATGTAGATTCATTCATTACTTTATTAAAATAAACGAATATTTTTGAGTCTATTTTAATATTTTTTTCATTATCGGCGGGGTAAGTTTTTTCAATGCGAGGTTTTTCGATTACCGCCGGTTTTTTAGTGGTAAAAGTCCATTCGTACGGCGAACTCATAGCGTTGCCGGCCGTGTCTTTTACTCCGTTAGAAATTAAAATCGTATATTTCTGACCGGATTTTAATTTTTCGAGCGGAAAAAAAGCCACCTTTGAAGTTCTCTTATCATAAGTAATTTTACCGGATATATCCTGACTGCCGTCTGATAAAATAACCGTATATTTATTGAGCGTAACGGGGTCTATTTCTTCAGAAAAAGCGGCGCTGATGCGCGCCTGTTCGGATACGTCGTAAGCGCCGTCTATAGGCGAAACCGCTGTAACTTCGGGAGGAGTTTCATCACGCGGTTTTTTAGTAGAAAAAGTCCATGAATAATTCTGGGTCATTTTAAATCCATGAACGCTTTCTATTTGCATGGATGAAAGCGTAACGCGATATACCTTTCCATAATCGAGGTTTTTGCCCGGTACGAATATAAGCTGGCGTTCTTTATCGGAATAAACGGTTTTACCGTCTATATCACGCGAACCGTCATTTATTTTAATAGTTTCATCGGTTATTCTGGAGCCAAGTAAAGGAAGGTTAAAATCTATAATTATGTACGTATCGAGCGCGACGTCAACGGCGCTTATGTCGGGATAATTTTTAATGACGCGAGGCGCTTTACGATTTTCGTAAATTTTTGTTACTTCTGATTTGCTTTCAGTTCTAAACGAAATGGTTACATTTCTATCTAAAGGATTACCTTCGGTATCTTTAATTAAATATGAAGGTATAAATAAATTATACATGGTGTTTTTGGATAAAATGGTGCGCGGCGAAAAAGTAGCGGTATATGTCGATGAATCATAACTTATATTGCCTTCGATTACCGAACCGACTTCATCCATAACCATTATAGAAGAAGAATTAATACTTAAATAATCCATGGGTTTATTAAATACTATTTTTATTTGAGCGCTTAATGAAACATCGGTTTCTGCATCAAGCGGCCTGGTTTTTATGACGAAAGGCAAACGGGCGTTATGATCGATTATTTCATGCGCCGAATATGGTTCTTTAACCTGAACGGTTATTTCCGATAAATCATGCGCCTGCGAATTAATTTTTTTTTCGGTATCGCTATTTTGTGCAAATACGCAATAAATCGGTGAAAAAAGAAAAATTATTATAATATATAAATATAATGGTTTAAAAAAGAAAAAATTAAAATAATGGTTTTTCATAGCAATTATATCGGAAATAAAAAATAAAAAATAACGAAAAAATTAAATATTAATATTATACTGGAAAAAAGTAAGAAAATGTAGTATAATATAATATAATTAATATGGAGGTGTTTTATGAAAATCAAAAATATAATTTTTACATTTTTAATTATTTTTACCGTTATTTTTATTAATATTTTAAATATTGAATATGATTTGAGAGGTTCTTTAAAATTATCGCCAGATTTAATTTTCGCTCAGGATAATATGGATAATCCGCCGCCCGAAGAAGCTCCGCCGGTCGATGAAATGCCTCCGGCCGATGAAATGCCGCCCGCGGATAACCCGCCTGAAGAAGCTCCGCCGGCCGATAACCCTCCGGTTGAAGAAGCTCCGCCGGTTGATACTTCTGAAAACGCAGTCGACGAATCTAATAATTATAATAATTCCGATCCAAATGCTCAAAATACATCATCGGCGGCTGACCCTGCCGTCGAAGAAGAACGTTCGAGAATAGAACAGGAAAGCAACGATCTTAAAGAAAAAATTGAGCAGGCAAAAAAAGAGCTTTCTGAAGCTGAAGAAGAAATGAAAAGTAAAAAAAGAAAAACTAAAGATGATTCGGGCTCTACTATAAGTTACGAAGGCGATGATAGGCGTAAGTATAGACAGGCAAAAGAAGTATATGATTCAAAACTCGAAGAAATACAAAAAATGGAAGAACAGCTTAAGGGCAATGAAGATAAAATAAGTTCGTTGCAGCCGGCTCCAGTCAGTGATCCGGTATCCGAGCCTCCGGCTGAAAACCCGCCAGCCGATG
>CAYQWL010000034.1:0-20434 GCA_964421195.1 uncultured bacterium | reverse complement strand
AAATGCCTCCGGCTGATAATCCGCCTGAAGAAGCTCCGCCTGCCGATGAAATGCCTCCGGCTGAAAACCCGCCAGCCGATGAAATGCCTCCGGCTGATAATCCGCCTGAAGAAGCTCCGCCTGCCGATGAAATGCCGCCCGCGGATGAACCGGTTCAAAATTATTAAACGATATAAAAATTATCGATAATTTAATAATTGATATTAAATGTATTGCTTTTTAAAGTTTTTAAATATATGAATAAATTTAAATATACGATATTTTCATCATTAAAAATTTTTAATTTTATTCCCGCGGCGGCCGTTTTAATAACGGCCGCGGGAATTTTATATTTTTCGGCAGCATCGGCATCGGCGCACGATGAGTATGAATTTATGTTTATATTAAAAAATGGAAGCAGTATAACCGCATCCATCGATGAAAAAATTTTATCTGATGAAAAAATAACTATATTAAAAATTCAAACTTTGTACGGCGAACTTGAAATACCTCGCGGTGATATAATAAAGTATTATAAAAGTCCGAAAAATAAAAATTCTAATATTGAGCACAGGAAAGAACCGTCTGAATCCATTAATGATCATGATTCAAAAATAAACGATAAAAATAAATATTTTGAAAAAAACGGTGGAAAAACGGCGCCCGTGCCTTTGAATGACGAAGATATAAGCAATGATGAACATGAAAATAATGACGGTATTGAGAATATCGAAAAAATATCGGATGTTTCTACTAAAAATGCGGCTGATACTCTTTTAAATTTAGATGATGATAAATTACTTGATATGCTCGGAGAGTCTGGTGTCAAACCGCCAGTACCCATTATTAACGACGATATAAAAAAAATAGAAGAAATAGAAGATATCAGAAATAAATATCAGGCGAAAAAAGACGGCCGTAAGAAACTTATACCCGATAACCTTAATTCGATCGAATCAGATATTAAAGACATCGCGGAGTCATCGACTGAAGAAGACTGGCTTATCGCTAAATTTACTAAAGAAATTCAAATTGAAACGGCCGGTACGGTTCCTGTAGAAATAATAGAAGTAAGCGATAAAAATTCAAATGAAATTAAATTAACGGCCGCCGGTAATGATAAAAAAACGGAAGAAGCCGGAATAAATAAAAAAAAATCAGGCGAGCAAATAACGAGTGAAACGGAAGAAGCGCGAATAATAGGCGGCGGAAGATTATCTGAAAAAATTGTAACCGAGTTTAAGAAACATAAAGCGTTGCCTCATAAAAATGTAAGTGAAAAACAGCATTTAAACGCTGAAATCAAAAAACATTTCGATGATGCCGCCGAAATTAAATCTGCCGCCGATACTAAAGAAGTAAAAATCGATACTAAAGAAGTAAAAATTTAAAAATAAAGAGAATAATAGAAAATAATTATATTGTAATATGGTGTACAGTTGAACGATTTTAAATTAAATAAAAAAAACGGTATCGGCGCCGAATTTTCATCACGCAAATTATCCTGCGATTTATTATGGAAATATAATAGCATAAATTCCATAGACGGATTAAGTTCCGTTTTCCTTTCATTCGATTATAAATACGTGACAGCCGCTTCTCGAAATGGTGAAATGATTCTTATCGACGCCGCGAACGGCAATGTAATAAATTCACAAAAATTAAATTTTCCTTTGATACGAACTTTTATAGACAGCTCTACATGCGATATATTCGCCTTTGGAACTCACGGCATAGCCCGTCTGGAAGCGAAAGGCTCTATATTATGGCGTAAAGATATAAGAACGCCTATAATAAACGGGGCGGTTTCGCAAATAAACAAAAAATTTATAATCTGCTATGAAGGCAATAAAATCGTAATAGCCGATTATAATGCAACTCCCGAATATAAAAGCGCTATAGATTCTAAAGGGCCGATTTCTTCGATATATGTTCCTGAACTTTCCGGTAATTTTGTAATTACAACGACGGCGGGCGATGTTTTTTATATGAATGCGCAGGGGCGAATAATATGGCAGTTCTGTATAAACGATAGATTGAATTCGGTATCGGCATCGCGTGACGGAAAGATAATTTTTGCCGGTTCATCCGATAACAAAGTGCTCTGTCTTCACAGCGATCAAAAAATGCTTTTTAATTTCGAACTTAAAAGTCCGATAATATGTACGGATATATCCGAAGACGGTAAATATTTCGCGGTAGGCTGTCTTGACGGTTATATTTACGTTCTCGATGCGAGCGGCAGTACCGTATTTTACGACAGGCCGTTTTCTAAAGTTTCATGCATTTATTTAACCGAAAAGTCCGAAAATTTTCTTACCCTTTCAGATTCTAATTTAATTTCAATGTATAAAATATGCGAACGAAAGACACCCGAGGAAAAGTCGAAAGATTTTTCAGGATTTATCGAAATCGATCATAATTATAAATTTACGAATGAAAACCGGTGTGATAATGAAACCGTCAATAAAAATAAAACCGGCGTATCTGTGAATTATGGCGATAACGATTTCGAAAAATTTATCGAATTATAAAATTCCGATCGATGTATAACGTAAAATAATAAAATGGTGATATTATGAAAATACTCGAAGAAATTGATATTTTTGTTAAATCGCGGTATCCTTTAATTTATATGGTTACTTTTGAAGAAGAACGAGCTATAAACGGCCTTACCGAACTGGCGGCTTCGACTAAAAAAGAACTTTTTATCTGGTCGGCGACGCAGGGAATTTATTCGATAACCCGTAATGCGGCGATAAAAGATACCGCTAATCCTGTAAAGGCGCTGGACCAGATTATAGAATTTAAAGACCGCGCTTTTTTTATTTTAAAAGATTTTCATTATTATATGGAAGACCCTTTTCAACAATATCTTGAAAATCCCGTTCAGGTAAGACGGAAACTGCGAGATACGATTTTAGCTCTCAGAGGCTCTTTTAAAACGCTTTTTATATTATCTCCGGTTCTGCATATTCCTCATGAACTCGAAAAAGATATAGTAATAATTGATTTTCCTCTTCCCGATTATAACGATATAAAAACGATATTAGAACGTACGCTTTTTAATATAGAAAGACATTATAACCTTAAATTCGATCTCGAAGAAGCGCTGAAGGAAAAAATGATAAAAGCCTGCCTTGGAATGACGGCTGGCGAAGTAGAAAACGTATTCGCTAAAGCTATCGTTAATGACAGACAATTTGATGAAAAAGACCTCAGCCTTATTATATCGGAAAAAAAACAGATCATCAGAAAAGCCGGTATGCTCGAATATTTCGAGGTCCACGAAGATTTTTCAAATGTCGGCGGCCTGAACGGCCTTAAAATATGGCTGAAAAAACGCGCCGGCGCGTTTTCAGAAAAAGCCCGCGAATATGGGCTTCCAGAACCTAAGGGAGTATTATTGCTCGGCGTTCAGGGCTGCGGTAAAAGTCTTGTTTCAAAATGTATCGCATCTTTATGGCGGCTGCCGCTTTTAAGATTTGACGTCGGAAATATATTCGGTAAATACGTTGGTGAATCTGAAGAAAATCTCAGGAAAGCGCTGAGAGTAGCGGAAGCGCTTTCTCCGGCTATTTTATGGCTGGATGAAATAGAAAAAGCTTTTGCGGGAGCGGGAAGCGGCAGTTCAGGCGATTCAGGCCTTTCAACGAGAATATTCGGTTCCTTTATAACCTGGCTTCAGGAAAAAACCGCGCCGGTGTTTGTAATCGCTACGGCCAACTCCATAGAAAATCTTCCGCCGGAATTATTAAGAAAAGGCCGTTTCGACGAAATTTTTTTCGTCGATCTTCCTACCGAATCTGAACGAGCGGCTATATTTAATATACATATTTTAAAACGTAAACGCGATATCGTTAATTATCATATTGGCGAATTGGTGTCGTTAAGCGAAGGATTCTCCGGCGCGGAAATTGAACAGGCGATAATATCTTCAATGTATGACGCTTTTTATGAAAACCGTGATATACAGACCTCCGATATAGCAAAAGCCCTTCAGGAAACAGTTCCGCTTTCGCAGACCATGCGCGAAAAAATAGAGTATCTCAGGCAATGGGCTAAAGTCAGGGCGAGACAATCTTCGTAAAGTAAAATTTTTTAACGAAGGGTGCGCGTTTAGAAAATTAAACGATATTTTTTAATGTGCCGCTGTGTTTGTTAATAATAAAAAATAAACAGGATGGAGTGAAATAAGTTGAGCAATCCCGAAATCGACGGTAAAATCGAAGAAGGAATTTCATTTTATAATCAGAACAGCGTACCTAAAGCTATTCTGGTCCTGCGTGAAGCGCTTAAGAATAGCGAAGGCTCGGATCTGGCTGAAAAAGGCCATTATTATCTCGCATCGGCTTATCTTCAAAACGACAATATCGAAGAAGCGGCCGATGAACTTATTCATTGCGGTTCTTACGCCCCCCTGAAAACTTTCGAATTGATAAAAAATATAGCCGTTAAAGCAGGGGTCGATTATAAAAAAATAATGAATGAACTTCCGCAAAAAGATTTATATATAGCGGTAATTGAGCAGGAAGAAAATATGCGGCGCGAAGCCGAAGCTAAAGATTTTGCCGAACGTGAAAAAAAAATGGCGGAAGAAAAACTTAAATTAGAAATCGAAGGAGATTATAGGGATCTTTTCGTAGAAACCATGCGCGCCGCGCCGACGAATTATATTTTTCCGCTTTTTATGGGCATAATTTCCATACCGGCATGGGGAGCGGGCATGCTTTTAGCCAGAAGATTCCCAAAAGCTATTATACGCTTCGCGTTGCAATACGTTTTTTATTATATGTACATTAATGCCGGCCCCATAAATCACTGGTGCGTCAATAATATCAATCTTTCACAGATGTTTGGATACTCGCCGTTCGTTAATAATTTAAATTCATACATATTTCCGGCGTTTCAAATAATTTATATAAGCGCCGCGGTTATTATATCTTTGCAATCTTTTGTTTACTCATATTTCGAATGGTATAAAATGTTTTTAGTGGGTAATATAGTTGAAGTACGAAATACTAACGACGTTTATATTAATATCGGGTTCGAACATCACGTTAATATCGGCGATATTTTTAACGTATATACGCGCGGGAAAACCCCTGTTTTAAAAGGATACGCCTCTATTTTAAAACACGAAGACGCCTTATCTCTCGTTGAATTCCGGCCCGACACTAATCTGTCTGAAATAATGCATCCTAAAGTCGGCGATTTTGTAAATTATAAATGGTAAAATTAAAAGCAGGATTGATATATATGAATTTACTTTTAAGATGGATAATTTTTATTAAAGAACGGTTTGAACCGATAAGCCATACTATTATGATATTTTCATTTGTTTTAGCTAACGCCGCTATGGCTTACGCCGTTAATTCGTTTGAAATAAAAACCAGGCCGCTTTACATTTCCGGCGTTTTTGCGCTCGTATGGCTTGTTTTTTTTCATATGCGGCTTTTTGACGATATAAAAGATTATGAAACCGACCGGATTGTTAATAAAGATCGGCCTCTACCGCGCGGAGTTTTGACTATAAATGAATTCGGATCAGGGATTCTTGTATGTATTGTTCTGGAATTGATATTATCAGCCGCGCTCGGATTTAAAATTTTTACGGCATATACCGTAGTTTGCGGCTTCACTTTAATTATGCGGCAGGAGTTTTTTATAGGCGACTGGATGCGCCCTAAAATGGAATTATATGCCGCCACGCATACTTTTTCAGCTTCAATGCTCGGCCTTTTAATTTATTGCGCTTTAACCGGCGCTTTTATAAACGAAATACCGGCGGCTTATCTTTTAATAGCGCTTTCTAATTGGTTCGTATTTAACGTTTTTGAATTCGGGCGGAAAACTTTTTCAGCGGATGAAGAGCGCGCGGGAGTAGATTCATATTCTTTAAGGTTAAAACCTTTCGGCGCTTTTGCTCTTCTGGCGGTAAACATTTTATTCGCGTTTTTAGCGCTTTATTTCGCGGCGGATAAAATTAATGCGGTAAAAAATTTATACGGCGGAATTCCCGTAAATTTCAGGCCCCTGCTTATATCGGCCGCTGCCATTTCTTTCATGGTAATATGCGCGGGAATTGCATACGGGCTTAATCCTTCGAATTCTAAAGCTAAAATTTATAGAGACGCCGTTTCTTTTTATTTAGTCGCATATCACATAGCTATAACTATATGTGGAGTTATTTATTTTTAGCTGACGGCGTATAGGGCTTTTACGCGTTTATGTCTGAACGATTGTTTTGATTTAATATATAAAATATAAAATGGAGGCCGATTTTGGACAATATTGTTACTTTTAAAAATCCGCAATGGGCTGAAAATATAAACGCGGTAGGCGGAAAGGCCGCGAATCTTTTTAAGCTTACGGGTATCGGCTGCCGTGTTCCGCCGTTTATAACGCTTTCGACGGCATGTTACGACGAATTTATCTTGGCTATCGAAGAACGATTTAATACGGCGCTTAAAAATTTAAAGACGGATACGCCGGCGGATATCGCTAAAAGCGCATCAGCGTTGCGCGCGCTTTTTAAATCAGAAAATATAAATAGTGCGCTTAAAGATGAAATAATTAAAGCCGTAAAAGAAAATATCGGCTGCGGCTGTTTTTTATCGGTAAGATCGAGCGCTACCGCCGAAGATTCAAAAGATTTTTCCTATGCCGGCCAGCTCGATAGTTTTTTATTCAGAAAAACCGATGACGAAATAATATCTTCTATAGCCGCCTGCTGGGCGTCAGGATATTCAGACCGCGCCGTGGCTTATCGCGCGGTTAAAAATATATCGCAGCGCGAGGTAAAAGTGGCCGTAATAATTCAAAAAATGATCGACGGTATGGTATCGGGCGTAACTTTTACGGTAAACCCCATAACGCGCGTGCGCGATGAAATGCTTATAAGCGCGGCTTATGGTCTTGGCGAAGGGCTCGTATCGGGTGAACTCGATTCGGACCAGTATGTATGTAAAAAAGGCTGCGTTATTTCAATAGAAAGAAAAGAGATAGCCGTTAAAAAAGAAAAAATAGTGTTCGATAAACAAAAAGGCTTCGGCACTAAAAAGGAAACGCTCGATGAAAAAATTGGAAAAGAGCAATGTTTGAGCGATCAGCAGGCACTGGCGGTAGCCGCCGTATGCCAGAAAATAGAAAATGCTTATGGCGCGGCGGCGCAGGATATCGAATGGAGCATAGATATCGATGACGCCCGGCGCATATATATATTGCAAACCCGTCCAATAACCACTCTCGATAAAATATCGCCGTCGAAAAACGAATATAAAAGTATATGGGATAACTCTAATATAGTGGAAAGTTATTCCGGAATAACATCGCCTCTGACTTTTTCATTTGCTCTGAACGCATATCACATGGTTTACGTTCAATTCTGCGAAGTGTTAAAAGTGCCGCGTGAAAAAATCGTCAATAACGATTATTACTTCGCTAATATGCTCGGATTACTTAACGGAAGGGTTTATTATAATATTAAAAATTGGTGCCGGCTTATATCGGTATTGCCGGGTTATAATTATAACCGGCGGTTTATGGAACAGATGATGGGCGTTAAATCTAAAATAGATTTCACTCCCGATTCAAATATTAAAGGCGGTTTTTTTCAAAAATATTTTATTGAGCTTCCCGGACTTTTATGGTCGGCTGCTAATTTAGTCTGGCAGTTTTTCACTATAGAAGATAAAGTCGGTAATTTTATGAAAATATATCAGGATATGTATGATAAATATCATAAATATGAATTCAACTCGGCCGAAGCGCACGAACTTGTAAAAGTGTATTACGAACTTGAAAACGGGGTTTTAAGAAATTGGAAAGCGCCTATAGTAAATGATTTTATGGCTATGATATTTTACGGGATATTGCGTATGCTGATCGAAAAATGGAATTTAAACGACGGCGGCGGTTCGCTGCAAAATGAGCTGGTGGCCGGGCAGGGCGATGTGGAAAGCACGCTGCCGCTTAAAAAACTTCAGCAAATTGCCTGTTTTATACGAACCGATGAAAAACTTATTAATATGTTTAAAACGTATAAAGAAGATGATCTTACGCGAATTTTCGTTTATGACGGCCGTTTGAATTACGATGAAAATCAGAAAAAATTATGTGAAATGATAGGAAAATATCTCGAAGAATTCGGTTATCGTTCTATGAACGAGTTAAAACTCGAAGTGCCGCCTTTAATGGATAAACCGCAATTCGTATTCAGCATACTTAAAAATTATACGGCCTGTCCCGTGAAAGAAGAAGATAAAGAAATTAACCATGAAAAAACTATGCGTGAAAAAGCGGAACGACAGGTCGAGGAAAAATTACGCGGGCAAAGAATATTCGGCGTAATAAGCAGGCATTCGGTTTTTAATTTTATAGTCAGGCACACCAAACGGGCCGTCGCGTTTCGTGAATACCAGCGTTTCGCGCGCACTAAAATGTTCGGTCTCGCCCGGCGGATATTTGTCGGAATAGCCTGCCGGTTTGTTGATTTTAAAGTAATAGATAGTGTCGATGATATTTTTTATTTAACTAAAGATGAAATTTTTTCATTCGCGGCCGGTACATCGGTTACACAAAACTTGCGCCGGCTTATAGAATCGCGTAAAGAAGAATATGCCGGCTTTGAAAAAGAAGAAGAGCTGCCGGATAGAATAAATACTTACGGCCCGGTTTACTGCAACGATTTGCATATTCCTGCCGAAGCGCCGGCGGCCGATGAAACGGACGACCCTGATTTAATGAAAGGCTTGAGCTGCTGCCCTGGAATCGTACGCGGTAAAGTGAAGGTAATTTTAACTCCGTCCGACGATATGTCGCTTAACGGTGAAATACTCGTAGCGGGCCGTACCGATCCGGGCTGGGTGCCGCTTTATCCTTCGGCGTCGGGACTTCTCATAGAACGCGGCAGTATATTATCACATTCAGCCATAGTAGCGCGTGAACTTGGTCTTCCGGCGGTGGTGGGCATAAACAATATCACTAAAAAACTCGAAACGGGAGACGAAGTGGAAATGGATGGCGCGAAAGGAACCGTCAGGATTATAAAAAAAAGAGGTTTATATGAGCGGCAATAAAAACGGTAAAAAGGGCATTGATTTAAGTTTTACTGATAAATTTGCGTATTTTTTAGTTAAATATCGGGCCGCATTATTTTATTCGTTTATAATTATAACGCTCGCCGGCGTTGTATTCGTCAAAAATATAAAAATTGATAATAGCATTGAATTATGGTTTTTAGAAGACGATCTTACACTTAAAGCGTATAACGAATTTAAAAGCGTTTACGGTAATGACGAAGTAATAATAGCTCTTATAGATTCGGGCGGCGGCGATAAAATATTCGATTCCGGATTTTTAAGCCGGTTAAGATCTTTTTCACTTGAAATAGAAGAGAATTTAGATGTCAGGCGAGTGCTCGGTATAGGCAAAGCGCCTTATATTGGATTACGCGGCGAGCAGGATCTTATAGTCGAGGATATATATGAAACTACCGATGAAACGGCTATTAAATCAGATGAAATAAAAAAAAGGTTCAGCGAAAATAAATTATGGCCGAAACTGCTTGCCGATCCGAATATGCGTTATGCGGCGGTTATAGTAGAGCCCGCCGCGTCGAAGGAAATGGATGTTAAACGTCCGGAAATGATCGCCTTCGTCAAAGAAAAACTCGAAAAATATAAATTCGATTATAAAATAGCAGGTATGGGCGTTATGTACGATGAGCTCAACCGGCTCAGCCTTCGCGACAGCGGGTTGTTTACGTCTCTTTCATATTTGATATTGCTTATTACGCTTTATTTTTTATTTAAATCGCGGCATTTAGTGCTTATTACCTTTGTTATAATGGTGCTTTCCGGCCTCGCTTTTTTAAATGTATTTGGTTTTTTTCATCAGAGCTTTAATATGGTTACCATAGTTTTACCGACGCTTATTATGATCCTTTGTATAGCTGATGTTAATCATATATTTAATAGATACTGCATTCATCTGAAAGAAGTAGCCGTAGATAAAGAAAAAGGCCTGACGCTTGTAATTAAAGATATTCTTGCTCCAAGCCTGTTTACGTCGCTTACCGAGTGCATAGGTTTTGCTTCTATTATTTTAACGCCCATAGCGGTTTTAAGAACGTTTGGAGCTTTCGCCGCTTATTCGGCTATGGCTGAATACGTTATAGTATGGTGCTGCGTTCCTTACATGCTCGGTCTTATTACGCCTTCCGCTTCTATAAAGTTAGAACGGCCTTTTGAAAAGTTGAACAGGAAAATTCTTGATTTCGTGGTGTTGTTTAGAAAGCCGGTTTTTTTTATTTTCGCCTTTGTTATAGCGATAAGCTGTTACGGCGTTAAATATCTCGATGTAGATACTTATTCGATGGGATTTTTACGAAACGATAATCCAGTCAGGATGGATAGCGATTCTATCGAAAAAACTTACGGTAATTATCTTCCGCTTGAAGTACGATTTAAAACCGGCCGTGAAGACGGAATACTCGAACCGGATTTTTTAAATAAACTCGTAAAATCGCAAAAAGAAATAGAAACCCTTCCCGACGCTTCAAAATGCGCATCGATAACCGAGGTGATAATGCGGCTTAATCAGGTGTGGACCGATAATAAAGAAGCATCGTACCGTATATCGGATAATAAACTTCAAATAAAACAATTAATGATGATTTATGAAAGCGATCCTGATAACGATCTTATATATATGACCGATAAAAATTATACAGAGGCAAGGCTTACTATAAGAATACCCATGGTGAGCGCGGCGAATATGAAAAAAATAGAAAATAAAGTACATGAAATACTTTTGAAAAATTTTGAAAATAGTAAAGTCGAAATTCAGTTTGGCGGCTATGTGCCTTTATATATAAGGCTTCTTGAATATATTACATGGAGCCAGGTTGTGAGTTTCGCAACTGCACTGGTGTATATTTTCGTAGTAATAGGCCTTTTGTTTATGCGTTTTTCAGCTTTATTATGGGGGCTCGGCCCGAACGTGGTTCCGGTTATAATGACGCTCGGATTTATGGGAATGTTCGATATACGTCTGGATATAGCGACGGTCACCATCGCTTCGATAACGCTTGGAATCGCCGTAGATGACACCATACACGAACTTTTTCATTATTATATTTACCTCGGCCGCGGTTTCAAGCCTGTCGAGGCTGTTAAAGAATGCCTTTTAGATGAAGGTCCTGCCGTTATAATAACGTCGATAATTTTATGTCTTGGTTTTTCCGTACTCGGATTCGCAAGTATTAAATCGGTAATGTATTTTGGATTGCTTATCGCCCTGACCATGATTTTCGCATTTCTCGGCGAGTTATTCCTGCTGCCGTCGATGATAGGCTATCTTTCAGATACTTTACGTATCGATAGAAAAATGCCTGAAATCGAAATAAGCATAAAAGACGAAGACTGAAGGAGAAGTGATATTAATGGCCATTAAAAACTCTATAGTCTATAGCAACGTATGGGAAGATCCCGAACTTAACAGGCGCGCGCTCATGATTAAAGCGGAGGATTCCGTTCTGTCTATAACATCGGGCGGATGCAATTCATTAAATCTTTTACTTGAAAACCCTCAAAAAGTAGTTTCGATAGACGCGAATCCCGCGCAAAACCATCTTCTTGAATACAAAATAGCGGCCGTCAAATCGTTTAATTATGACGAATTTTTAGAATCGCTCGGCGTCGAATTTTATAATAAACCTTCTAAATTCAGTCCGGATTACCGGCTCGATCTGTACGACAGGCTGCGTTCCGAATTATCCGCTGACGCGAAAAATTTCTGGGACGATAATCGTGAAATTATAAAATCCGGTCTTATAATGTGCGGCAAAGTGGAAAAATTTTTCAAAATATACCGTAAATTATTAATGCTTTTATATGGCCGTAAATATTGTGATATAGAAAAAATATTTTTTTGTCCGGATACTGGAATTCAACGTAAATTTTATGATAACATAAATTTTGGCCGCTGGCATTTTTTAAACTGGATATTTTTGAATAGAACTATACTCAGCCTGGTAAAAGGCGCACATTCATTTAAATATGTCGATGAAAAGGAATTTGATAAAAATTTAAATAAAAAAGTCGATTATGCGATGCGTAATATAGATAACCGTACCAATTATTTTTTCTCTTTGATTCTTCTCGGCTCTTTTTTATCTTTAAAATGCCTGCCGCCTTACCTTTTAAAAGAAAATTTCGAACGGCTTAAAAATAATATCGATAAAATAGAGGTTTTTCATGGAATTTCAACGGACGTTCTCGATAAATTCGGGCCGGAAAGTTTTGATAAATTTAATCTGTCGAATATATTTGAATGGATGGAAGACGGCGTATTTAATAACGTAATGCGTGAGTTTATTAAATTATCGAAGCCGGGCGCGCGGATTTGTTATCGATATACTTTAGCTAAATCTCGTAATTTAGATGAACGTAATTCTAAAATATTAAAGGCCGAGCCGGAATTTGCAGCCGGGCTTCATGCTATAGACCGGTCTTTTATGTATGAAAGCTTTCATATTTATGCCATATAAAAAATATTGACACGAATATAAAAACTGTGATAAAATATTTTAAGTTTTTTCGCTAATAGCATATTATATAAAATATGAAAGGGGACAATGAAATTGAATTTCGAATTTAACGAAGATCAAATTCAAATCCGCGATATGGCGCGTGAATTCGCGCAAAATGAAATAGCTCCCACGGCCTCTAAATATGATGAAGAGGCTAAATTTCCGTGGCCTATCGTTAAAAAAATGGCCGAATTAAATTTTCTTGGCATGATGATACCCGAACAATATGGGGGCATGGATTTTGACGCGACAACGGTTACGCTCGTAATAGAAGAAATATCGAAAGCTGATGCGTCATGCGGCGTTATACTCGCGGTACAGAATTCCCTCGGTGTATCCACTTTAGTTAATCATGGTTCCGAAGAACTTAAAAAGAAATATCTTCCTCAGATAGCTTCCGGCGAAAAATTATGCGCATTCGGGCTTACGGAAGCCGGCGCCGGCTCCGATTTCGCGGCGATGAGCACTATCGCCGAAGATAAAGGCGATCACTGGCTTTTAAATGGCCGTAAAACTTTTATAACTAACGGCTCTACCGCCGAAATATTTACTATAATAGCTATGACCGATAAAAATAAAGGCGCCCGTGGCATGAGCGCTTTTATGGTGGAAAAAAGCTTTCCCGGTTTCAGCGTCGGTACGATTGAAAAAAAACTTGGCATAAGGGCGTCCGATACCACCGAGCTTATTCTGGAAAATGTAAAAGTGCCTAAAGATAATCTTGTCGGTAAAAAAGGATACGGTTTCATATATGCGATGCAGGCGCTCGATACCGGGCGTATAGGAGTGGGCGCGCAATCGCTCGGCATAGCGGCCGCGGCGTATGAAAAAGCCCTTCAATATTCTAAAACCAGAGTACAGTGGGGCTCGCCTATCAATAAGCTTCAGGCGATTCAATTTAAGTTCGCTGATATGGCCACGCGCATTGAAGCTACTAAATGGCTCGTGTATCACGCGGCCTATCTTAAAGACGCCGGAAAGCCGTTTGTAAAAGAAGCGTCTATGGCAAAAGTATTCGCTTCTGAAATGGCGACTTATGTAACTCATCAGGCCATGCAGGTTATGGGCGGTTACGGGTATATGAAAGAATACGATATTGAAAGATATTATCGTGACGCGCGGATAACCGAAATATACGAAGGCACCTCGGAAATACAGAGACACGTCATAGCGTCGCTCGTAATGAAATAACTCTGAATAAAAATAAGCCGCGGGGCGCAAAAGCACCCCCGTTGTATATTTATGAGGAATAAAAAACGAGCGAGGTAAGTTTTTATGGATATTTTCGATGAAATGCAAAAATACGGACACGAAGAGCTTAACCTGTTTTATGAACCTGAATTTGATTTAAGGGCGATTGTTTCAATTCATAATTCCAACCTTGGCACGGCGTTTGGCGTAACGAGACTCGCTAATTATTTTTTCGAAGACGCCGCCGTGCTCGATGCGCTTAAATTAGCCCGTAATTCTACGATGTCGGCTTCGATACTTAACTGCGATCTCGGCGGCGCATCGAGCATACTTATTAATGATGAAACGGCGGAAAAAAGTGAAGGATATCTTCGCGCCTACGGCCGCTTCCTTCGTTCGCTTGGAAACAGGCTGTGTACAATGCCCGATTCGGGATTTACGAATAAAGACATAATGTTCATATCTAAAGAATTTCCAAATGTAATAGGCCAGCCTGAATATTACGATAGCGCTGATCCGTCGTATTTTATAGCTTACGGCGCATTATGCGGTATAAAAGCTTGCGCTAACGAAGCTTTTGGAAATAGCGTTCTTGATAAAAAGAAAATACTCGTAGCCGGTCTTACTCCCGCCGCTATACAACTCGTTAAAATGCTTTCGACCGAAGGCGCTGAAATAATAGTGACGGATCGTTACTATGATAATGTAAAACGGCTTAAGGATGAAATATCCGCGATACAAATAATACGCCCCGATGAATATGAAAGTCTGGTTGTAGATATATTTGTTCCATGCTCAGGCGAAACGCTAATAACTGAAAAATACATAACCGAAAAAAAATGCAGGGTAATCGCCGGCATGGCTAAGTTGCAGCTTTCTTCGAACGAAATTTCTGAATTAATACAAAAAAAAGGTATAATTTACGCTCCTGATATAGTAATGAACGCCGCTGAAGCAGTTATAGCATTCAGCGAGGTATTCGGCCACGATGACGAACATATTAAAAAACATATAGAACAGATACAGGATATAATGAGTGAAATTTTCGTGAAATCGCGGGAAACCGGTGAAACGGCCTGTACCGTCGCGCAAAAAATAGCTATGGGCCGCCTTTCAGTGGTCCATAAACTTAAAAAAATATTTACCGGCAACTTCAAGATTAATTAAAACGGAGGTTGAAATGGGTGAAAATATAGTTAAAAAATATGTACTGGCGGTTAATCCCGGCTCGACTTCCACTAAAATAGCGGTTTATGAAAATCTCGATCCGCTTTTTATTCAAAATATAGCGCACCATAAAAAAGATCTTGAAAAATTTAAAAACATTAACGAGCAATATGAATATCGTAAAAATAATATATTAAAAACTCTCGTTGATAAAAAATTCGGTCTGGACCGGTTAAGCGCGGTCGTGGCCCGCGGCGGCCTTATGAAACCTATCGAAGGCGGAGTGTATGTTATTAATCAGCGTATGATCGATGATCTTATGGCCGGCGTTTCAGGAAAACACGCTTCTAATTTAGCGGCCGTTATAGCTTACGGTATTTCATGGGATTTAAACATCCCGTCTTATGTAGTCGATCCGCCGGTAATAGACGAATTTACTTCGCTCGCTAAACTTACGGGCATGCCTGAAATAAAAAGGCGTTCGATGCTTCATGCGCTTAATATACGGGCGGTCGCAAGGCGTGAAGCAGCTAAGATGAATAAAAAATTAGAAGATCTTAATTTAATAGTGGCGCACCTTGGCGGCGGCGTATCCATAGCGGCGCTCGAACGCGCGAAAATAACGGACGGAACGAACGCTCTTTATGAAGGCCCTCTTACGCCTGAACGCGCCGGAGCGCTTCCAACGGGCGATCTTATGGACGCGATTTTTTCCGGTAAATATAAGACTAAAGAAGAACTTTATTCAAAGCTTATTGGCAAAAGCGGGTTCGTAGCTTATCTTAATACTAACTCGGCAAAAGAAGTGGGCGAATTATACGCTCAGGATAATCCGACCGCGAAATTAGTATTCGAAGGAATGGCTTATCAAACGGCAAAATATATAGCTGAAATGGCCGCTGTTTTGAAGGGAAAAGTCGATGCGGTAATAATAACCGGCGGAATGGCTTATTCAAAGGAATTAACCGGGCTTATATCCGAACGTGTCGCTTTTATAGCGCCTGTAATACTTCATCCCGGCGAAGATGAAATGCGCGCGCTCGCGGAAGGCTGTCTGCGCGTTCTCGACGGCGCGGAACAGCCGAAAACTTATCTTTAAGGAGTTATCGTATGTCGATGTTTTCAATAATGAAACAAACCGGTTCCGAACAGCTTAAATTTTGCGTCGAAAAAAACTCTAATTTTAAAGCTATAATAGCGGTTAACAGTACCGCTCTCGGTCCGGCGTTAGGCGATATCACCTTCGTTCCGGCCTCGTCTAATTATAAAGAATCCGCTTCCTGCGCCTGTTTTTTATCGCAGAAGCTTACCAATATTTACGCGTTTTTAGGGCTGCATTACGGCGGCGCTAAAATAATAGCCCAGGGTATGCCGGAAAAAGGTTATGAAGAGGTATATTTTAGATCGCTTGCAAGGCATGTCGATAAACTTAATGGAAGGTTTATAATTAAGTCTTCCGCTTACGTCAATAAAAGCATGCTCGATTATATTAAAGTGGAAACTAATAATTTATTAAATCAAAGTATTATCGTAAACGATGAAAAAATATTGCCAGAAATAAAAAAAATCGCTATGATAAATACTTTACGTGAAGTATCGACTAAAATATTCGGTAATCGAAATTTAAGCGCGCTTAAGATTGGTTTCTTTGGAAATGCGGGCGACTATAATAAAATATCGAAATCTTTAAACGGCATAACTGAAGTTAAAATATTTAACGATCCTTCTAAACTGAGCGCTGAAGAAAATGATTTTGATATAGTTTTAATTCATGCATCCGCTTCTAACGCGACAAATTTTATAGATCTTTTTAAAACTAATTTTAAAGCCGCCATAGGAGTATGCGAAGAAGAAATAGATATGGAAGTTTATGAAGACGTTATGAACGCTAAAAATATTTTTTACGTTCCCGGTTATTTAGTTGAAAATCTCGAAGCTTATTATTTTAAACGCGATCATATTAAACAGATAACTTCATCTGAAAAACCTGATTTTGGGCCGTTTGAAATATTCGTACGTGAAAAATTAGCTTATTTATTCGACGAATCGATTAGAAAAAAAGAAAAAATAACCAGAACACTTAATGATTTTGCCGCGCGGCGAATAGAAATGCTGCAATTACTTAAATAAAAAATAAAAGTAAAAATATTAAATATATATTTAAATAAACAGTATAAGTTATAAAGTGAACTTATTATAATTAAATGAAATAAAATTAATGAACGGGTGATTTGAATGCCGGAGAATATTAAAGTATTAATAGCTAAACCGGGCCTTGATGGTCATGATCGCGGCGCGAAGGTAGTGGCGCGCGCTTTTCGCGATGCGGGGTTTGAAGTTATCTATACCGGGCTGCGCCAGACTCCTGAACAGATAGTTAATGCGGCTATAGAAGAAGATGTTGACGCTATCGGCGTATCCATTCTTTCGGGCGCGCATAATCATTGTTTTTCTGAAATTATGCAGCTTTTAAAAAATAACCAGATAGACGATATCATGGTTTTCGGCGGCGGTATCATACCCGACGATGATATAAGCTATCTTAAAAGTATCGGTGTAGCTGAAATATTCGGGCCGGGAACGCCGACCGAAGATACCGTCAAATTCGTAAAAGTTAATATCAGACAGAAAGGGTAATTAACGAATGGCATTCGACGCTTCGCTCGCAGGCCGGTTTTTAAACGGAGATAAAAGGGCATGCGCGCGGATTATTTCAATAGTAGAAGACCGCAGGCCGGGTTATGAAGAATATATAGAAGCGTTACAGTCTTATGCCGGATCGGCTTATATTGTCGGTATTACCGGGCCGCCCGGCGCGGGGAAAAGCACTCTTATAAATAAGCTTGCCGCGCGTTTTCTCGAAGAAAATGTTAATATTGGAATTATAGCGGTAGATCCGTCTTCGCCGTTTACCGGAGGCGCGGTTCTTGGCGATCGCATTAGAATAGGCGATATAGCTATTAATCCTAAATTTTACTTTCGTTCTTTAAGCAGCCGGGGTAGTCTTGGCGGTCTTTCAGAAGCCGCTATAGATGTTATAAGAATTCTCGACGCTTTTAAAAAAGAGGTTATTCTGGTAGAAACGGTAGGAACCGGTCAGAATGAAGTGGATGTAATGCGCGCGTGCGATACTACCATAGTCGTAACCATGCCGGGTACGGGCGATGATATACAGGCCCAGAAAGCCGGAATACTCGAAATAGGAAATATATTCGTAATAAATAAATCGGACCGCGACGGCGCGGAACATACGCTGCGTGAACTTCAATCAATGCTGATGATGAACCCGCTTAATTCCGCATACGAAACGCCTATTATACTCGCTAAATCAAATACGGGCGAGGGCGTGGCCGATATACGCGCCGCGATTGACGGGCATCGGAAATATCTCGAATCGAGCGGATGGTTCTCCGTTTTGCGTTCAGAAAGAAACTTACAGGCTTTCAAAAAATTAACGCATGAAAAAATTATAAATGAAATTGAAAAAAGATTGTCAGGCAGCTCTGAATACGGAGCGATTGAAACGCAGGTTAAAAATGGCGGCGTCAGTCCGCACGGGGCGAGTATTCAATTATTAGAATATATTGAAAAGAAAATATTTATGAACAGAGGAGATTACCATGAATCTCGATAAAATGAAGGAAAGTTTTGACAAATGGAAGGCGTTATACGATAAAAAAAAGGAATCTTCTAAGTTACGGCAAAAAAAGTTTATGTCGGTTTCTTCATATGAACCGGAGCCGCTTTATATGCCGCTTCATACTGAAGAATTTGATTATTTTGAAAAACTCGGAATTCCGGGCGAGTATCCGTTTACGCGCGGCGTTCACGGCACTTTATATCGTGAAAAATTATGGACTATGAGGCAATTTGCCGGGTTCGGCACGGCGCGGCAATCGAATGAAAGATATAAATATCTTCTTAATAACGGGCAGACAGGCTTATCGGTAGCTTTTCATCTGCCGACGCTTATGGGAATAGATTCCGATAATCCTCTTTCACGCGGTGAAATAGGAAAAGACGGCGTTGCCATAGATACGCTTGCGGATATGGAAATTTTGTTTGACGGCATACCGCTCGATAGAGTATCGACTTCCATGACTATAAACGCGCCTGCCGCTATACTGCTTGCAATGTATATAGCCGTCGCGAAAAAGCAGGGCGCTTCTCTTGAAAAACTTAGCGGTACCATACAAAACGATATATTAAAGGAATATATAGCTCAAAAAACCTTTATTTTTCCGCCAAAACCTTCTATAAAGCTTATAGTAGATACGATTGAGTATTGTACAAAACATCTGCCCGCGTGGAATACCATTTCAATTTCAGGTTATCATATTAGAGAGGCGGGATCAACCGCTCTTCAGGAACTGGCCTTTACTTTAATAGACGGGCGTACTTATGTAGAAGCGGCTATTGCCCGCGGTCTTGACGTTAATGAATTTGCGCCGAGACTGTCTTTCTTTTTTAACTCGCATAACGATTTTTTTGAAGAAATAGCTAAATTTCGCGCTGCGCGCCGGATATGGGCAAAATTAATGAAAGAAAAATTTAATGCTTCAAATGAACGCGCTCAGTTAATGCGTTTTCATACTCAAACGGCCGGATGTTCATTAACGGCCAATCAAATTGAAAATAATATAGTTCGCGTTACAATTCAGGCTCTGGCGGCAGTATTTGGCGGCACGCAGTCGCTGCATACGAATTCGATGGATGAAGCGCTGGCGCTGCCCACTGAAAAAGCCGTAAGAATAGCTTTGCGTACGCAGCAGATAATAGCCGGTGAAAGCGGTGCGGCGAATGTAATAGACCCGCTTGGCGGATCTTATTATATCGAAAAATTAACCGATGAAATGGAAAAAGGCGTAATGGATTATTTTGAACGCATAGACCGGATGGGCGGCGTACTTTCAGCTATAGATAAAGGGTTTTTTCAATCGGAAATAGCCGACGCCTCGTTTAGATATCAACGTGAAATTGAAAAAAAAGAACGAATAGTAGTGGGCGTCAACGCATATTGCGATTCAAGCCTTGAAAAAGAACGCGGCGAAATTCTTAAAATAGATGAAAAAGTGGAACGTGAACAGGTAGCGGCTCTGACGCATATAAAAAAGACACGAGATAATGAAAAGGTGAAAACCGCCCTGTCAAAATTGAAAACTGACGCTCAAAGCGGCGCTAATGTTATGTACGCGCTTATCGAGTGCGTCGAATCATACGCCTCGCTCGGTGAAATGTGCGATGTTTTCAGGGAAGTTTATGGCGTTTATGAAGAACCGCCTATATTTTAAATAATATGAATATAAAAAAAGGACTTATACAGGTATATACCGGAAATGGAAAAGGTAAAACTACCGCGGCTTTTGGATTGGCGTTGAGGGCCCGCGGGCATGGTTTTCGCGTTAAAATAATCCAGTTTATGAAATCGGAAAAAATGTTCGATGTTTATGGTGAAATAAAGTTTTTTAAAAACGATCCCGGTATTGAAATTTTTCAATTTGG
>CAYQWL010000033.1:22418-29229 GCA_964421195.1 uncultured bacterium | reverse complement strand
GTGGGCGAGTTCGGCGCGACGATGACGCTCGCCGGTACTATGCCGATGAAAACTGAAACGCTTCCGGTTTCTATATTTTTAAATCTGTCGTCAGCGGATATCGCGGGCGTGGCCGTGCTTATAATATTATTGATTTTTCTCGGCCTGGCGGCTATATTATTCGCTAAAAAAATGGGGGCTGCCAGTTATGATTGAAATTCGTGATTTATTGGTTAAAGCGGGTGATTTTTCTCTTCAAAACATTAATTTTAAAATCGAGGCCGGTAAAAGCCATGTTATAGTTGGGCCTACGGGTGCGGGAAAAACTCTTTTGCTTGAAAGCATTATAGGTTTCAGAACGCCTTCCGCCGGCGATATTATAATTTCCGGCGAAGCCGTTACTGATAAACTTCCTCATCAGCGCGGCGTATCTTACGTGCCGCAGGATATATGTATTTTTCCTGATATGAGTGTTATCGATAATATATATTATCCTATCAAAGCTCGCGGCATCGATTTAAAAAACGCCCGTTCATGGATAGATGAGCTTATTTCTTTTTTTAATATAGGCGGGCTTCTTCCGCGATATCCGGCGAATTTAAGCGGAGGCGAGCGGCAGAGAACCGCTTTAGTTCGCGCTCTTGTATCCAGACCCTCGCTTTTAATTCTCGATGAGCCGTTTTCATCCATCGATCAATCGATGCGCGAGGATACCCGCCGCATGATAAAAAGTGTCAATCAAAATTTAGCCGTTACTATTTTAATGGTAACCCATGATATAGACGAGGCTTATTTTATTGGCGATGAAATATCGGTGATGATGCGCGGCAGGATCATTCAGAGCGGCGGCGTGTTTGATATGTATAACTTTCCCGAAAACCGCGAAATGGCTAAGTTTCTTGGCGTTAGAAATATATTTGGCGGCAGGATAGTTAAAGTGAATGAAAAATCAGTTGAAGTTTCGTGGCCGGAAGCGGAAGGCAGCGTTACCATAACCTGCGGCTGCGCGGGAACTAAGTTTGGCGAAGGCGGAGAAATAGAATGGGGCGTAAGATCCGAAGCCGTTTATATATTACGCTCCGATATAAAATATATTGAAAAAAAACCTAATTCTTTCGAAGTTAATATTGATAAAATATATTCCCGCGGCCGGTTTCATACGGCGGTCGTAAAAACTCGAAAAGGCGCGGCCGTCGAAATCGATATCCACGATACCGCCGCGAAAAAATTAGATTTATTTTCATTAAAATCATTTACCATAAGTATTAATCCCGATAATATATTTATTTTATCGCATTAATATTAACGAGTATATATTAAAAAAAGTTAATATGATAATAATTTAAGTTTATGAAAATTATATAAATGAAAGAAAAATCGTTGTCGATAAAGCCTTAAGGTATAACAAAGAGTAATTTTTAAATATTAAACCTTCCATCTTGCTAATATTCGTATTTATTTACTATACTTAATTCTGAACTCATATATGCAGCATCGTCACATCTTTTTGTCGTAATATTTTAACAGCTTCAGCCGGGCAATATTACGGATGTTTCAACAGGGAGGTATGATTATGCTGTTTTATCTTTCATGCTTATTAAAAGCTTCGCTTTCATTCATAATTCTTACAAAATTTATTACGGAATTTACCGTAGATACGAGTCTTATCGTTTTCGTATCACTTCAAATCATTCTGCTGGATTATATTATATTTAAAGATAATGATATTCCAGCCAGCCGTGTTTCGTTTTCGATTTCTTACCTTAAAAAGTTAGAGCCTTATTTATTTTTATGGCGGCATGACGATGATAATGATGCGTATAACGGCGGCTTGAAATTTAAAGTTACGCGTTCCGCCGGTTTAAATAAAAGCAGCGGTAGAACGGCGATTAAAAAAAATCCGGCCGCTAAATTGAAGATTAATTCCGCGCCCGAACCAATCAGTTCTTTGCGGCCAGGTTTCTTTACGGTTATAATGCCTTTTTCGATTCTGTCTTTATTTTGCGGTTCGCTTTTTTTCTTTGTATCGCCGCTTTATTCGCATGAATATATAGTAATACCCGATTTAAAAGGATTAAAACCGTATAGCGCCGAAACTAATTTTATGAGTTTTGACGGCTATCTGGTGTCGTATTTTAAAATTAAATATAATAAAGATATTTCAAGGGGCGAAGCGCATAAGATAATTAAAGGCGCGCTTAAAAATAAAAGCGAATATGTTATTGCGTCTAACGATAAGGCTATAGCGAAGATTAATTCCGTAAATATAGTCGGCCCGGATAATTTTAAAGAAAAATATAATGAATGTATTATTAAACTTCAAAATACTATTCAATCATTGAAAATAATTAACGGCGGTCAGAAGCGGTATGATTCTGAAACGCCGCCGTTTTCTTCCAAAAATTCTCTTATAAAAAACGATAATGCGGTTTCCAGAATTGTATGCGTTAAAACTTCCGGCTGGAAAAGTAAATCGAATCGAACGAAGCGGGCGGTTATACTTCCCTTTAAAAATAAAGTCAAAACGCGCACCGCTGATGTTTCCGATGATAAAATAGCCTTCGTTGAAGGCAATACGGCTTATAGCATTAAAAATTATCTGTCGCATAAAGGTTTCAGCGTTATCAGCGGCGCGGATGTCGCCGGCGTATGTTTTAACCTCGATAATCTCGATAAATCGACCGTGAATGAATTGGCCGCTAAATTCAGCGCGGATTACATCGTGACCGGATCTATAGATGCGGATTTAAACGCTTATTTAAAGGTTATCGAAGCGTCGAGCTATAAAGTATATAATTCGTTTGATTGCTTGAATTAATTATTTTTGGCGATTATATAATTTAAGCGCTCTGTTCTATGGAGAAAAAAAGACCGGAGGTTCTCTTTTCCTTCCATAGTTTTTATTTATTTATCTTCTATTTTTATTGTTTTTTTCAAGTAAATTTAATTGAGACTATTAATTGAGACTATTAATTATTGACAAATTATTTTTTTCGGGCTATAATATGACCTGGAAATTTTTCCATTATAAGTTGCGGGTTTTAAAGCTCGTCTAAGTTAAAATAATTAATCAAATAAGCTAAGCGCAATCAAATCAATGAATCATAAAAAAACTAAAATTTTAATATCGCCTAAAAATCGTGATAAAATTATTGAGCATATAAAGTGTTGCTCTATTTCTGATGCATGCCGGGCGGCTATTATGAATTGCGAATTTCGGCGTATAGAATATTGTCCGGAATATCGTGAAATAGCTATACGTTTGCGTTCCTCGGAGATAACTTCTTCTAAGGATTTTATGCCGGTAGTATCTTATTTTAAAAAAATACTTCCGGGAATAGACAGCGTTAATTTTGATATTGATTTTGATAAGGCGGTCACTGCCGAGCATGTTGTTAATAAATTATGGGAAGATGTAACCGCGTATATAATTAAACTAAGTCCAGCCTGTCAGGTATGGCTGCCCGGCTGTCTGCCTTCGCTTTTAAATTCCGCCGCTATACGTATAGAAACTTCGGATGATGTCGGTTTTTATACACTTAAAGACCGGGGTGTTGATAAAAATATTGAAAAATATTTGCTCGATAAGTATAATCTTTCCTGCCGCGTGTTTATTGATAAGTCCACTTACAGGCCGGTTGATCAGCCGGGGTCTTTCGAATATAAAGATCCTGTCGAGGCGAAAGATAAAAAATGTTCCGACGATATTAATATACTTTCCGAAAAGGTAACGCGTGATTCGAAAAATGTTGTTTTAACGGAAGCATCGACGAATGTTGCGGCTTTTCATGCGGCGAAATCCGGTGCGCCTGTTTCTGAAGCATCTCCAGCGAAGCCTTCAAACGTTTCATTATCTGTCGATAATGGTGTAATATACGGAAAAAAAATTCGTGATAATATAACGACCGCTAAGATATCAAGGCTTCTCGAAGAAGAAAAAAACGTAGTGATTGAAGGTATCGTTATAGGCACGGAAACACGTATCGTTAAGTCGGGTAAAATGCTTACCGCTTTTTCGGTTAGCGATCTTAACGATACCATTGTATGCAAAACTTTTACGGAGGCCGGAAAAAATCCTGCAGTCAAGCCTGGCATGGTAGTGCGAGTTTCAGGTAACGTAAGGTTCGATCCTTTTGAAAAAGATATGACTTTAATGGTTTATGACGTTAACAGGGGCGAATTGAAAAAACGTAAAGATAAGGCCGAACGTAAAAGAATAGAGCTTCATGCGCATTCTAAAATGTCGGCGCTTGACGGACTTACCGAAGTATCAGATTTTGTAAAATTGGCCGGCGATTGGGGCCATAAAGCGGTTGCGCTTACGGATCATGGCGTGGTCCAGGGGTTTCCGGAATTTTACGATGCCGCCTGTAAAAATAAAATAAAACCGATATTTGGTATGGAAGGTTATCTTATCGATGATAGTTATGCCGGAATTACTAAAGGCGATAAATTAAAAGTAAAACCGCCTTCACCCTATCATATAATAATTCTTGCCGCAAATTACACCGGGCTTAAAAATTTATATCAATTGGTTTCTCTGTCGCATATTAATTATTTTTATAAAAAACCGAGGCTGCCAAGGACTAAACTGCTTGAATTGCGTGATGGTCTTATTCTCGGTACCGCCTGCGAAGCCGGCGAACTTATCCGCGCCTTTATAGAAGGTAAAACGGATGAACAGATCGGTGAAATAGTTCAATATTATGATTATTTAGAGATACAGCCGGTTAAAAATAATAATTTTTTAATTGAAAAACATAACGATAAATTTACTTCACGCGATGATTTGATTGCGCTTAATAAAAAAATTTATGAACTGGGTAAAAAGTATAATAAGCCGGTATGCGCGACGTCGGATATGCATTATTTAAATCCGGAAGATGCTATTTATCGTAAAATTTTATTTGCCGGCCAGAAATACGAAGATGTTGAAAATTCATGTGAACTTTATTTTCCGACTACGGATGAGATGCTCGAAGAATTTTCATATCTTGGTAAAGATGCAGCGTATGAAGTGGTTATTGAAAATCCTGAAAAGATAAATGAAATGATTGAATCTCTTGCGCCGATACCGCGCGAGAATGCATTTCCGGTAATGCCGGGAGCGGAAGAAAAAATTCGTAAAATGTCTTATGCGAATGCTGAAGTTATATATGGTTTACCGCTGCCCGCCGTCGTTCAAAAACGACTTGATTATGAATTAAATTGTATTATTAAAAACGGGTTTGCCACGCTTTATTTAATTGCGCATGAGCTCGTTAAAAAATCTCTTGAAGATGGGTATCTGGTGGGGTCTCGCGGTTCCGTCGGTTCTTCGCTCGTAGCTACTTTTACAAACATTACCGAAGTAAATCCTCTGCCGCCGCATTATATTTGCACCAATTCAGCGTGCCGGCATTCTGAATTTTTCGAAGATCTCGCGCTTAATTCGGGATATGATCTGTCTGATAAATTATGCCCGAAATGCGGTCAGCCTTTAAAAAAAGACGGCCATAAAATACCGTTTGAAGTATTTCTTGGCTTTGAAGGCGATAAAACGCCGGATATAGACCTTAATTTTTCGGGTGAATATCAACCGTCCATTCATAAATATGTAGAAGTTATTTTTGGTGAAAATAATGTTTTTCGTGCCGGCACTATTTCGACTATAGCCGATAAAACGGCGTTCGGCTTTGTTAAGACTTATCTCGAAGAACGGCAGCTCGTAAAGCGGCCGGCCGAAATGACCCGTCTTTCGATCGGATGCAGCGGCGTTAAAAGAACTACCGGACAGCATCCCGGCGGTATAATGATTATTCCTAAAGGCCGTGACGTTCATGAATTTACGCCCATTAATTATCCCGCGAACGATCGTAACGGCGGCGTTATAACAACGCATTTCGATTATAACGCGATTGATAAAAAATTATTAAAGCTCGATTTGCTTGGCCATGACGATCCGACTTTTATAAAAATGCTTCAGGACTTAACCGGCGTTAATGTTTATGAGATTCCATTCGACGACAAAAAAACACTGTCTTTATTTTCGGGTCTCGACGCGCTGTCGATTACATCAGAAGATATAAACGGCGTTACGCTCGGTACGTTAGGCATTCCAGAATTTGGAACGTCGTTTGTACGTGGAATGCTTGAAGAAACACGTCCGACGACTTTTGGAGAGCTCGTGCGCATATCGGGGCTTTCACACGGCACCGATGTATGGCTTAATAACGCTCAGTCATATATTAAATCGGGCGACGCGAAACTTTCAGAAGTTATATCAGTACGCGATGATATCATTAATTATCTTATTGAACATAAAATGCCGAATAAACTTTCATTCGATATTATGGAAAACGTTCGTAAAGGCAAGGGCTTGAAACCTGAAATGGTCGAGGAAATGCGCCGGCACGATATTCCTCAATGGTATATAGATTCATGCAATAAAATTAAATATATGTTTCCAAAAGCTCATGCGGCGGCTTATGTGATGATGGCGTTTCGCATAGCTTATTTTAAAGTAAATTACCCTCTCGCTTTTTATTCCACTTATTTTTCCACGAAAGGCCTGTCTTCATTCGATGCGGCTATCGTTTTAAAAGGCCGTGAATATGTTTTAAGCGCTATGAATAACGTTCTCGCTAAAGGAAAAGAAGCTACGGCTAAAGATTTCGACCTTTATACGGTGCTTGAAATCGTACTCGAAGCGCTTGCGCGCGGCGTAAAATTTTATCCGGTCAGCCTTTATGAATCACATTATGAAAAATTCGTTATTAAAAATAACGACGGTTTGATATGTCCTTTCAGTTCGGTTCAGGGCCTCGGCGTGGTTGCCGCTCGAAGCATATAC
>CAYQWL010000033.1:0-22408 GCA_964421195.1 uncultured bacterium | reverse complement strand
CTAAAAAAGAGCCTTTTATTTCAGTCGAAGATTTTAAGGAACGCGCCAGCGTTTCTAAAAGCGTGGTCGAAGCGCTTGAAGCTATCGGTTCTCTCTCTTCGCTTCCTAAAACAGATCAGCTTTGTTTTTTTGAATAATTTTTAAAAATCCGACATCGATTCAAAAAATTTGGTATAATATATATAGGCGGATAAATTATATTATATATTACTGCCGCCAGTTTATATTTTACTTATAGATTTTTAAGTGAATATCAGGTAATTGATTGAAATGTTTTTTTGTTGAGTAAAAAGTTAAAAACGAAAAAACGAAACTGCGAATAATTTTTAAATTATTTAATTAAAATTATAGTATAATTTTAAAAGAATGGAGGCGGTATATGCCGTCGGCTTATAAACCTGATGATTCGAGCGCAATTAAGTTTTATTCATTAGTATTGTTAATGTTTTTTGTTATCGGTTTAATTATTTACGCTATTTATTTTGCGGGCGGCAAACGCCAGCCGTTACATGAAGATGATGACAGCCGGGGGTTTACTTATGGTAAAAAACCTGCCGGTACTTCGCCGGCGCGGACGTCAAAATATTCTTCGCGTGAGGCGCAAAACGAAGCCGTGCTGGATGCTATTTTTTCAGGGCAGCGTAAAACTCCCGGGAAAAATAAATTTTCTCATGTTGCCGCGGTGCGCTCATTGTCTTCGTTTAGCTGGGATAACAGCAGTTATTATGAAGAAACCGTCAGACCGCTCGAACCAATGGAACAAAGCGCGTTTGATAATTTTTACGATAATCAAATCCGGCATCTTGTCGAAAATTCCAACCTTAATCCGGCCCTTTCCGCTCAAATCGATCAGGCGGAAAAGCATCCTCTTTATTTAGAAGCGCTCGGATATTACGAAAGAAAAAGATACAAAGAAGCGATAGAAATATTCGCTAATCTTGCCGATAAATCGCCGAATATTTATCTTAAATCCATAGCTCTCGGTTATCTTGTCGAAATTTATAAACGGGCGGGCGATAAAGAGCAGGAGAAAAAGGCACAGGCTGCATTGATAATCACCAATTCAAAATTATATTTCAAGGCGTTTCCGGGTTCCGAAAAACTTATCACTCTCGGACAGCCGCCTGAGTCAAAAGATGTTATAAAACGTCTGCTCGCCGAAAAACCCAAAATGGATTTCAAGCCGCCTAAGGTTACGCGTGATTTTTAATTTGCCGGTTATTAAACACAGTATTTTAAAAATAAAAGCGGGTGGTTAATATGAATTATAAAATAAATTACGCGGCGTTTTTTTTTAACGGCCCGCGTGCGAAGGGGTTCGTTATCCCTTTAGCGATAGCGATAGTTTCAATGCTGGCGCTTACCGCTTATTTCACCGTTAATTTTTCAAAAAATCAGGACGCTAAAACTTTTCACGTAGTTAATATCGAAAATGCTAAGTTATTAGCTGATGCGGCGCTCGAAGCCGGCACTTATAAAGTCCGTACTGAAATGAACGATATGGGCAATCTTAATCCAGTCGATATAATTAAAGGCGTCGTTTCGATGTTAAGCGATCCTTCATCATCCTGGTATCTTAAAATGCGTGTTCCAGGTATAGTGGTTACCGGCGGTGTAGGCGCATCTATCGGTATTTCCGGTGTTAATGCCGAAGTGTCGCTTTCGCCCGATTCGCTCGGCCTGTCGCCTGCCTGGAGTCAGCAGAAGCTTAATGCAGGCGCGCTCGGTATTACCCAGTTTATTCGTGAGCTCGGCGGCGACGATTCGCGTACAAAAGTAGAACTTACCATGATGCTTAAAGATATGAAACCCGTTCTTTCTGATAATGGAACGGTTTTATGGCCAGGCGCCGCTACCGATGACGGTTTCATTCAGGACTGGGTAAAAAAACTCGGCAATCAACTTTTTGATTTTCTCGGCCTGAACGATATTAAGTTTAAAATAGATTTAAGTCAGTTTATTAAAGGGCTTACAATCAGTATAATGGGTATTCCTATTCCTATAGGCGATATTCTTGCCGGCGTGCTCGGAAATTTTTTGACCGTTGATATAAATGTGGGCGCAATGCTTTCAAAGGCGCTTGAAAGCATTGCCGGACAGCTTAAAATAGGCGATATAATGCCCGTAAAAGCCGATGTGGTTATCGAAAAATTAGCGACACTTGCTTATAAAGTTAATGTCGAATATGTGCCGTCGGGTTCTTCAATTCCTATTAAACTCGAAGTCGAAGCGACGCGCGATGTTAAAGTCGTAGATTGCGCCGCGCCGAATCCGCTTTATTCTTTTTACTGGCTTAATCGCGATAATAAAACTTATGGCGAACAAAGCTGGGGTAAAACCGCGGGCGGTAAGTTTAAATTGATGAATCTTAACCTCGATCCTGACTATAAAGGTAAATTTGAAATAAACGATGTGCTCAGTTTTTTTAAAGGGCTTTTTAGTTTGAAGATAGTTCGATTTCCAGGATTATGTCATATAGGCGGGGCGGGCAAGCAAAAAATACCTACCGGTTTGAATGATTTGCTTCTTTTGTATCCCGGCCATACGCCGGCAATTACTATGTTCGGTAATTATGGTTATGGCAAATGTTTTCTGCCGCGCGCATTCTTTCTTGGCGCTCCGCCGGCCGATGCTATTCCATGGTTTCCATGGGTATCGGTTCCTCCGATCGGCGCTATCGGTATCGTAAAAGTAGTAAAAGCTATTGCCGATAAATCTGGAAATAACACGCAGCTTTTCGGCGATTTTTGCCTTTCTCCGCCGCTTAATATGAAAATAAACGGTAACGTGGCGAAAACTTTTACCCGTGTAGATGGAGTCGGTTTCAGTTTTCCGGTTCCCTTCCCGCCCTGCATGCTCGGCGCCGGAGCATATAAATATAAAGTGGAAGAAAAAGGATATTCATATTCTTTTTTTGAAAAAGAACCTAAAGCCGAGTCAAATGGAATGATCGAAAATTTATATACTTCCGATCAATATCGTAAAAAATCTTCGGTCGCTTATTCGAGCGGCGCGGAATTTAATTCTGATTCCACGTTGCGCGACGGCGCGGGAGTAATTAAAATTGACGGCGTTATTTATATAGAAGGCAGCGCTTCGATATCGGGCACTTTTTACGGCGCCGGCCAGCTCGTTGTAAACGGCGATCTTACCGTAACGGGCGATATAATTCATAAACCAAAAACCGGCAATCGCATTATACCTTTTTCAATAATCTGTTTCGGTACGCTGCGTACCGCCGCTAATTGCCGGATACTCGCTCCGATTTACGCTAAAAACGGCGTAGCGATAAACGCTTCTACTCATATAATGGGAAATCTCGTATGCGAACAGTTTAATCCAGGGCAGATAACGCGCGATCTTACCGTGTGGTACACGCCTGAAATTACTACCTGCTCGTTTCTGTCGCTTATTCCTTATGTAGGAAGATATGTGCCGGATCGTTACAGGGCCATTATCGCCAACCAATACAGTACATATAAAATTAATAGTAAAATTAAATAATTATTGATAAAGTAATGAAAATCGAGGTGCGTTTATATGATTGCTGAAGGTAAAAATAAGTCCGCGATTGCCGTTCGCCCATGCGGGCCTGTAAAAAACGCTTGCGGCCGTTTTTCGCGCGGCGTTACTTTCGTTGAAATTCTTATTGCGCTGGCGGTACTCGCTATGGCGGTGTTGCCGTCGGTAAACGTATTTACTTCATTTAAAAAATACACCATACATACCGAAGATGTACAGATAGGACTCAGACTCGCGCAGGAAAAAATTGAAGAGTATCGTGCCGTTACTTATGCTGAGCTTAAAGCGCTTATTATTAGCGGGCAAAAAAATCCCGAACCTGACACGAAGGTTACTTCACAGCATAATGCGGCAGGTTTTGCATATACGGACGATTCTTATAAAAAATTCAAACGTAAAATTACTCTATCATTTCTTAACAATGATGAAAATACGGTGCTTATTACCGTACATGTCTGGTGGTATGAGGGTAATTTTTCAGCCGGCGATCAGAGATTCGTCATTCAAAAATCTTTAGTTTGTCGTGAATTGGTTATTTAGTAATTTAATTATATTTTAAACAAGTTATTGTTATTTTTATATTGATTCATTCGGGAGGTAATATTATGAGTGGATTTTATTTTATAAAAAAGAACCATGCGGCATTTACTTTTCTTGAAATGCTTATAGCGCTGACGGCATTTACTTTCGTTATCGGCGGTTATACCACTTTTATGTCCACGCAAAACCGGCAGGTGACTACCATTACTCAGCACAGTCAGGCTAACGAAGCAGCCATGCTTGCGGTACAGGCAATGACTTTCGATATCAAATCGGCGAAACGAGGCGAAATTCTTACAGGAAATGAATCAGCTCCCGTCGTTACTCCATGCGTTAAAGTCATTGACGGCGGTCGGGCTATTATGATAATACGTTCTATTGAAAATCCGAACATAAAAAAATCGGATCAGCTTTTTCTTGAAAAAGTTGAATACTGTTATGATCAATCTAAAAAGGTCATTAATAAAACGGTTACCGCTATGAATTTCGTTAAAGCGGCAAAATCGCCTGACGGCAAAAAAGTCTTTTCTCTTTTCGATTACGGCGAGGTTAAATCGAGCCGGGTTTATAAAAATATAAGTAAACTTAATTTAAAAGAAATACCGATACCCGGTAAGGAATCTACATCGCATACGCTCGGCGTGGGCGTCGAAGTAGAAGCGCAGCTCGCTAATAATCTTATAGGGCAGGCACAGGTGGGCAAGGCGCATAATATAATATTTGTAAGCGATGAAGTGGCGTATAAAAATCAGCCTAACTGGAATGTAAATCCCGTTTTTTCTAACAATCTGGTAAATATAACTTTATCGCCTCCGCTTACCATGGATTTTGGCTCAGCGCTCGATATAATTAACTGGGCTAAAAATTATAAAACTCTTATTCCCGATTTAGTTAAAGACGCTAAAGATCAAATATTCGAAAAAGTGATGATCGCGCTTACGGGAAAAGTCTTATCTGAAGCGCAAAATTTATATGCAAAATTTATTACCGACTCTAATATAAATTCAATGATAAATTCCGTTAAAGGCAATTTTATCGATCTGGTCAACAACGCTTCGAAAGATCCAAACCTTTGCGCCGCCGCGGCTTTATTATCCGATGCCATTAATAGCGGCAATGATGGTGAAGCGCTTAAAAATGCGATAATCGGCAAAGCGCTTGCCGCTGCCGATATTGATAATACAATTGAAAAATACGGTCAAAAACTTAAAGATACCGGCGTTATAACGGGAGCGGAACTTCGTAAATTTATCACTTTTAAAGATCCGTCGCAGAGGTTCTTTAACGAAATCGCCGGAACACAGGCCGAATATACCGCTATTATAGATAAGGTAAGAAATAAAATATATACGGCGCTGCCTGATGAATCGAAAATAAGCGATCTTGTTAATTCTTACGTAGTCGGGCTTTCGGATAAATTAAGGCTTTCTATGAAAGAAGATATTAAAATAACTATAGCTGGTGAAGTTATATCCAGAGCCGTTACGGAAAAAATGGAAGAAGTTCTCGACGGTGTCATTAATAGTTCGGGGCTTCAGACGGTATTTGACGATCCTAAACTTGACGATGCGGGTAAAGCGATTCTTACCGAAGTGCTCGGTATGCTTAAAGGTCAGATCAGCGGACTATGCGGTAATCTTGCTCGCGATATATCGCAGAGTATAGCTAAAGAAGTTCAAACTCAGTTTAAAAATAAAGACGAGGCGCTCCAGAAAGCGGCTGAAAATATGCCTGATGCAGTTAATTCGATAGTGTCGCTGCTTTCTAAAAAATTTTTAGTGGCTGAAACCTGGGATACCGCGACTCAGAAATTTATACCCAGACAGGGCGCGACTAATTATCTCGATAAAATATTTAAAGGTTTTAATATGCCGCTTCCTAAATTTGACGCAGATAAAGATGCGCAGAATGTGCTCGATCAATTTTATGCCCGCGAAAATTTAAATAATCCGTTTAAATAATATTTAATTTATTATTTATTCGTATTTTTAATATTTTTGATTTGTTCACGAATTTCATTTTTTCTATTTTTGATTTTTTCTATTTTTAATCTGGTTTCGTTCAAACTTTCTTTTATATTTGTATTATCGCCTGATTTATATGTTTCGATTTGAACCGCGCCGGAGTTCGTTTTTTCCGTTAAGGATTTTACGGCTTCGGCGTTCGTTTTTGATGCGGCCGCTATAGTTTTTATATCGTTTTTCAGGGCCTGTTTTTCTTCTGAAGAAATGTCGGCGGCCTCTATTATAGTTTCGGCATCGGTTATAATAGCTTGAATTTCTTCGGGTGATATGCCGGATGAATTTAATACGGCGTCAATGTCTTCGGCGAGTTTTATGGCTTCTGAAGGAGTTATTTTTTGGTCGCAGGCTGCGTTTGTGAAAGTGTCGCAAAAATTAACGAGCGATTCGTTAGAAGGCATATTGGCAGATGATAGGGTAGTTTTTAAATCCTGCGCGAGTTTGTTTTTCATTTCTGAAGTAACCGTGGAACCGATTTTAATTGAATTAATGTCAGCGGTTAATTTTTCAAAATTAGTTTTTTGTTCGCCCGTTTTTTTTTCATTAATTTTTAAACGAAGCTCTTCTGTTTTAAGATGGGTTCGGTTTTTGATTTCGGTTGATTTTTCTTTCGTATTAGATGTAATTTCTTTTGTTTTTCCGGTTATATTTTTATTCATTTCCTGTGTATTTTGTTTTAATTGTAAAACATTATTTTTTAATTCGGATGCATTGTCTGTATCGATAGTGTTTTTTAATTCTTCGGTATTATTGAAGCCGTTTGAAGGCTTAATATCGTTTGTAAGCGGTTTGGGCTTACGCGGACCGGTGATTCCGGAATTTATACTTTTGATTCCGGCCGGAAGTTTGCCCGGTTTACCTCCGCTATAAGCACTTTTACCTGGAAATGATATTAAAGTCAGTAGAAGAAGTGATGAAATTAAAAGTTTATATTCTGGTTTAAGGTTATGAAGCATTATTATTTTATCCTTTACTTTTGATATCTGCTATTATCCATTCGGCGGCGTCTAAAAGATTTAAAGATATATGATCAGGCATAGTTTTCCATTCGGCGCGTTGATGTTCGTATTCGCCGAGGCCATATCCGGTCATTACCATCACGCTTTTTAATCCGAGTTTCTGTCCGAACTCTATATCGCTGATTTTATCGCCTATCATATAAGAGCGTTTAAGATCTATAGAAAATTCTTCAGCAGCTTTTAAAATCATGCCCGGCGCGGGTTTTCTGCATTCGCAATTGGCGCGGTACGGTGGTTTTCCGGCGGCTGGATGGTGTGGGCAGTAATAAACCGCGTCTAAATGCGCTCCGCTTTCCGCGAGCAAAGCGCGCATTTTTTCGTGAACCGTATTAATAAGCGATTCCTCGAAGTAGCCTCGGGCCACTCCGGCCTGATTGGTAGCTACTATGGCAAGAATTTCAGCTTCGTTAAAAAGCTTTATCGCGCGTGCGGTGTTGGGTAAAAGTTTGAAACGGGAAATATGATTTACATAACCTACTTCTTCCGACATCGTACCGTCGCGGTCGATAAAAACAGCTATTTTTGACATTATTCGATCCTTTCTATATCGCCGGATATACTTTCTATTACCGTTCCGGCGTCGATATTTTTCATGCACAAATGATGGCCGTGCGGGCATTCGCGTTTTTTGCACGGCGAGCATTCTATTTCGCGTCGTATTATTTTATAATTTTGCGTTAAAGGATATGTGGATTTATGGTCGGTTGGTCCGAATATCGCGGTTACAGGCACATTAAACGCCGCGGCGATATGCATCGCGCCCGAATCGTTGGTTAAAAATAAATTGCATTGCGATATAAACGCCATTAATTGTCTTATAGTCGTTCTGGCGCATAAGTTAATTGCGCGATCGTTTAATTCGCCGCATATTTTTTCACCGATTTCTATTTCAGCCGCGGCGCCGAAGACTAATATTTTGAGCCGGTCAAATTGATCGGTAAGCCGCCGTGCGGTTTCGGCGTATCGTTCGGTGGGCCAGCGTTTTGCGGTTCCGTAAAAAGCTCCTGGATTTATTCCGAGGATTATATCTTTTTCGGGCGATATGCCAAGGCGGTTTAATTCTGCGATTGCCCGCCCGGTTTCTTCGCGCGTGAGATAAAGGCTATAAGCCGCTTCAAGGCCGCCGGATATTTTTTCAAAATTTTCCGATATTAAGGGATGTGAATCGTTTCCGGCAAAAGCTCTGAGCAGGTTCATGTAATAATATATTTCATGGGTGCAAAGAATTTCTTCGGTCGCTTTTACTGAAAAGTTTAACAAAAATCCCCGGCCGCCGCGATTATAGCCAAGAATTTCACGGCAGCCCGATTTCTTTAGATCGAGTGCGGCGCCGATAGAGTTTGGCAGTGAAATTCCAAGATCGTATTTCGATGAACGTCCGGGTAAAAAAGATTTAAAAATTTCCGCTGCGGCTTTTAAACCGGTATCGCGCGTTAGAATGCTTATTTTATTTATCGCCGGATTGTTTTCAAATACGGGCGCAATATAAGGAAGCGCGCTTATTTCTATGAATGCTTCCGGCGCTAATCGTCTTAAAAGCGTTATAAACGGCGTGCTCATTACAGCGTCGCCAAGCCAGTTGGTAGAACGGACCAATATTTTTTTATAACGTCCTGAATCAAAGCGTGTATTATTCATCGCCTGCTCCATCATTATTATTGTCAGTTCCGTTTATTAAAAAATAATGTTTGCCGTATTTGACGAATACATAAAAAGCTGAAAGTATGGCGAGTATTAATCCATGAAAACCGTCTAAAAATCCGAATTTAATAAAGTATTGTTTTATAAAGCTGAAAATCGGGTTTATGAAGATTTTAACGTGAGAAGGACGTACGCCGCGTTCTTTTAAATCCAGCGCCGCCAGGCGGGTGTATGAGTTGAATTTATCGAAATATTGATCGAGTGATTGATATGTGTAATGCAGCATAAAGCCGTTTTTATCTATTTTTAAAATACCGCCTTTTACTTCGAGAGATTCATGTACGCGCGCTTTTTTAAAAACGCCAGCGCCGCGTTTAATAAGTCTTAAAGTGTAATCGGGAAACCAGCCTGAATAATTAATCCATTTACCGAGAAACGAGCTTTTACGGGCTACGAAAAATCCGGCGGCATTATAAAAGGCGTCGTCGAGTTTTTTATTTTTAAAGCGTATCAGCCAGTCCTGCAGTTTGTGATTTATTTCTTCATCGGCGTCGAGGACGAATATATAATCTCCGGTTGCGTATGAAAGGGCCCTGTTTTTTTGCGCGGCAAAACCTTCGAATTTAGCGGTATATATTTTTGCGCCGTAGCGGGCCGCTATTTCTAAAGTACGGTCGTTAGAATTCGAATCGAGTAATATAATTTCGTCAGCTGTGTTTTTAATGGATTCCAGCGCGCGGCCGATGTTTTTTTCTTCATTATAGGTTATTAACGTAAACGAAAGCCTGATATTTTTTTCCATAGTTATGCTCTCCAGCGTTTATGAAACCAGAACCATTGTTCCGGGGCAATTTTGATATATTTTTCTATTATATCGGAAACTGCCTGCGTACATTTAACGATCGCTTCGTTTTTAGAATCTGATTTATTTTTTGCGCCGTCTTTTATAGTAACAAAATCGCGGGTGTATAAGGGCTCTTCTATGTAAATATCGTGAGTGCAGCCGTCGGCGGAACGGATCATAAAAATTCCAATTATAGGAGAATCGGTTTTTAACGAAAGCGCCGCTGGAAGAGATGTGCTCATACAGTTTATTCCAAAAAAACGTGTTTGAACGCCGGAATTATCGGTATGTTGATCGGCCATTATACCCGCGAATTTATTATTTTTAATAAGCCGCATACATTTAAGAGCGGCGTGATTTCTGTCGAGCATTTTATTCGAAGTAACTTCGCGCATTTTATTTACCGTTTTATGTATTTTAATATCGCGTTCGACAGTCAGAACGTTTAAATTGATTCCGAGACGGCCGAGTATGACGGCGAGCATCTCCCAGTTTCCCAGATGAGACGATATAATGATGCCGCCTTCGCGGCCGGTCATGGCATTTTTTAACCGATGAAGCCCGTGGAACCTGAAATTTTTATGAATAACGGCCGCGGAGCGTAAATTGCTCATCCATAAAAATTCAAAAAAATTGAGCGTCTGAGCGATATATATTTTTTTTATAAGAAGCTCCGTCTGAGCGTTTCCGGCCTGATCACAGATTCCCGTTTTTACGAGATTATCAATCAGCGTTTTTTTTCTGAGCGGCGCTAAGTAATAAAAAAGTTCGCCTATAAATTTTAGCTGCGCTATGGTTTTTATATCGGCATGCGCAGAAATAGAGGCCGCCGAACGCAGTAAAACGTCGCCGGCTTCGTCTAATAAAGATTTTATGATTGGATTATTTCTTAAAAAGCTCATTCGCTCTGTCCTTAATCGCTTCTGGCGCGTTAGATTTCATTATTTCCGCTTTCAGATTTTTTGCGTCTTTTTTTTGCCGCGTTGCCGTATATATTTCAAGTAATTTAAGACGCGCTTCATGAATTGCCGATGAATCTTTGAATAGTATTTCGATTTTAAGAAGATTTTTAATAGCTTCGTCGATGTTTTTGAGTTCGTAGTATGCGCGGCCAGAATGTAGATGTATTTTAGCGAGCAGCTCGATATCCTGAACGTCGGATGCGAGAGATTCAAAATTTTCTACCGCTTTATCAAATTCTTTTTTATCGAAATAAACCATAGCTTTATAAAATCTTGTTTGCATGCGTACGTGTTCCGGAGAATCGGCCGCCGCGAGTATATCGTCAAAGATTTCGATGGCTTTTTCATAATTGGATTCGGCCATTTTAAGGCGTCCCTTTAATTCCTTTACTTCATATATGCTGAACGAATTGCCCGCGGCTTCTTTTGAATCGAGTAAGAAATCACATGCGGCGAGACATTTTTCGTAATTCTTTATTTCGAAATATAAAATCGCGAGTTTAAAACGCGCGTCGGCTGAATTGCGCGGGCTTTTTGACAGCGCGAGCGCTTTTTCATAGGCGCGTATAGCCAGAACGTTTTCGTTTAGCGCCGCGAGGTTTTTACCCATTTTAAAAAGCGCGGGAACCATATAATCAGAGACGTTTTCATGTGAATCGACGGCGGCAATTATGCGTTGATAATTGGCCGATAATTTTTTATGTTCTTTAAGCGCGGAATATGCGTCACATATCTTCAGTTCCGCTTCGAGCCATATTTGATCGCTTTGCGGTATTTTTGAAAACCATGATATGGCTTCGTTGTAGTTTTTTTCAATTATCGCTATTTCGCCGAGATTAAAATAACTGCGTTGAAGGTTATCGGAATTCGGGTATTTATTTATAAATTCAAGCAGCGCGGATTTTGCTTCTTTATATTTTGCCATATTAAAATAAGCAAGACAGATGTTAAAAGAAGCGTTTTGCGCGCGGGCGGAAAATGGAAATTTTGATACGAGTGCGCGGAATTTATCGGTGGCCGGTTCATATTTTTTCTGGTCGAATAATATTACTGCGCTTGCATAAAGAGCTTCTATGCCTATTTCATCCGATGCGTTCGATACGGCGGAAAAATATTCGAATGCTTCTGAAGTAAGTCCGGTTTTTTGAAGCGCCATGCCGAGATAATAATCGGTTTCGCCGGATATTTTATCTGAAAGCCCGTTTATTTTTTTAACCTGTTTAAAAATTTCGACGGCTCTGTCATACTGCCTGCTGTTATAAAGGGAAATACCGAGACGAAGCCCGCAATCCGCAATGTTTTCGAACGCAGGATAGCCTGAAAAGCATTTTTCGAAATGCGCGGCGGCGTCTTTAAATGCGCCCTTCGAATAATAACACCAGCCGAGAGAATAGTGCAATCCGGGCATGAACGAAACATAACGGCCGCCGTTTTTTTTGTCCGAATCTATTCCCGCCAGCGCGGCTTTATAATATTCGGCCGCTTTTTCATACGCGCCTTTGGAATAAAATATTTCGCCGATATTATATTTTACCGCCGCTGCCGCCGGATCTGAAGCGAATGATTTAAGGAAGCGTTCATAATAATTCAGCGCTTCGTCGCGGCGTTTTTCACGCAGCGCGATATTTGCGCTGATATAAAGCGATTCTTTATAACGTCCGGTTTCGTCGCCGGTAATATCGTTTGTATCTCCGAGCGATTTGAAATAATCATCGAACGCTTTTTTAGCGCCGGCGGTGTCTTTAATGGCGTTTAAATATAATGCGCATTTAAATATTGCGTCGCGCCGCAGGATTTTATCATCGCTGTTATAGAGTTTTAAAAAATAATCATTAGCTTTTTCCGGTTTTTCAAGCGCAAGCAATGTATAAGCCGCGGAATAATATACCTCGTCTTTTAAAGAAGAGGCAGGATATTTTTTTTGAAATTTTTCGTATCTTTCAAGTGCGTCTTTATATTCTTCATTTTTATAAAGCGCTTCGCCGAGAAGGTAAAGAGCGTATTCTCCATAACGGCTGTTTTCATAAAAGGATATGAATTTATTTAATTCGGAGGCGGCCTGCTTATATTTTTGCATATCGAAAAGTCCTTTTGCGAATTTAAATGCGCGGGCTGCCTTTTCATCAAAAGTGAGCGCTTGCTGGCAATAAGCGCCGCCTGAACATGAAAATGTTAAAATTATCGCTGCTATAACTATTATAATAGGATTAAATAAACGGTTAGAGAAACGAAAGCTCAATTGATACCTCCATCGATAATTTTTAGCCGCCGTTTTTAAGGCTGGCTATTTGAAGCGCTCGAAAGTTTTTTGTATTTTATAAGCAGCGGCATTTCATAAGCAGTGCATCGCCTTCTTTATACCAGTTTAAAAACTTAGTATTGTGCTGATTCAGTATTTCAAAAAAATTACCGGATATGGATAATTTGACGATGCCCGCAATTTTAGATTCGTATATCATTAACGCATGCGGTACGCTTATCGAAAAATCTCCGCTGGTATGATCCTGCGTGTGCATACCGAGCACGTCGAATATTATAAAACCTTCCTGCATTCCGGCAAGAGCGTTATCGATAAACTCGTAGTCGCCAGTTTCAATTTTTAATTTATATTCCGAGCATTGAAAAGTGTCGGCTGAAAGATAGGCGGTAGGCGGTAATTCCGATTTTTTTGAATATTTTAAATCGAGAATCGGCGTTTGCAGCTTTCCGTTTTTAATAAAATAAACGGGGGCTGCATATACGCCTTCGTAAGTCAGAGGAATATTGTTGACTTCGTATTCATCAAAATCAGGTTCGAATTTAATGCTTATATCGTCACGAAAATGCTTTTCCTGTGAACGGAATTCATCGATTGAAAACCGTGCCTGCTTTTCTACGACGGGCTTTCCGTAAAGATTGGAAAGTATATATTTAGATATGAAAGTCTCACATACTCCGGGAGTGAGTATTATATTTTTAATAGCGGCTTTAGGCAATAATTCGTTTTTGGCGGCTGTAATAGAAAATGAAGGATAAAATTTTAACGCCCGTTCTATCAGCGGGTCTATATCTTTAAACGTGAATATTCTTCTTTTGATGAATGAATCGGCGTATTGGTTGTCGAGTTCAAATACCAGACCCGCGAGCGTGAAGGAAAAATCATAAACCGGCGGCGCGGCGGCCGGGCCGATAAATATCAGGCGCCTGTTTACGGCGGCAAAAGTGTTGACTGTTACAAGTTTTGAGATTGGTTTAAGCCGCCTGTCCGCGTATTTTATGGTTTCGAATAATACGGAAGCGTCGCCATTAACTATTTCAGCTATTTTTTCGTCGTACATTTTATATTTTAACGCATCGTTATTATCGAAAGATTCTTCATGCCATATCGCCGGCGAGCATTCGTCATAAAACGCTTTTTCACGCCAGCCGGCAATTTCGGAAGTATAGCCGGTTATCGCGTCATAATTTAAATTAACGTTAGATACTTTTTTATCGTGCCATCGTATATAAAGCGATGCGGTAAGGCTCTTTGAAATAGAAGGCATGTTGTAAGGGCCGAGCAACTCATTTTCTTTTTGGCCCAGGCTCAGCGACTCATTATAATCGGCGGTAAGCCTGAAATCTTCAGCCGTAAAATCTTTATGTGAACAAAGTCCGGTTAAAAAATCGGAGAGTATTTTTAAAACTTTTTCTTTCATATTATCCTCACGTTTTCGTTTAATATATAAACCATTTATGAATAAAGTGAATTCTAACTATTGGTATATGCAATTCGTTTATGCTATTTATTTATATTGTCCTGTGTTATCCTATAGTAATATTATCGTTTTTATCGATTATCAAATAATAATTTGAACCGCCCGACGACGGTACGCCCTGGCCGCTTTTTCCGCATGTTCCGAGAGCGTCGCTTTTAACGGGGCCGATAGCGGCTATTATAGAATTAAGCGCCGACAGAGTTTTACCGGCGAATATTGCCGGTTTATAGAGTACGGGTTTACATTGTTCGTTAAGCTTGTAAATGAAAGAGCAATTAAATACAAAATCGCCGGCCGCGGGATTTACCTGGCCGCCCTTATAACCTGAAAGCAGCAATGTATCGCAGTCTTCGGCTAATAATCCGTTATCGGCGAGAATGTTATTAATATTCTGAGGGTTTAATTCGTAAAAACGTTTATCTGTTTTGATTGCATTTAAATGTTCGAGGCGTATATTGCTCATACGCGGAATGGATGGGCAGTCAAATCCTTCGATACGTTCTGAATTTTCATTGGGCACTCCAGATTCGGCGGCTGAAAAAATATCGCACAGGCTTTTTTCGACTATTCCGTTTTTAACTATGGCCGTCGTATGGCGGCGATTGCCGTTAGCTCCGACCGGCTGCCAGGCGTAATCGTTAAATAACGGGCCGTCTATTATATTAATATGTTCGGAAGCCACCCGTTCGCCTTTTATGAATTTTGAATTTTGCCATAGTATAGAACCTTTATGCAAATCGGCTTCGGCCGCGTGTCCGAATGCTTCGTGCGCAAGTCCTTTGGCGAGGGCATAATCGATAACTATGCGGCAGCGTCCGGCTTCTATAGCCGGCGCGGAACAGAGTTTAACGGCTTCGCGCGCGTAGAAATCAGATTGATGTATAAAGTCGTTGTGAAGAGTATCGTCATAAATTACGCTCAGATCTGAAGAGCCGAGGCGCGCGCCGAGCGTAGCGGTATGTCCGCTGTCTTTAGCGGTTATCGAAGAAGAAAGCGCCGTTCGTGGTATCGAGAACGAAGAAAATGTCGAATCGGAACGCATGATAATGAATTCATCGGTAACGATAGAACAATTTGTGGTTACTGAAAGGCGTGTTCTGTCTATTTCACATGTTTTTTTGTTGACGGCTTTGACGCGCTCAACTATATCGTTTAATTCATATTTTTCATAAGGATGTTTATAACTGTCTTCTATAATGTTAAGTTGTGCTTCAAGATTAAAAATTTCACGATTTTTTTTGATATCGAAAGCGGAAGAAGCGGTTATTAGTTTTTTTAACGATGCCGCCGCCGTTTCGAAATTTATTTCAGGAAATGTATTGGAGGAGATGAAGGCGGAAGCGCCCTGAAGATCAAATGCGTGAAATCCGGCGCCGTGTCTTGCGCTCGATGTCATATCGTTTAATTCGCCGTTAATAATTGTAATTGTAAGAGAACGTTTTTTTTGTATTCTTGCGATTATATATATCTGTTCTTTTTTATAAAAATCAAGTACGCCGTCGTATATGGTTTTTAAAATTTTATTATCGTCTCGCATATTTATATATTTATATGCTTCGTTAAAACCGGCGGCCGTTTTTTTAGTGTGCCCCATTTTACTCTCCTTTATAACTTCATTATAGTATATATCCGTGTAAAATTTTATCAAATATCGGTTCGGATGTCAATGTTTTTAAATATGCGTGTTTTTAAAATCTGATGTATGAGTGATATAAGAGTGATATTGATTTTTAATCTTAATTCTGTTATAATCATTTTAATGTTAGCGTATGATTACCGGCGCATATATAAAACCGGAGGTAAAGTCGAAAATGATTAAAAAATATGATGATGTGGAATGCCGCGTTAATAAAAACGTTCGTGGCGGCCAGGGAGATGTTGTGGCACGCTATTATCTTAATGAAAATTCTTCTAAGCTGCGTTTTAATTCGCTTAATTATAACGAAATGGAGCCGGGCGTGAGTATTGCGGAACATAAACACACCGGTGAAGATGAATTTTATTTTATAACGGAAGGTCGGGCGAGCGCAATATTAAATGGCGTTAAATTTGAAGTCGGGCCAGGCGACGGTTTTATGTGCCATTCCGGTTCATCGCATGGTATTTTTAACGATTTAAGCAATCAGAAACTTAAATTTATTTCTATTTTCTTTAAATAACGGGTGATTATTTAATTTAATTTATCTCGTGGTAAAGCTCCAGTTAAGCGGCAGCAGCGCCTGGCCCGCGGCTGATTTAACGGCGGTTGTCAGGCTGATGTCATACCTGACGCCTGATTTGAGACGGCCTGCCGGCCTGAATATAATTTTTTTCATCCTTTGATTATATAATATTTTTCCGTTAATTTTGCTTTCAGCTCCGCTGATTATGAATGATTCGCTGTTTATGCTCGAAGCATCGATATCCTGACTGAATACGGCTGTTATTGTTGAATCGGTTTTGACATTTGCCATGTTTTTATTCGGATATATCGCAGTTATGAAAAAATTTGATTTATTATCGCGTGGTATATTGCCGACGTCAGAAAGTCCGGGCCCCGTTTTTTTAAATTCAATCGTCGAATTTTTTTCTTTAATAATTTCTCTATTTTTAAAATTTCCTTCAGTTTCACCCGGCGCGCCGTTTTTTAAATTGGCGGCAGCAGTTGACTGTGATATGGTATCGAGCCCGCCCTGCGCAATAATGTCTTCGACCGCCACTCCGTTTATCATGCCTTTAGGCGCCGGCGCCGGCGCCGGATTGAACGCGTTAATTTTGCCTGGCGTGTATGACGGAGCGGCGCCGCCCGGCGTTATAGCATCAGGCGTGACGTTTGCCGCAGCCGGCGTTCTTTCGACATTTTTCATTTCCATTTGATTGGCGTTCATTTGAGACGTTCCATCATTCATATCTTCGAATTCAGGATTTTTATATTTTTCTTCACCATATTTTTCGGCTTTTTCAAGTTTGATAAGTCCTTCGCCGTCGTCAGAAAGACGCGGCTGTCTTCGCGGCGCGTTCGGTAAAGTATCCGGCGCATGAATTGAATCGTTTTTTGACGGGGGTTCTGTCATTTGAACATGAACCGAGCCTGGATTTTTTCTTTCGAGCGATTCTATAATGCCGTTTGGTCTTGTATATATTGTTTTTTCATTGCCGCCCGCCGCGGATGTTATTGTGGATAAGGATTCCGGTTTAATTGTAACATTAGCCGTATTTTTGAACGCCGCCGCGGCTTCGTGCGGTGTTTCGATGAAATTGCGATGTTCATATAATCTTGTATCGCTTAACATTGCGGTTACATCGGTACGTGCTTCGGCCGCCGGCGTATTTACGGACGGCAGCGAGTCGATCGAAGATGCGAGTTTATTCGATGTTTTATAATCATCGGATAAAAATTTGGCGATTTGATCTTTAAGCGTTTCATTCGCCGCTTCATCGATTATATCAGTTTTATCTACGGTATCTTTAATTCTCTCGGGAGTTACATTGCCATAAGCGCCTTTATCTGAGCTCATATAGCGATTTTTCATTTCATTCGGCGCATCGTCGGCATATAGTTCACCGTTATAAGTCGTATCGGCAGTTCGGACGGCTGATACATTGCCGAGAGCGCTTTTATCAGATATCGACATTCTTTTTGCCGCTTCGTCAACGGGAACTAAATTCATAAGAGATGTTTTTTCAGGCTGGTTTTTATTGATTGTCTCGCCGTTATTCGATATCGCGGTGTTTAAACTTGAATTTAAAACCGGCGGCGCTTGCGTTGTATTAAATTCGGTTGAGCCCATGGATTTTTGTAAAGCGACCTGCATATTAGCATCGTTTTCCGCGGCTATCGAAGTAACATTAGCGGATTGTGTTATACGGCTTTTAAATCCGTTTCCCGTTTTAAATTGCCATACCGCGGTTTCGGCAAGGGTCATGCCTTCGATATCCTGGATAGTTTTTGCGATTGTAACATTATATATTTTATTTGGAGCAAGCGTACTCCATGGCGCGAAAATTGCCCGGTTCGTTCCCTGTTCGTATATAACTCTTCCCATAACGGCTTTATCGCCATCAGTTACGAAAAATGAATAAGGAGTTATCGTTGACGCTTTCATCGGCCGGTCAAATTGTACGTTGATGGATGCCGCTACGTCAACATCGGTTTCGCCTTTTCCAGGAGTGACGTCTGTGATAGACGGGCTGCGTCTGTTCCAGTTTTTGCCTACTATAAATTTCCATTTTTTTTCGCGTTGTAAATAGTTGCCGCTTAAATCCATAACACCGCCCGTTATACGGGCTGTATATGCGCGGCCGTCTAAAAATGGATGCGCGGGAGTGAATATAGCTTTTTTCTGGAGCGTGTCATAATATATTTTACCGCGGACTTCGGTTTCGCCGTCCATTACTCTAAAGGTGAATGAATTAATTGAAAAATCTTTTACGGCTTCATTAAAGGTAACTGTAATTTGACTTTCGGCGCTTACGTTTTCTTCATTATCGCGCGGGGAGATGGCGGTTATAACGGGGCCGAGAATATCTTTGCCTCCTGCGTCTGGAGTAGTGAACATATCTTTTATTTTAGTTGTGACGATTTTTTGAATAGTGGTGAATTCCCATGAATAATCACGTTCGAGACGTTCGCCGAAGATATCTTCGATTTTTTCTGATATGGTAACTCTATATTTACGGTTCATTTTTAATTTTCCAGCCGGACTGAATACCGCGGTATTATTTACCGCGTTATATTCGATTTTACCAAAAATATATTCTTCACCGTCCTGAAGCGCGAAATTAAATATATTAAAAGTGCCTGGATTCATTCTTTTATTAAATTTTATTTTTATTTTTTCATCGATGTTGATCATATCAGATCCAGGGGCTGGAAACATTTCGATGATTTCTATTTTTTTTTCACGGTATCCGGGTTTTTCTACGTCGTCTAATACATTTACATCTGAATTTTCTATTTCAGGTGAATTGCCGGCTTTTCTGGCTATATTAACAAGTTTTTTAAATTTGTCGCTGCTTGTTTGATTATATTTCACGCCTGCTTGTTTGCTATTTTTTATAAGCGCTTCATTTTCGGCGGAATTTATTTCGTCTGTAATTGAATTTTCAGCTGAAATTATTTTAGAAGTTTTGAAAGTATAATTATAGGCCCGTGATAAATTATTACGTGAAGCATCGCTTATCTCTGACGATATATTTACTTCAAAAAGTGAATCAGGTTTTAACGAATTAAGCGGAGCGAATACAGCCTTATTTACGTCGGAATAATATCTGATTGAACCGATAATTTTTTCGCGGCCGTTTTTAACGGTAATTGTATTTTCGTTTATACTCGGTTCAAACATTTTTTTGTTAAAAATTACTTCAATTTTAGCTGTACATGGAACGTTTTCGGCGGATACGGTTGGAGATACATCTACGATAACAGGCGGGTTTTTATCGCGTTTTTTTACTGTCATGAACTTCCAGACTTTATCCGATACCATCGTTGTTCCGTTTAAATCGCGTACCATGCGGCTTATCGTTACAAAATAACTTCGGGCCGGCTGGAGATTTTCAAGCGGCGATACTATTAATTTGCATAAATCTGTATTATATTTTACGCTGGTTGATATATCGGATATACCGTCGTTGAGAGTAACGCTAAATTCATTAATGTCTTCTTCACGCATTTTTTTGTTGAATGTAGCCATTATTCTGGTGTCGAGCGCTACGTCTATTTCGGAGTCTTCGGGATATATTTTAACTACGAAAGGGGCAGAATTATTGATTGTTTCGGCTGCCGGCAGTTTGACGCCCCGCGCCGCTTCCGCATTAATAAATAAGGCTGTAAGAATTATAAATGCCGCTGCTATGATGATTATAAAACGCCGGCTTTTATAAAAAGATAGCGCTTGACTGCAGCCGCTATTAAAAGCGCAGGCTTCCGGTAAGCCTGGTTTAATTAATTTGCCCGGTTTACCCGGCTTAATTAATATGAAATTTAATGGTTTATATTTCATGATTTATACCCGCATTTTAAAAATAATAATCTCTATTTACATTTCGTAATTTATTTAAAAAATTTTAGTAAAAAATTTTAATTTAATAATTTTGATTTATGAAGATTCTATTAACTTATTTTTAGAAAACATATTTTTAGAAAGCAGTTGCAAAATCTGAGTAAAAATGATAATATCAATCAAATTTATGTTTTAATATTTTTTAAAATTTTTAGTATAGCGTTATAAGTATTGAATTGATGAAGAAAGTTTATGATAACTATGATAAATGAATTGAAAAATAAGGAGCCTGGTTAATGAGTTTTAAAGAAATACTGGTTATCATGGTGGTTGCCGTGAGCGTTTTTATGATAAATCTCGATGTCAGCATAACGAATATAGCTATGCCGACATTAAATTCATATTTTAAAGTTGGCACCGGCGATACGGCAAAGATAGTTTTATCTTATCTTTTATCTTTAAGCGGGTTTTTATTGATATTCGGCAGGCTGAGCGATGAATATGGTTCTAAAAATATTTTTATTCCAGGAATTTTAATATTTATGATTTCTTCGGTTTTTTGCGCTTTATCTCAGACGCTTCTGGCGTTGATAGCGTCTCGATTTTTTCAGGGCGTCGGCGGGGCGATGATAGCCTCTACGTATGGAGCTGTTGTGGTTAATTATTTATCGTCCGGCATAAGCGGCAGAGCTTTTGGCTTAATTACGGCGGCAGGCGGAGCGGGTTTTGCTCTTGGCGCGCCTATTGGCGGTTATATAATTGAAAAATCGAACTGGCACTGGATATTTATGATTAATGTTCCTGTATGTATTGTAACTTTTTTAGCCGCTTTGTATATATTGCGCAACGAAAAGACCGTTATAGATTCTGCCGCCCCGGATCCGGCGGTTGTGAATTCAGGCGGTTCGGCGGCGGGACTTATGGATGGGCCGGCGATAAATGTAAATACGGATGACTCCGCGATAAAGAAACGTGAAAATGTTGGATTTGACTATCCAGGCGCCGTTTATTGTTTTGTTTTTCTCGCGGCATTTATTTATGCTTTGAATCAGGGCAAGATTGATGGATGGACGGCCTGGCCGGTTTTAGCCAGTTATATTGTTGCCGCTGTGTTTCTTCCGTTGTTTATATGGCGCGAAAATAATGCTTCTGAACCCATGCTTGATTTCGCCGTGTTATTTGATAAAAGGCTTGCCGGCTGTTACTTAGCTACTATACTGGTTATTATGTGTCTTGATGGGATGAGTTTTTTCTTTCCGCTATTTTTTGAAAAGGTAAAAGATATGTCGCCGGCTTCTACTGGTAAATTATTAATGGTTTTTCCGGTGCTGTCTTTATTTTTAAGTCCGTTTGCGGGTTATCTGTCTGATCGGAAGGGGCCCGGCGTTATAGTGCGTTATTCATTATTTTTACTTACCGTTTCAGGCGCGATGTTTTGTTTATACAGCAGTATGGTTGATTTTGTAATTATTATATCGGCTTTACTCGTATTCGGTTCCGGCCTCGCTCTTTTTTTTCCGTCAGCTACCGCTCTGGTAATGAGCCATGCGCCAGAAGGACGCGAGGGAATAGCGACGGCGATATATTCATCGGTGACAAATATAGGCAGTATTCTTGGAATTGCAGTATTCGAATGGCTTTTTTCCATTTCTAACGGCGCCGGCGCCGCGGCGCGCGTTATCGATACTGCCGGCGTTGCGGCGGGGTTTCGCGCGGTTGCGGTTTTATCTTTCTTTTTGTGTGTCGCGGGTTTTATTGCCGTTATGAATTCTTGCTCGAAAAAAGAAGGCGCTTCCTGTGCCGCGGTTGAGATATAGCGGTGTGCAATATCTGAATAGAATCTGAAATAGAATTTGATTGATTTATTGGTGTGATTATAGTATAATATATGCATGCATTTTAACGAAGGGCATGTACCCGTATTATTAAATGAATTTTTAAGCGGCTTATCCGAAGCCGTTGATTCGCCTGCGCGCGCCGGCCGCGATAGGTTTATTGATTTTACTTTTGGAATGGGCGGGCATTCAATTGCCGCCATTGAAAAATATGAGTGGCTTAAAATTACAGCCTTCGACGCCGATCCAGCAGCCTGCGCTCATGCCGAATCGAAATACGCCGGTTATATAAAAAATGGCAGATTA
>CAYQWL010000032.1:0-29397 GCA_964421195.1 uncultured bacterium | reverse complement strand
CGGCATAATTCCATACAACACTATCGACGGACTGAGCGGAACGCCCCTCGCTTCATATATGCAGGCGAGCGGCGTTACCGATATGGTAAAATCTTCCACGTCTCTCGTTGGCAGCGGCTGTTATTTATTAGTTAATAACGCAAGCAATACGGGTTTTATAACTTCAGCGAATTTAACGGCCGGAACATGGGTAGAACCTAAAACACAGCGCGGCGGAGTAAGTTTAATGCCGCTGAGTCCGGGAGCGGTTTCATATCAATATGAGAATGCCGATGGAAATTCAAGTCCGGAATCAACTGACGGTTCAATATTAGCGGCGCCCGATCCTTCTTACGTTCACATAGATCAAAACGGAAAAGCCGCTTATTCAGGCGTTGGCAATGCCGCATCCAATTATACCGTTTATTATACAATTAGCTCCGTTCCGCCGTTATCCTTATTAAACGAAAACACGGCTAAAATGCTTTTGAAAAATTCAGCCGTAGCTAATACCATGGTTTTACCCGCAGTAAACAGTTCCGTAGTAGGGGATAAAGTTCAATGGGTAACCTATGACGATGTAACCGGTAATTATTCCGAGGGAAGTTTAATCGAAACGCTTGTCGGCGTCGGAACTCAGGCTTCAGCTTATAAAAATCAGGTTAAAATCGGCGCCGTAAACGAAGATATTTTTACCGGCAGTTCAGGCGAAAGCATGAGTTATCTAAAGGTTTTATTTACCGGCCCTATCGTGGTAACATCTTCCGGCGCCACTCTCAACGATTTAACTGAAATCAGCGGACCGACAATAGACGCTACGAATAAAGCCAATTCGATCATTACCGCCGTCGCCGGCAAAAAAAGCACTAAAGCGAGCGTCGTATTAAAAATAGCCAATAAAGCGACTTCGCCGCCTACTTTTACAGTCCACGGCGGAACGACTAAATTTAATTTAACATCGGCCACTATGAAAATAACTGACGCGAATGGCAATGCCGTCTTTCCGGCTATAGCCGGCCCGACTATAACCGGCACTACGGCGCAGGATGAAACCGACGATTAAAGACGGTTTATTAAATATAATACATGTACCAAACGCATCGGGCGGCTGGCATTTAAAACATCGCCGCCCGGCCGTTTGACTTAAAAATACTCAGTGCCTGGAATTTACATAAATCTTTGCGGCCGTTTATAATGCATGAATAAGGAGCGTGGTGTTTTATGCCCGTTATCGTTTTAAAACCCGCCAATTCTGGCGATTACAGGTTCAGGCCATTATTATCGATATTATATTTCATTATTTTTTTGATGATTATTTTTCTTTCGCCTTTCGATGCGGCGGCTTTTAAATATAGCGGCGCCGCCGGCCCGGCCGCGCCTTCCAATACCGCCGTTAAAATAATAGCGCCTAACGCGGGTACGGATATGATATTTAACGGTCAGGGCAATCCCAACACCACGTTCTGGAAATGTTCGGGCGGCCGGGTTATAGTTGCCGATTTCGACAGCGACGGCAACAACGATATAATAGTCGCAAGCCCTTATGGCGAATATGATTTTTCAAATGATTTTACCGGCATGATAACTATTTACAAAGGGCCGGTTACGCAGGCCACTCAGGGCGGAACATTCAGCTGGGACAGCGGAAGCTGGAATCAGGCGGTCAATGTCGCCAATACCGGTTATATACTCGGCAGCGCCTCGCGCGAACATACCGGTTACGCTATAGCGGCCGGTCATTTTGGCGCGCGCGCCCTCGTAATAGGCCGCGCGTTCGAAACCGGCACTCCTTCTCAGGTCGCCGTTATATTTTCACGCGCCATAAATAATCTTAACGGAACCGGCACCGCTATCAAAGCTAATTTAATCGACATGTCTCAGACCGGTAATCCGGCTGGTACGCTCGGCAAAAATGACATGAAAAATTTCAGCCTTTTAATTACCAACATCCCCGGCGCTAACGCTCCTAACGCTTCATTAACGCATCCTAATAATTTTCTCCCGGTTAATGGCATAAGTTTAGCCTGCGGCGACGTCAATAGCGATGGAATAGACGATATAATTATAGGCTGTCCGGGCGATAACGGCGGAATAGGAGCGGTTTATGTCATTAAAGGAAAAAATACCGGCTGGAAAGATAACGATAGCACGACCGATCCTATCACCATTGACGTAACTTCCATGACCACGGCTGACGGCTATAAAATTACAGGCGTCAACGCAGGTGATAATTTTGGCGCATCAGTACTTGTAAGCGATATTTACGGAGACGCTAAAAACGAACTCGTGATAGGCGCGCCAGGCGCCCAGAGCGCTCAGGGCGGCGCTATAATAATTCCCGGCGGCACTATCGACGGATGGACTCTTGCCGAATATAACGTAGCTGTAGGAATTCCAAACGCTAAAGCAATTTCCGGACCCGGCACGGCCGGCATGCGGTTTGGCCATGCGCTCACATCCGGTAAATTTCACGATTCGGCCGCCTCTAAAAACGATCTTATCGTCAGTGAATTTGTAGATGCGAATAATTCGACATCGGCGTATATAATATTTGGCAATGCCGCCATACCTGCAGCAAATCCGATTCCCGTCGATGTGACCATTAAACCGAAAAATGCCGCCGAAAGATTCGGTTTTGCCGTTTCCTGCGGCGATATCAATGGAGACAGCTTTGATGATATAGCCGTTACGGCGCCCTGCGGCGTTATAGACGATACAAATAACCGCGGCAAAGTTTATGTTATTCACGGCGCTAATTATTCTTCGGGCACAGTAATAGACCTTTCCAACGCCGATCGGCCATTTTATGACTCTTCATTTCAGGCGCAGGGAAATTTAGATAGGCTCAATACGGGAAATAATTCATATTACTACGGCTGGGGAGCGGTTATAGCGGAAGCAGGCGGGCCCGGCGCCTCACGCAAAGAATTAATAGTTACGGCTTATTCGGAAGTGCCTTCAACCACCACGGCTTTCGCTAATAGCGGATTATGCGGCGTGGCGTATATTATGTACACTTCCACCCGGCCGAATCAACCTGTAACCACTGAAATAGCATCGCCCACATCCGCGTCCAATATCACTCTTAACTGGAATAATTTTTCAGATCCCGATACCGGCGACACCATGAAATGCTATCATGTACAGTTTTCCACCGATCCTGATTTTAAAGATTTTAGTAAAATAATAGATAGCGGCGTAGTTACGGTGGCCGGCAATACTACTTCGCATAATTTAGTTATAAATAACGATGGCGTATATCATTACCGCGTTCGAGTCGGCGACGATTATTCATTTTCTCAATTTTCAACTTCACGTCAGCTTATGATAAATAAAACTCCGCCAACAAATGTCGAAGATATTACCATGCCCGGCCCCGCTCCGATAAACGGCCAGAATTTAGTAGGAACTGGCGGGCCGCGAACTATTAAGATAAGAGTTACCGACAATATAATGTGCGCCAATCAAATAACAGCGGAGGTATGGATAAAATCAACGGATGACGTTAATGCTAACGATGTATGGGACGCCGGAGAAGGTTCAACGATGATAGCGACTCCGATAACGCCGGTAGCCGCCGTTACCGATTATTCATTTAACATAAATGAAGGCGCGACGAAAGACAATATTAGAATTTACATAACCGGCTGGAATGCAGCTAAAAATCTTATACCGGAAGCTCTCGGCGGAACGCGCGGCAATCCTAAGATTGAATATAATATTCACTCCAACCAGGGCCCCGTCGTATCCGGATGGAAAATTAACGTAAGCAATCCCGCCAATCCGGCGCTTAAAAAATTCCCGGATTCAGATGCGGCCGTTTTCGTCAACGACCCGCGGCCTGTAATAACTGCTAATCTGGCTGATGATGATTCGACGGTTACCAATATCAGATTAAAAGTTCAGGGCGCCGAATTTACGGTAGGCGGATCGCTTGGCTATGTAGATCCGTTAATGACATTTACCGCTTCAAGCGATCTGAGCAATGGTTCACTTCCGGTAGAATTAGTCTCGGCCGAAGACGCTTACGGTAATCCTCTTCAAAATATCACGACAACGGCCGGATTTGTTATAGATCGTAACGGTCCTGACGCAGATGCGGCTAATTGTCAACCGATAAACGGAGGCGGTTCTGACAAAGACCAGCCGGTGATCGTTTTTGCCCTTAAAGATATTGCCGGCGCGGATCCTTTTAAAGTACCGGGCTGCGGCATTAAAAGTTCCATAGAAGTTAGAATAATTAACGGCGGAGTTACGACAGTATATACGCTTGATAACAGCGGAGTTTACGCGGAAAACGGCGTGATCAAAACGCCGGGAGCTATTACCATCGATGATTCTGGCGCCGCCACCGGATCATATTTTATTAGATTCGATATGAAATTAACTGACCGTCATTTAATTAATGGCGCCACTCAGGCGGTCGTTAAAGCTTATGACAAACTCGATAATCCAATGGCGGGCGGCACTTATACCATTAATTTCATGGTCGGACTCACCGGACCGCAGGCTGAAAAGAGCGAACCGCAGCCTGATAACGTTAAAGTGAATAACGCAAAAATACAGATCAGAATCTGGAGCGAAGAATATGCTATCGATACACAGAGCGTCGATTTTCGAATAGTCGGCCCGGCGCCCGCGAGCAATATAATTTATCAAAAAATAGGATGCAATCAGAGCGAACTTGTATATGACCCACTGACCACGCTGCTTACCTTCGATCCATCTAAAACCGCGCCGCCTACGGTTTATGAGCAGGGCACCATAACGGTTTTTTTAAACGATGTAAAAGATTCAGAAGGAAACCAGTTGCGTTCACGCCCGCTTACATGGACTTTTATATTTGACAGCATAGGCCCGGTAGCCGGCACTGATACAGTTCCAATCAAAGACGCATGGACTAAAAATAATAAACAAATAGTTAAAATGAAAGTATTCGACGTTACCACTAAAGTAGTGGGGCCGACTATTAAATTTAAAGTCGACGGCAATACTTATACTACTTCTTCGCTTGGAATGAATTATGATCCTCTCAGCACATGGATAACCTTCGATCCGACGACCCAATCAGTTACTTTTGCCGATAAGCAGATAACGGTCGAATTAAGCGAGGCATTCGATGAAGCAGGCAATCCACTAACGACAGGCGCAAACAATACCTGGTCGTTTAAAGTCGATTCCACTCCGCCTGCGGCATTTAATTTCGAACCGCCTCAGGATGCCGTTCGTAATGTGGTGAGTTTTCCGGTAAGATGCAGACTGACCGACGATTATTCAGGCATAGACACCAATTCGATTAGTTTTAAAATTAATAATTCACAGATCACCACTTTTACCGTTGCGCCCGACGGCACATTAAGTTATAACGCAACACTGCCGCTTGGCGTTAATACCTGTGAAGTCAGCGTTAAAGATATCGCCGGCAACGATCTGGCCGGCAGTCCCGTTAAATGGTCGTTTGTAATCGATAATAACCGCATGTACGTTATTAACGATGCCGATTCGCCGAAACCCGCCGGAAATACATTTACAAATATCGCTCAAAATAGTGTTTCTCTTAAAATGAGTAAAACATTTTCCGGGCTCGACACCGATTCGATTATTTTTGTAGTAAAGCAGGGCGGAGAGCAGGGCGCTACCATACCCGGCACGGCAACAGCCGAAGAAAAAACAGACCATTATCTGCTTACCTGGACATCTACGGGAGGAAATTTTCAAGAAGGAATAATTTACGCCGCATTAACACAATGCCTTAATAATGCCGGCTGGAATTATGACGGCGCAATTTTTTCATGGTCTTTTACTTATGATAAGACTAAACCGGCCGTTACGCTCGATGCGCAATCGCCTTCGCCCGCGAAAGATTCGATTCAAACCAATAATAAAGTGCCAATTACAATTAAATTGGATGACGCTCTTTCCGGGATCGATCTGGCTTCGCTAACCTTATCAATTGCCGCGGGCGGCTCCCCCCCTCCCGGCACTTCTTATAATGTTTCCGACACTCAACTTACATACGACGCCGTTAATAAACTGCTTAAATTTAATACCGTTAATATATTTCCCGACGGTAAACTCGTGGTAACACTAACTTCCGCTAAAGACAGAGCGGGTAATACTTACGACACTTTACCGGCTGGTTCCCTGCCTTACAGCTGGTCGTTCAATATAGACACCACGCTTCCGGTATGCCAGATTACAAGACCCGCGGCCGATAACGATATAGTTCTTACAAACGACGACTACATAACCGCTACTCTTGGCGACCCGCAGGGCATTAACACCAATGAAATTAAAATCACGATAGTTTCTTCAGTTGACAATACTTTAGAAAACATGCTTCCGATAACTCCGCCCTATTTTACTTTTACCGCCGATAATCCGACAAACGGCACTCTCAAATACGACCCCAAACTTAAATCGCCGCCTCTTAAATTTTCCGACGCTTTTATAGATGTTTATATCTACGCTAAAGATAATGCCGGATTTGAAATAGTACCAAACCCGATACATCGCATTTATTTAGTCGATACTACCGGTCCGGTAATAATCGACGGTTCGAAGCCGCCCATAGTCGATTCCCGCCTCCCCGCGCCGCTTTCTACAGTAGGCGTAAGCGCGGCCCAGCCAATTTTCGTTAAATGCCGTCTCGAAGACATGCCGGCGGGAGTTAAAAATGATTCTATTACATATAAATTTACCACTACCGATGCCGCGGGAAACGTATTAAGCGATACCGCCACGCCGCTTACGGTCAATAACATCAGTCCGACCGTCATTGAATTAATCTATACTCGGCCAAATTCGGTTATAACCGCCGGAGCAATACCCGACGTTTGCACCTGTGAAATGGAAATACTTTCCGCAACCGATAAAACTTCCGCGCTTCATACATTACGCTCAAAAAGCACTAATAAATGGATGTTTTATATCAATAACAGTAATCCGATAGCTATAAACCCATATCCCGCTAATAATACCATAATCACAAGCGATTCGGCTGAAACCGGCATTACTTTATTTCATGCGTTCGGCATAAACACCGCTTCTATCGAATTTTATTATAATAACACTCAGGCGCTGTTTCCGAGCAGTCCTGCAAATTATCTTTTCGTTTATGACGAAACCGGCGCCAGACTGAGTTTTAAACCACACGGAACCGCGGTTTCACGCTGGATAGAAGGCACCAATACCGTTGAATTAAGGCACGCTAAAGAAAAAATCGGCGGTAAAGATATAGTAGCTCCGGTTATCTGGTCGTTTTTATGCGATACGGTTCCGCCTTTAGCTTCCATGAACTTTCCGAATACGCAATATGTGACCAATCAAAATATAGATATATTAATTAATTTAACCGACGCGACGAGCGGGATAGATCCCGCAAGCGTTACTTTCGCCATTAAAAAGCAGGGCGAGGCCGATTTTTCTTCTTTTTACCTTACTGCCGGTTCCGATTTGAGTTATGCGAATAATATTTTAAAATATTCCAGCGGCCAGCCTTACCAGCCCGGCACGCATGAAATAAAACTCACTCGCGCTAAAGATAAAGCCGGCCATAATTATACTACGCCTCCGTATCCGCCGGGCGGTGAAACTCCGCTTACATTCACTTTTTGCGTGGCTAAAGACGGCCCCGTCGCTTCAATAATTCAACCGTTGCCTGACTCCGTAGTTGATTACATATTAAAACCTGGAAGCGATGAAATAATAATTAAAATAGAACCGCCGTCAGGTTAGCCGGGCGTCGATCCTTATTCGATCGAACTTGAAATTACAGAAGGAACCAATGCCGCACGTATAGTAAAAGTACTTCCCGGAAGCGGACTTACATATAATGAAACGACTAAATTACTTTCTTACAGATACGATATGGTGGTTCCTCCGCTTCCCATACCGGAAGGAACCATTAAAGTAAAATTAAAAAACGCACTCGATTATCTTGGCAAATCTTATATTTCGAGTCCTAATCCGTTAATATGGAGCTTTATCGTCGATACCATAGCGCCGGTATTATACGAAGCGGGAATAAATCCACCGCAAAATAAATACGCATTAAACGATACCGATGAAATCACTATGCGATTATACGACGGTCCGGTCTGCTCAGGCTTTGATACGGCCTCGATACAAATTGAAGTAAAATACTATCCGGTAAACAACCCGGCCAATCAAATCACTAACGTAGTAAATGTGGGCACTTTTTTAAAATTTGAAAAAAAACCGCTTGCCGGTGTTATGGGTGATTATTTGCTCACTTATATACCCAGTCCTGCTTATGCGGAAGGCACCGTCGATGTCAGATTAATTTCATGTAAAGACCGGGCGGGACACCAGTATATTTCCAATCCATCAGGATTATTCCCATATTCATATAAATTCACGGTAGATCTCGCTTCGCCTAAAATTACCGATGATCTTGTCCAGCCCGGCCATATATCAGCGTTACGATATACCAACAACAATATGCTGCCCATAATAATAAATTTTAATGACGGACGCGGTTCTCAGGTAAATCCAGATTCCATTCAACTATCCGTGGGCGGCCTGGTATATAAAGTCGGAATCAATCCCGAACTCACTTATACTACAGACGCTTCTTCTCTTACGCTTACATTTACTCCAGTATCGGCTTATCCGGAAGGCGCCATAGAAGTGATACTGAACGGATGCTTCGATTACGCCGGCCGGCCGGCGCGCGGCTTCCCTTCAAACATATCGCCGCCAGATTATAAATTTTCATTTATTTGTGATACGATTAAACCTGTAGCTTCAAATCCGGTGCCAATGAATAATTCGTTTACAGCCGATAACCATGGTTTTATTTCGGTTCAGCTTAAAGATACGACCAGCGGCGTTAATGATTATTCAATAACGGTCCGCGATAAAAACAGCAACATACTCGCCCTTACCCCTTCGGCCACGGTTTATAATCCGGCCACTTCGGTACTGCGTACCCGTACGCAAAACCCAATGCCTGAAGGAACTATTTCGGTAGAAGTATGGTGCCGTGACCGTGCGACCAACGAAATCGAATCGAGCGAAACTCCGCCTCGATACCGCTGGAGTTTTTTAGTTAATACCGGCGGTCCGACAGTAAATATGATTAAACCTTCACCGGCCACTCACGCTAAATTTCCTCGTTTAAACGACAATTTACAAAAAATCGATCTTGTTTTTAATGATAACGGCGTCGCTATCGAGCAGGCCAGTATAACTTTAGTTATAAGATATTCAGACGCTACGGCGCACACTTTTAAATTAAGCCAGCCGGATTATTTGACTTATGACGCGCTTAATAAAAAATTAACTTTTAATCCCGCTTCTAATAATCCGGCCGCGGCGCCGCCTATTATTTATAAAGAAGGCACCGTCAGCGTAAGTGTAACAGCTAATAATCTCAGCGGATTCAACCTGGCGGGAAATACTAACTGGCAGTTTCAAATAGACTCAAAAGGCCCTTACGTTGTAACCGGCTCACCCATGCCCGTACCTGATTCCACTACCGGAAACAATGTTATTCCAATAAAACTCAAAATTAAAGACGATCTCGGTTCGATCGATGTAAACGAAATTTTATTAAAAATAACGAATGCTAACTTACCGGGCGGAGTTATCGATAACATATCTACTTCTACTGTCGGTCCGGGCGGACTGACGCCTCTTTCCTTTAACCCGGCCGACGGTGAAATAACATTCGATCCGATTAAAATGGGAATATCGTTTTCCGGAGAAGTTATCGCTACTTTAAAACGCGCGAAAGACGATCTTGGAAATAACTTGAACGGCGGTCAATTCAGCTGGAAATTCAGCATTAATTCCACCGCGCCCTGGGCCGATAACCCTCGCTTAAATAAAGTTATCGGCGGCGTAACCGGGCCGTCGATTCCCGCCGCCGGCGCGATAATTAATTCGATGCAATTTATAACTACACTCGAATTATACCCGCAGCAGGCATCCGCCTATATAGTTAAAACAACGATTAAAGTCAAAATCGGCGGAAGTGAATACGCTTATTCAGAACCGGCTATGATTTATACGCCCATTACCGGCCAGAATTACGGCGTGCTTTCCATAGATACATCTAAACTTTCACCCTCGCCTTCCATACCTTCTAACGATTCACTCGAAATATCTCTTATCGCTGTGCAAAACAGTCTTGGCACCGATCTGGCCTCGCCCTATAAATACGGTTTTATAATAGATACCCTGCCGCCGTCAGCGGGCGCGACCGATCCCGCGGATAAAAGCATCATCACCAACCCGCGCCGTCTTGTTTCTATAGATTTAATAGATCCTCCAGCGCACCGTATAGACACTTCTTCTATTGAATTAACCGTAAACGGCGTATCATTTAATTCAGTTACCGGCGGTCTCAGTTATAATCCAGTAACCCACAGAGTTGAATTTAATCCGCTATCCGTACACACGCCGGCTAACTATTCGTTTAAAAAGGGCAATAATAATTTAACTCTTATTAACGCACGCGATGCGGCAGGCAATAGCCTTGCCGCTCAAAAGTCCTGGTCGTTTTATGTGGACGACACCGGGCCGGTCGCATTCTTAAATACCGCCACGCCCGCCCCGAATACGATTATAGGCGATCCGCGATCGCCGATCGGCATTAAAGTTACATCCGAAGGCACCAAGATCAATCCCGCTACTTTTGTAGTAAATTTAATCAATCATACAGTTAATTTTGGCGATATATCAGGCACCGACGAAGTTCGCGGCATTACTTATAATGAATCTACCGGTTTTTATAATATCGATCCCGCGCGTCATCCATTACTTACGCTAAATAACGGCACGGTAAGCGTTACTTTAAAAAAAGTCGAAAATCTCGCCGGCAATCAACTTCAAAATCCGGTTAACTGGCAGTATTATCTCGACCGCGCCGGGCCGGCGGTTATGTCCAACTCCCGTACTATGGGTCTGCCTGAAGGAATTCCGCCATCGCTCATGACGTCCAATCGCACTCAAAAAGTGTTTTTCGATCTTATCGACGAAAACCACATTTCGCAAATAGATGTTACTTCTCTTAAAATGCTTCTAATTTATGGCGGTTCGACTATAGAAGTCGGCGCTTACAGTCCCGGCTGCGATTATTCCGTATCACTCGGCCGTTTCAGTTATGATCCTTCAAAGTTGCAACCGCCCGTGCAATATCCAGACGGCACCGTTACCGTAATTCTCGAACAGGCGAAAGATAAGTGGGGAAATTTATTAAAACCGAATTTAAATAACGTTTTTGCGTTTAATGTTAATACACGCGGCCCGCAAGCTTTCGATCCCTCGCCGCTGCCGGGAGAAATCATATCAGCGGTTTATCCGAAAATATCATTTAAATTAAAGTCGGAACCGCCTTCAAGCGTAGTTATAGGCCCCGCGCATCCTATCGAAGTACGGGTCAATGGAATATTATATTCAAGCAAATCGCTTCCAACTCCAATAACCATGACGGCTAATAAAGTTACATTCGATCCGTCGGCGATCGGCCTGCAATTTGGTTCATCTCAGATTATCTTCGAAATAGTAACGGCATTCGATTCGCTTGGAAATACATTGCGGCCTTCAAGCGACCCGAATATAGGCCCCTCAAATAGCTGGATTTTTAAAAACGACGTTACGCCGCCTGCAATAAGCGCGCCTTCCCCGGCGCATCACAGCGTTACGGGCCTTATTGCGCCAATAATTTCAGCGACTATCAGAGACAATTTTGTTTCGGTAGTTAAAGATTCTATAAGAATAAAAATTAACGGCGGATCTGAAATTGGGCAACCGTTTATTTCCTATGACAGTTCGACCGGCAGAATGAGTTGTAATCTAACGCAGGCCGGACTAACCGACAGGCTTTCAGCCGGCGATAATACCATTAAAATTACGGCCGTAAGCGATTCACTCGGCAATACTATTACGGCGCCTTATTCGTGGAACGTTTACCGCGACGCTCAACCGCCAGAAGTAACGGCAGGGTCGGAACGGCCGCTTAACGATTCAAAAGGCAACATTTTAAAACCGGTTATTTCATTTTCCGTAATCGATAATCCAAAAACAGTTTATGGCATTTCTTATTCCGGTGAAATCGACAGGAATAGCATAAAAGTAAGAATAATGAATGGAAGCACCGACCGTATAGTTAAATATGGCGATACCGGGTTTTATTATACTAAACCAAATGTAACAATAGATACTTCTTTACTCGGTTTGAATTTTGTCGATGGATTATGCGAAGTATCGGTTCTGGGCTCCGCCGGTGGTGAACTTAACGCCATGGCCGATACTTTCGGCAATAAAATGGCGGCTAATTATAATTTTTCTTTTACCGTCGTTTCAAGCGGGCCATACGTTTATGGAGTACCATCGCCAGCGCCAGGTTCAGCGGTAACCACCAATAAGCCGCTTATTAAGATTAATTTACGTTCCGATAAATCTACGATCAAAACTTCAAGCATTAAACTTATTATAGACGGGGTAACTTATACAACTAATTCAGCGGCCATGAGCTTCGCCGGCGAAGAATTGCGTTTCAATGCCGCGGAGGCCGGCCTATCTTTACGTGAAGGTTCGATAGAAGTAAGGTTAGCCGAAGCGGAAGACGAACTCGGCAACAGGCTCAAAGCCGATACATCCGGCATTAACCCGTGGACTTTCAGGGTAGATACCGCCGGCCCCACGGCTAAGGTCGGCGCCAATTTAATAAGCGACGAACTCCCAACCACGGTTATGATAACCGCCCGGCCGAGTGAAACGCTCACAGGAACACCATCATTAAAAGCCGTTTATGGCGACGGTTCAATTTCTTATATAGATTTAAGCGATTCTTTCGGAGACCAGAAATATTATAGCGGAGTTCTGGAATTAGCCGCCATACCCGGACCGCCGGTTACATTTACATTTATCGGCACGGATATTAACGGTGTATATTCCGAAGTGCCAATAACCGATTTCAATCTTTCAAAAACCTCGGTAGTTTCACCGGTTACAATAAAGCCTCAAAAGTATTATCTAATAGGATTTCCTCTCGCGCCCGATAATACTTCGGTTACTTCGGCATTCGGAGGGCTTCCATCCGGCAGCTATACTTTATGGGAAGGCGTCGATTCGAAACGCGCTCAAGCTTCATATATAATTCCAGGCCGGGCTTACTGGCTGCTTAATTCATCTAATTCCGATATCAATATATCCGCTAATGGTTATGAAATGAATTCACCGATGCAAAAATTCGATATTAATTTAAGCGCCGGCTGGAATCTTATTTCATTTCCATATAATAGCAGAGTCAAATTCAGTCAATGCACAGTTAAAGGCGCGCAGGGCGAAACGGCGGTATTCGCTTCAGATAACGCTTACATCGAACGCGCAATGTGGTCCTATGATTATAACACGACCGGTTCGCCCACATTTTCATTAAATCATCAGGAAGCGCATATAATGCCGTTTACAGGTTATTATATTTACGCTTATGATAGCTGCGTATTGCGCGTTCCGCCTGTTTTCGTTCCAAACGACGAAGTTAATAAAAATCCGCTCCCGCCTTATGGCATGTATTTGAGCGGCTCAGGCGCGGCCGCGGAAAGAAATTTGTGGTATCGTTTAAGCGTTTCATGCGATAATTATCGCGACGAATATAATTATCTCGGATTAAAAGACGGAGCGAAAGATACGCTCGATTCAGAATTCGATTTAATAGAGCCGCCGGTAAATCCCGTCGGACAGGGCTCTTATATTTCAGCTTATCTTGGTGAAGGCACCGCGGTTAAATATTGCTCCGATTTCAGATCTACCACGGCAATTCGTAAAAAATGGAATTTTATCGTTAAAACCAATTTAAGCGGTAAAACGGCTTCTATTTCCTGGCAGCAGCTGCGTGATCGTTTACCGTATAATTACGATTTAATCCTGTATGATCGTTTAAACGGCGGTACGGTTAACATGCGGACGGTTTCATCATATCAATTCAGCGTAACCTCTTCCACGGAAAGATTATTCACCATTATTTTCAATCCTATAAACGCGTCGGGTGAAATCACCGACCCGACGGACGTCACAAAACCGACTATAATATCGAAATCACCTTATGAAAATCAACAGAATGTTCCGATAACCAGCGCTATTTATATTAAATTCGATAAAAAGCTCAATCCGGATTCCATCGCCGGCAGCGTTTCACTGAGTAATTTATCTTCCGGGGCGCTTATACACGGAACTTTTCATTACGATCAGGCCGTAAATGAAGTATCGTTCAAACCGGACAATAATCTTGATTCAAATACCATGTATAAAATTACGATAAATAACATTTCGGATATGTCGGGTAATATCATGCAACGCGCGGAGTGGATGTTTACAAGCGCTAAAGTGGCGCAGGGTAAAAAAACGGTTAATATAACTATTAAAAAAGGATGGAACTTATTTTCCGTTCCACTTTATCCGGATACGAAAAATATATCCGAAATATTCGCCGGCATAAATTCAGGATTTGCGCTTTATAACAGAAATGGAAATAAACTTGATGTTTACAATGGAATAAACAACGGCTCTCCATTCATAATCGGCCCCGGCAAAGGTTATTGGTTTTATTCACATTCCGATTCAGACCTTACGCTTAAAATAACGGGCAGCGCCGTCGCTAACGATATATCGGGAGAACGTTTTTTTGAAATACCTTTAGTCAAAGGGTTCAATCAGTCGGGTACGCCTTATTATATAAGCGATTCAGATTCTATGTCTTTAGCGGCTTTCGGCTTTAGATTAAAAAATTCAACTGAACAGCTAAGCGTCACTGCCGCAATTAACGCCGGTTATGTTAGAAATACGGTATATACTTTTACTAAAATCGGAATATCCGGTCAGATCAATCCCGTATCGTTTACCGACATTAATGCAAAAATTAAACGAGCCGAAGGGTTTTTCGTTTATAGCAATCGAGATGATTTAATATTAAGAATACCGGCGCCGGCGGCAATAGAATCCCCGCAAAAAAACGCCGCCAGTTCTTCAGCAACCAGAAAAAAATCAGCGGAAACATCAAAAAATATGTTAAAGGCCTGGAAGGTAAAGATCGGAGTTACCGGCTTATCAGAAAAATTTTCGGATTCATATTCTGATCCAAATAATTACTTCGGCTGCGATTTCACGGCAAATGAAGGACTCGACGGATTTGACGTTATTAAACTTATATCACCGCCGCCTTATCTGGCCCTTCATTTTATAAATGAACGCGCTGGCGGAAAATTCAACCTCGCCTCAGATATCAGGCAAATGCCTTTAGAAACGCAAAATTTCAATGGTACGTCAAACGTTAAATGGCGTTTTGAATTATCTTCGAGCGCTCTCGATTATATGAACGGATTTATATTCTGGGAACCGAAAGAACTTCCGGCGACTGGAAAATTTATATTAACGGATAAAATTTTAAATGTCGATATCGATATGCGGACGCGGGGAAAATATTCGGTGGTTATCGATGGAGCGGCGCGTGAATATGAAATAACCTATTATCCGGAAATGAGGTAATAATGATGTATAAAATTAATATGTTTAAAATGATCGAAAGAAAAACCGCGATTTTTATTATATCAGCTTTAATGATCGAGACTCTATTTATTCTTAGCGCTTGCGGAGGGGGAGGCGGAGGCGGAGGCGGCGTTATTCCCGATCCGGATCCGCCCGTTCCGGGGCCGCCAGCGGCTGTAACAAATTTAAGCGCTTCTTACGGAAATAAATTCGGCGATATAATTTTAAATTTTAGCGCGCCAGCGCCGGCGGTCAATACTCTGGTACAATCTTATGATATTCGTTACAGCAATACGGTTATAAACGCATCGCGTTTTTCATCCTGCAATCAATTAGTTCAATCGATCGTGCCTAAAAGCCAGGGAAACGCAGAATCGCTTTCTTTCAATACAGCTTCGCTTCAACAGGGAGCTATTTTTCGAGGCGCAAACATATATTTTACAATGCGTTCCACTTCAAACGCAGGTTATGCTTCCGATATTTCAAATTCGGCATTTATAAAAGCGCCATGGCAAACGCAGGTCAAAATTTATTCAAAAACGGACACCTCGAAATTCGCCGTTCTTTCGTTCGGAATACAGGGCAATGCATCCGCGGGCACGGATTCTTTCGACGCCCCCATGCCTCCTGAACATGAATTAAGCGATTTTCACGCTTATTTTACCACATCGAGCGATAAATTGATAATTAATATGCATCCCGATTTTACTATTGATGATAAATGGACTTTTAAAGTGATTGGCGCTCCGCTCAGTATAGTTAAAATCGAATTTCCGGCATTTAGTTCAAACGGCCCGTATTTAAATAACGTGGTTCTTGTCGAAAAAACAACCGGCTCAAATCAGCGTGAATTCGGAGTACCCGATGCCGTTACTCAGGCGGAATTTACCCTTGACGGAACAGGAACAGGAACTTATGATATTTATATTAATTAAAATCAAACAAACCTGTCAAAAATAAAATTTAGTGCTTATATAATATAACTTAATATAATATTTATTATGTTTATCGCATCTGGCGCGAACCGTTAGATGCGATAAATTTTATTTTTTTTTAAAAAAATCAGACATTTTACAATTTTTATGTTATAATTTAAATAGGGGGAATCTCGCTCTTATTATTCTTCTTTTTATTTGCCGCCGAGCGTCCGGCATCTTTAACGTGTATATATAAATATAGCATCGCATAATATATGCGATGGCAGTCTTCGGTTTTTTGTTATTAACGGAAATGCGGTGAGTGCTTATGCGTATTCTTGTCGTTGATGATGATTTTGTTTGTCGTAAAAAAATGGAAGTGATTATGTTGAATTTTGGCGCTTGCGACATCGCACGTAATGGAGAAGAAGCGTTAAATGTTTTCAAAAACGCTTTCAGCTCTAGTTCGCCTTTCGATGTTATAGCTCTTGATATATCAATGCCCGATATAGATGGTTTCAAAGTATTATCTGAAATTCGCGCGATAGAAAACGATATGAACATAGAAGCCAACGATCGGGTTAAAGTTATCATGGTCACTGCAAAAGCCGATAAAGAAACGGTAATGACAAGTATTGGTTCAGGTTGTGATGATTACGTCATCAAACCCGTTAATTGGAAAGTAATGTTCAATAAATTAGTTAAATTAAGAGTATTAAAATTTGCTCAATGGTAGTTGAATCTTTGCGGCGGTTTAATTATGAATAAACGAAGCGAAGCAAAAATTGAAAATATAGAAAAAAAAGCGGTAATTTACATTAGTTTATTATCGCTTTTTTTTACCATGATATTATTTAAGTTGTTATTGTCTTTTGATTTTATCCGTGTTTTTGGAACTAAGATGGAATCGATTCCTGATTTATTATATTACTGGTTTTTTGTAATCGTTTTTCTTTTTACATCTGCTTTCGGGCTAATATTATGCGGCATAACTTTTAAATTAGATCGATTTCGCGATAACGGATACAAAAAATATAAAAAAATTTTCTTTCCTTCAGCCTGCGGTTCATCTGACGAAAAAACTGAATTCAAAGAAGAAATGGAAGTAATTAATAAGTTAAAACTTGCCGAAGAGGCGCTCAGCGATGCCGCTGAAAGTTTTAATGTAATATTTGAATATGCGCCCGATGGTTATTATATTAGTGACTTGAAAGGCAATTTTATCAACGGAAATCGCGCTGCGGAAATTATAACTGGCTATGCGCGAGGCGAACTGATCGGAAAAAATTATCTTGAAACAGGAATATTAAGCAAAGAGTATTTATCGAAAGCTTTATGGCTTCTCGCCAAAAACGCTATTGGTCTTCCGACGGGGCCGGACGAATTTAATTTAATAAAAAAAGACGGTTCCATTGTTACGGTTGAAATAATGACTTATCCGGTTAAAATATCCGATCAAATTATGTTCTTGGAATAGCGCGAGATATAAGCGCAAGAAAACAAATTGAAATCGAAATTAAAAATAAAGATAGAATACTTGAAATAGTAGCAAAAAGTTCAAACCTGCTTATAACCGAAAAAAATATAAATAACGCTATAAATAAAATATTCGAACTGCTTGGGAACGCTCTTTCTATAAACAGGATTTATATATTTGAATGTCGTGAAGAACGAAATTCTAACGGCGTTTATCATGCCCGTCACGACCGATACAACTGGGAGCGACGCGGTTCAGGAAAAAAAATAAAAACCGTAAATAAAACAGAATTTCCTGACCCACCCGTTAAACAAAGCGATATTATTTTCGACCGCTGGTATTCTTTACTGATTAACGGAGTGCCGGTACGCGGATTAAAAGAAGAATTCGAAGGCGAAGAGCGGAATTTTATGGAAGCCAATGGAATAAAATCACTTCTTATTCTGCCGATAAAAATATCGCAAAATTTCTGGGGCGCTATAAGTTTTGAAGATATAGAAGTTGAAAGAGCGTGGAGCGATATAGAGCTTTCTATATTATATGCGGCGGTCGATATTTTTGGAAACGCTATTGAAAGAAGGCGCGCCGAAGAAGCGCTTATTGAAAGCGAGGAAAAATTCAGGAGTATATGCACCATAACTACCGATGCGGTTATAGCCTGCGATGAAAATGATCGGATCGTTTTATGGAACGACTCAGCCGTTAATATGTTCGGATATCAATGCAACGAGGCCACAGGTAAAAACTTTTATCAATTGATCGTTTCGCCAAAATATAATGCAGTTTTTCTTCCCGAAGTCGATTCGATGATAACTTCCTCTGTGAATATAGATGAAGGCCGTGCGTTCGAATTAAAAGCGATTAAAAAAAACAGAACCGAATTTCCGGTAGAAATGTCTATTACCACATTTAAGGCGGCAGGCCGGGATTATACAGTCAGTATTGTACGCGATATAACGGCGCGTAAAATTGCCGAAGAAAATCTTCGCCAGCGCGACGCTCTGCTTGAAACGGTGAGCCGTCTATCCGAACGTCTTTTTAAAGCGGAAAATATTGAGAGTCAAACGGAAGAAATGCTCGGCGAACTTGGCGGGGTTTCCGGCGCCGATTGTGTTTTTTTTATGAAAAAAAATACGCGTAACGATGAAAATTTTTTATTGCGTCCCATTGAATATTTCTGGAAAAGCGCCGCAGCAGGCGAAAACCGGATAGTATCTTTTTTTGAAAACATAGATTATCGCAGCGGCGATTACAACCGCTGGTTTGAATCATTAATTAATAATCATATAGTAGCGGGCTGCACATCAAATTTTAATAACCAGACGCGTCAGGCTTTTGAAGAACAGGGAATAAAATGTATAGTTTTATTACCTGTATTTGTTATGAAAAATTTATACGGAATTATCGGCTTATGTGAATGCAGCGGAAAACGACGCTGGTCGCAGGGTGAAATCGATGCGCTAAAATTAGCTTCTGAAATATTCGGCGCCGTAATAGAGCAAAAAGAAAGCGAAGAATTAAAAAAAGCAAAGGATACCGCCGAAGCGGCCAATCTCGCCAAAAGTGAATTTCTGGCAAATATGAGTCATGAAATCAGGACACCGCTTAACGCAATTATTGGAATGAGTGAAACTTTAATGGATACCCGGGTAGATGAAAGCCAGAAATATTTCGTAGATATAATAAATAATGAAGCGCAATCGCTTCATAATATAATAAGTCAAATCCTTGATTTTTCAAGAATCGAAGCGCGTAAATACGAAGTCGAAAACATCGAATTCGACATTTTTGATCTTATAGAAGATCTTGCCGCAAGTTTCGCTTTAAAGGCCGAACGTAAGGGAATTCATTTAATTTCATTCATATCGCCCGGTATAAAAACTTTTTTTTACGGCGATCCTTATAAAATAAGACAGGTACTCGCCAATCTAACAGCTAACGCCATAAAATTCACCGAATACGGCGAAGTATTTATTAAAGCTGAACTGATCGGCGAATGCGGACAATCAGCTGTTATAAAATTTTCAGTTATAGATACGGGTATCGGTATTCCCGCGCAAAAACATTCAATGATATTTGAAAGTTTTACCCAGGCGGATGGATCTACGGTTCGAAAATATGGCGGAACCGGTCTGGGCACAACTATTGCCCGAAAATTGGTCGAATTGATGGAGGGCCGTATCGGTCTTAACAGTGAAGTCGGCCAGGGAAGCATTTTCTGGTTTGAATTAAACCTTGCTAAAACGCTAAAAAATTACGAACATACGGATTATAATTTATTAAAATATAAAGCCGGGACACTGCTGATATCATCGATTAACTCATCGCCCGCCGCGCTTCAGGGATACTTAAATTATTTTAAGATTGATTGCGTTTGCGCTTCCAATGCCAGAATGCTCGGAGACATTTTAAACGCCGGCAGTTCATATAATTTTATTATTATTGATTTACCATTCGACGAAATGCAGCTTTGCGATATTATTTCACTCTTACATTCATGTGAAGGAAGCCGGAACGCGCCCATAATATTGCTTATATCCACGGTTATGGTTAATTATACCCATAATTATATAAAAGAAGGCGCCGCATACTGTATAAATAAACCCGTACGGCTTAACGAATTATATTCATGCGTAAATGAAATTCTCGATTCCGGCGGCCGCAGCCATAAAAATTTAAAAGATACGGAAACAGGGTCGGAATTAGAACGCTTATATGTCAATAACAGGCCGTATAAAATATTGCTTGTCGAAGATTATGAGCCCAACAGACAGGCCGTACTAATGCATCTTTATAAAATAGATTTATCAGTTGATACTGCGTGTGATGGAAGCGAAGCGCTCGACCTTTTTACTCAAAACGATTATGATATGGTTTTACTCGATATTCAAATGCCGGTCATGGATGGATATGAAGCCGCAACAGCCATGCGCGCATTTGAAAAAATGAAACGCGAAAAAGATAAAAATGCTTCTAAAAAAGATATTCCTATAATCGCCATGACCGCGCATGCCGTTAAAGAATATATCGACAGGGCTTTACACGCCGGAATGAACGATTATATATTAAAACCTTTAAAACGTAATAAGCTCTATGAAATGTGCCGAAAATGGCTTTGCGGAATTCCACAAACCAAAAATGATGGCGGCATGATGCTTTATAAAAATAAAATAATATCAAACGAAATATATAATTTCAAAGAATTTTCCATTAACGTTTTCGATTATCAAAAATTATTAGAAGATTTCGACGGTGATGAAACCTGCGCCGGCGAATTAATTCGTTATTTTATAGATAACGTAAATAAGCAAATAGATTTATTATATAACGCCATAAAATCTGACGATTATAAAATTATTAAAAACGAAGCGCATTCTATAAAAGGCGGCGCATCCAATCTTAACGCCGCTCATTTAACGGATCTTGCCGCCAGAATTGAAAAAGCGGCGGAAAAATGTAATCGCGCTTTAATAATTAAATTACTCGATGAGTTTAAAAAAGAATTCGAAACTTTTAATCATACTGCCAGCGCTTTAAACGTAAAAATAAAACCTTCAGATATCAATTTAAAATAAAAAAAATAAATAAATAAAAAGATTGACAAATAAAAAATGATATGTTATAATAATAATACGTTCTTGTCCTGGTACTCACTTTTATTGTTATATTTTAGTATTTTTTTGTGGAAAAATATCTATGACAAAATGGGTTTCAAATCAGGCACAAAGAATTCACTATTTTTTACAATAATCGGGAGGGAATCCATGGAATTACAAGACAAAACTTTAGTTTGCCGCGATTGCTCAAAAGAATTTACTTTTACCGCATCAGAACAGGAATTTTACAAATCAAAAGGTTTTGAAAATGAACCGACCAGATGTGCTGAATGCCGCGCAAAACGCAAAAGCAGTTCAATGAACGGCCGTCGTGGAGACAGAGGCGAAAGACAACTTTTTACAGTTAATTGCTCAAACTGCGGCAAAGAAACTCAGGTACCTTTTAAACCGGTTCAGGAAAAACCTGTTTACTGCCGTGAATGCTACCAGAACAACAAAAGCAGATAATTAATTTTTTTAATAAATTTGTTTAAAAACAGGAGCGTTATATACACTCCTGTTTTTTTATTTTTCTAATTTTAATAAAATAAATTAAATAATTCTTGAAAAATAAATATAATAGTAGTAAAATGATCTTTATATAATATAATATAAAGTGAATTATAACTATGAGCTTAAATTTTGAAATAGTCAATTCAGATGTTTATATAGTCCGGCCGTATTCCGAACTCGATATTCGATTAAAAATCAATTCAGAAAAAGGCGAACAAATAAATATATATTACCGCCTTATCGATTGCCGGCATTTCAAAGAAAACGGAAGCAACGAAGTGGTATCTAACGGCAATTTAACGATTCTTGTTTCTTCCATGCCGTCTTTAAGTCTTCGCGCTCCTGAAAAAAGCGGAGATTATCGCTTATGGCTGGCGCTTTCACCCGAATTTAGCGAAGCGCGCGCCGTCAGAGTAATCGTAAGCGTCACTAAAACCGAAGTAAGCCCTGACATATCATTATTAAAAGATGAATCAGAGCTTGTTTCTGGAATCTTTTTTTTATATGAGCGGGTAAGCGTCAAAAAATTATTATATAATAAATTAAATGAATATAAATTATTTTTCTGCCAGGCGCAACGTTCAGCAGAGTATAACTCTGATTTCAGTTATCACGTTATTAAAATAGGTTATAAGCATTTTTTAAAGCTTGAAATAATAGGATTAAATAAAATCGCTTCTCAAAATACAGAAAATTTTAGTGAAATAGCCGACTTTATTTTTAAAAATAATTCAGGAGTTATTTTATTTAAATTTAATGGCGCAATTTTAAAAAATGAATTCATAAATCTTATTGAATTTATTGAAAGTAAAGGGAAAATTGAAATCGTATCAACCATAAAAAAATTTTTAGTTGATAATTTAGCCTCAAATTTTTATGAAAATTTATCCGAAAATAGAGATACATTAATTAATGACTATGAATCGTTATTTTTTGGCGGTAAAGTTTTCGGACTATTTTCATTTTCGCCCCATGTAATTATAAAAGGCGGAGATCTATCAAAACCTTTAAAAATAGAAGGCGAAAATCGCAGCGGTATAACCGAAAATTATAAATTTAGCGGCACCATCGAAAAAGCCTGTGACCGTTCAATTATAGTGCGAGTTAATAGCATGGGAAGCGCATTGGAGCGTTCATATTTTATTTATAATCCTGTCATAAAAAAAGAAAGACTCGCCAGATTCATTAATTCAATCGAATATGATTTTGAAATTAAAAGCGCGCCGCCGCTTTCAACCGAAGAATTTTACAATACTCTTTTAAATAAAACATTTTCTGAAAGCAAAGATATATCTAATTTAATTAAAAAAAACGAAATCATTAATTATTTAAAGGTATTAAAAAACGATAAATACGTTTTTAAGACGGCGTTTTCAACCGGCGGTCTTAATCCTCGCGAAATGTATATATCAAATAATAATCAAATTCTTCTTACCTCTTTTGACAATGTTAAACAGGAGCGGCATATATTATTTGATTTTGCGCTTTTTGAAACTTATTTAAAAATTAATGGCGCTTATCCTCTTATGATTAAAAATAATCTTACCGCTAAAGCGGCTGATGAATTTGAAGATATTCTCGACGGTATGGAAGAAATCAGACGTCCTTGTTTTACTCCTTATCTGCACGCGATTGAAACCGTTCGCGAGTGCGCCAGCAAGTATTATTATAAACCGGGCGAAGCCGGCGAATATTATACCGCACTTTTTATCACTGAAGTAGGGCTTTTAAAAAATTTTTATATTAATGCTCAGAGTAAGATCGCGCAATTTATATTCAGATCAGCCGATAAACGCGCAAGAGCAATATTAAACGGTTCAATCAGGACCGCAAAATTATATAACGGTACATACGGTGCTTCAATCCCGCCTGCTATAGATCAAAAAAGTGCTGATAAAAATACGGCCAAAACCGCGGAACCGGTTGAAAACTTAAAAACCATTTTACGCAATACCGGCCGTAATCTTGCTACGCTAAAAAATTATTCACTTTTTTTAGTTTGTTTTTCACCTCCTTATGAGGGAAAAGAATTTTTAATTGAACACGGTTCAACCACACTTGGCCGCTCCAGGCAATCAGATATATGCCTTCGCGAATCACCTTTTATTTCCGGCAGTCATGCGCTTATCGAATTAAGCGATATTTCGGTAAAAATTAAAGATCTTCAAAGTACCAACGGAACTTTTGTAAATGGCGATAAAATAAATGAAAAAGTTATACATGAAGAATGCGAAATAAAATTAGGCGATTTATATTTCCGCCTCGAATTTCGCGAATATAACAAAAAAAGATAGGTAATAATTTGAAACATTGTTTAAAATGTAATGAAATTAATAATAACGGCGTCGTTAATTGCACTAATTGCGGCGCATCCATGCAAAATGTCATAAAGCTCGAAGATTGTCTTAAACCTGAAGACCGTCAACGTTTAAAAATTTTAGGTTTTTCCGGTGAAGGAAGTTTTGGCAGAGTATATAGATGTCAGGATCTTAAACTGCAAAAATTAGTCGCATTAAAATTAATAAAAGAAGATTGCCTTGGTAATGAATTATTTATAGATCTATTTAAAAGAGAATGTGAATTTTCAAAAAATATAGGCGAGGAACATCTTGTATCTACTCTCGATTATTGCGTCAATGAAACCTGCGCTTATTCGATAATGGAATATATAGAAGGCATCGAGCTCAGCGCATATCTTAAAAAGAAAAAAACTTTAAAATTAGCCGAGTTTAAAACGATTGCATTACAAATTGCCTGCGGACTTCATTTTTTCCATTACCATGAACTTTTACATTGCGATCTCAAGCCTTCTAATATTATGATAAACCCCGAAACACTCAAGCTTAAATTAGTTGATTTCGGGCTTTCGCATTTTAAATTTGAAGAAAATATTCTCGATAAAGATATGATCGGCGGTACGCGCGGGTATATGTCACCCGAACAGGAAAACGGAGTAAAAGCTCTAACGGCGGCAAGCGATATTTATTCAGTCGGAGTTATATATTACGAAATGCTTACAGGAATCAGACCGATTTATGACGAACAGAGCGAATTAATTCCGCCTTCGACTTTTTGCGATGTTTTATTAGCCGGTGAAAATGATAGATATTTCGAAGACGAAAAATTAGATATAGAGGCGCTAAGCTCTGAAGTGATAAATATAGTAGATTATGTAGATCTTTTAATAACACGTTGTTTGCAGAAAGAACCGAGATCGCGTTTTAAATCGATAGAAGAGCTTAAACCAATAATTGAAAAAGCTGGCCGTGATTTTAAACTTGATATTTTATTCGATAAAAATTCTATTAATTATGAATACACAGAAAATTCCGGCGAAAAATCTAATTTTTTTGAAGATAATTTACGGGGAGTCGAAAATACAGATACAGCTTTGAACTCAAAGCTAAGTGATAAACGTTATTCAGCCATAATTCATGAAGGCAGCGCGGTAAAAAAAATCAAGCAGGGAACGCTTATGACCAGAATACCTCACGAACCGCAGGGCCTCAAAGAACAAAAAACTTCAAAAACTCTTTTATTGAAATATAATAAACCCAGAACTACCGATAATTTGAATAATAAGAATGTTGAATCAGAACGGACCCCACAGCCGGAAAACGCTTTTACCCCGTTATCCAGACAACCTGCAGTAGAACGCATAAAAAAAAGAGGCACGCTTTATAGTCCTGAAGAAAAAAAAGATTATACGGCATTAAAATATATAATTATAATAATTACAGCGATAATTGCCGTTGCATTATATAGTTTATATTAATTAATCGATAATAGTTTTTTTAAAACGGCATAAAAAATTACTTTAAACAATTCGCATTATTTTTTATTATAGTGATTTGATTACCGGAGTCGTTGTAGTTAACGCTATTCATCATGTTAGATATCATAAATAATCCGCGGCCGCCCAATTCATAACCCGTAAAATTTTCGTCCCCGCTTAAATGAAGATTTTCTTTCCAGTTAAATCCGCAGCCTTTATCTTTTATACTTACTTCTATAAGCTCAAAATTAATTTTATAATTAATTTCAACGGTCAGCTTTTTATTGTTACGATTTCCATGCTTTATAGCATTGGTAAGACATTCATCTATAGCTACCGCTATAGCCATTTTTGATTCTTCGTCAAAACCGCATAACGCCATCTCGGCTAAGAGCGTTTGCCTTACCGATTTGATATTAGATATATCCGACAGTATGGTTAATTGCCTGACAATCGTTTTAGTTTCTACCATAAGTTTATATATTATAATACATATTTTAAATAAAATCAATTAAATTTGACATTAAATAAAGATCAATAACATAATATTTTATAACGAACATTATTTTATTGATTAGTTTTCAAAACTTTTTAACTTTTTAAGATAATCGAGTGTTTCCACCACTTTATGCGTCACCAGAGGTTTAAGCCATAAATCAGGATCTGCTTTTTCAATTTTAATATCATCGGCTTTTTTTATGTTATGCGATATAACTTTACCGGCATCGCTGATTTCAACAACATAAGAATCTCCGGCTATAAGTTTTTTAGAAGGTAAAATTCCGGCTTCAAAACTTACTTCCGCGCTTCCCTGCGCGACATTTATAATTATACATGAAACGTTTGAATCCTGCGGGGAATTGCAAACCGCCGAAAATAATCCGCTATTAATCTTCATTTCAATAAAATTACCGCAATGAATAGTTGTGAATGATGAGCGTTGTTCAGATTTAATAATTATTTCACCGCGTTCCAATTTTAAATTCGCCATATTAAAAAATTCGATTCTGCTTTTTGAATTAACGAATCCAAGCGTGCCGTCATTTAACTTAAAAGATGTTAAGCCTTCGTTGGTTTCTAATATTTGATTGAATTTAACGAGCGGATCTTTAAATAAAGGTAATTTAGAACGGCCGTTCGTTAAAGCGACTATACCGCAGTTTGTTTCGTAAAGACTTAAATATTCGCCGATACAATCCGCGCTTTTACCAAGAGACACTAAATTATCATCGAGCGGTTCAGCGAGCTGAGTTTTATACATGAAGGTTTTAAGCAGAAAATTAACATCTTCGCCGGAATTTATAAAATCGGAGCCGGTCGGAAAATAAAAAATAATAGCGTAAATTCGTTCATCAAAAGCCATAGTTTTTTTCCCATCGGCGCTTATAAGTATTCGCACATTCGACAGGTCATTTTTATCTTTATAAACTATATCCTTATAATATATTCCATTATGAAAATAATCGTTTTTTAAAAATATAACATTGGAAGAATCCATAGAAATTTTTTCAAGCATTACTTTATAAGCCGAATCTATAGTATCACCGTACATTTTAGAATCAAGGGGACTGACTGTTAATAATACGTTCTGACTATCGTTTTCGATAAGAAGCGACATCGCGGGAGTTAAATTAAAAAAAAGCTGATCGTTTATAGGGTTATCAAACCAGCCGCTTGATTTTAAAGAAAAGTTAAAAAGCCCGTCAGGATGAACAAAATGCATTACAGCCAGAGCCGGTTGAACCGCAGCGGCAAGAAAAAAGCATGATAAAAATAATGCGGATAAAACAAAACAAAAAAAGCGGACGGACGTTTTTGAAAAATTAATATGAACAAATTCTTTAATTTTTAAATTCATGTAATTTTTTAACAAATAAATCACCTCTTTAAAATTTTATATGATTATATGCGACATTATTATATATTTATCATTATTTTTTTCCGGCAAGTAAAAAATATAAAATCACAAAAGCGCCGAATGCGAATCGATAAATCGCGAATAATTTAAAACCGTTTGTTTTGATAAATTTAAGCATAAAGCTAATAGCAAGATAACCTACAATAGCTGAAGTTAATATTCCCGCGCCGAAATTAAGCGCCGAAGCGCCGTCAAGTCCATTTTTTAAGATATGCGAGCCTTTAAGCACGCCCGCACCGGTTATAATCGGAATAGAAAGCAAAAAAGAAAAACGGGCAGCCGCTTCGTTTTTAAAACCGAGCGCAAGGGCGGCGGTGATAGTCGTGCCTGAACGCGAAAAACCCGGAACCAGCGCGAGAGCCTGCGCCATACCTATTAAAAAAGAGGTTTTTAGCGTAAGATTTTCAAAGCATAAAATTTTTTTACCATATTTATCCGCGACCATTAATATTATTCCCATAAATATTAAAAGAAACGATATAAGATTATGTGAATCACGCACCGAAGTTTCAATCAACTTCTCAAAAGCTTTGCCCGCTACGGCTCCCGGAATCGTGGCGAGTATTATGTAGTAACAAAGGCGCGCTTCAAAAGAAGACGAAAAAGTCCGGGTTTTAATAGAATTTATAAAGGCGCGCATTAATTTCGATAAATCTTCACGAAAATAAACGCATACGGCAGTAAGAGTCCCGGCATGAAGGGCTACGTCGAAAGTCTGGCCCGGATCTTTCCAGTTTAATATTTCCGGCACCAATATTAAATGCGCCGAACTCGATATGGGTAAAAATTCTCCAAGCCCCTGAATAAAGCCAAGAACGACAGATTGATATAATTCCATTTGGCCTCCAGAAATTTATATTATAAATTAAATGTAGATTTACGGCAATAACAGATAATGCAGAATACAGAATATAAAAATATTCGTTAATCGCATAAAATTATTTATTTTTTTTCTTTTTTTTATCGTCAAATAATTCATACGAATTAAAAAACGAACATGCCAGCCTTTCATCGTCTGAATCACCAGTAATAGATTTTAAAGATATCCCGTAAATTCGTATTAAAATATTATAAATTGCAGCGGGCTCTACTATTTTAGATATTTTTAAATATACGTTACGTTCGATATGGCAGTTATTGTTATCATCGCCCTCTGAAACCAGATGGCCCCGCGTAAAACATTTCAAAAAATCAAAAACTCGATCATTTTTTTGTTCGAATGTAGAAACGACATAATTCGAAGTTTGCTCCATTGATTCACGATATGCCCAGAACTCGAAAATTCTTTGCGTGTCTTCGGGGAAACTTATATATATAGGCGCACGGCCGGCCTCAGTTTTTATGCGTTCTAACAGTAATTCGGCGAGTTCGTGTTCGTCTTCAATAGATAGAATCCTGTTAGCCTCACCTTTTTCATCGGTAGTTTTAAACCATTTAAAACATTCAAGTGAAAAAGGCAACGGATCAGCCCGGCTGATGATTATACGGGCCGTTTCATTTCTTAATTTCATACAATTAATATTACGCACGAGCTGCCCGATAAGTATTCCTGCCTGAGAGAACGGAGTGGTAAAAGAAAAAGCGGTGCCGGGACGCGCAAATTTTCCGCCAAGAAATCCGATAGCTATAGCGAGATTTTTATCGAGCGTTTCTGATATTTTTTTTTCTTTTTTCATCAATTTAAGAATTAAAATTTCGGCATTTTT
>CAYQWL010000031.1:0-29560 GCA_964421195.1 uncultured bacterium | reverse complement strand
TTAAAATTAAAATGAACGGCTTGCGATGACGCCGTTTATTGTAAACGCCAGAAATAAAGGAATAACAGCATGAATGAATTTAATCCGCTTATCAGAAAGTCAATTAAAAAACTTGAAATTGATGGCAGGGATATGATATAATATGACATACTCAATAAAAGTCAAATCATACACGGGAGGCAAACATGGTCCATAGCGATCATGAAAATATTGCTCGCAACGTTTTAGGTGAAACGGAAGACGAAGTGTTTGAAAAAGAAGGTATCACGCGTAACATGGCCAGACGCGCATATCCGACGGCTGTGAAAGAACCGTCCGAAACGCTGCCGCCTTATATTAAAATCGATTTTACTATCGAGGAAGAAATATCCATTCCGTTAGGTAGCGTGATCGCCATAATCGTCGCCATAGTTATAATCGTCGCCACCTTTGAATCGCGACGGCTATACTTGATAAGAAACTTCTTACATTACGTAATTACTATGCTTGGCGCCGATCTATCACATGTGCGGTTTGTATGCTATATAATCATTATTCTCAGCGCCGCCGCCATCATCATATCGAAAGCATTCATCGATAATTTTTATATCATCAATACGGCCGAACGAAAAATTTTCTACAGACGAAAGGTATTCAATTGGGCCAGCCTTACTCCGTTTCTCGAAAATACAGATATATACGCAGTAAGCGTGTTATGCTGGATTCATGAAATTGAAAAACATCACTGGTACGAATGTGAAAGCCACTACCGGTACTATTATAAAGTTGTAATTATAAAAAAAGACTCGCTCATAGTCAATTTCGGCGATGAACAAGAAACGGACGTCGCTAAAATTAATAAACAGGCTCACGACATCGCCGCCATAATGCAATGCGGATATATAGAATGCCCCGATAAACACAAGCTTGTCACATTTAAAGAAACGAATGGCGACGTCAGAGCTTATTTTATAAAAACAAAAGAAGAAAAACGAGCGAACCGCCGATAAATTCTTAAAAAATTAAAAATTCGGCTGTATATGATATTAAATTAAAAATACAGAACAATATAAATAATTACAAATAAATATAAGTATATGAATACGAATACAAATGTAGAAATAAGTATAAATAAATAATTTAAATAACGCTACCTATTTACCCTGCTTTTTCATTTTCGACTTTAACCACTATAAGAGTTAAATCATCATATTGCGGAGCTTCGCCCATAAATTTTTTCATTTCTTGAAGTATATCTTCTTTGATTTCATCGGCCTTTTTATGCTTAACGCCGTGAACGAACTCGCAAAATCTTTCATATCCATACATTTCATCTTTATCATCCATCGCTTCGACTATACCGTCGGTGTACATTATCACCACATCACCGGCTATAAGTTGATACTCGCCTTCTTCATACATCGGCGCTTCAAAAACGCCAAGCAACAATCCGCCATCTTTAAGCGAATCCACTTCGGTATTCCCTTCATGAAACACCATTGGATAATTATGGCCCGCATTGGTATATTTTAATTTTTTATTATCAACATCGAGTATCATATAAAAAAGCGTTATAAACATCCTGGGTTCAAGTTCGTTAAGCATAAATTTATTTAATTCAAGCACTATATCTTTAGGATTATGATCACTCATTACCCTTGCCCTGAGTATGGAATGTATCATTACCATCATAAGCGCGGCCGGTACGCCTTTACCCGAAACATCGCCTATCGTTATTCCCACTTTCGATTCTGATACAGGCAAAAAATCATAATAATCGCCGCCGACTTCCTTTGCGGGTATAGCCACTCCGGCAATCGATATTCCCTTAATATCAGGATATTTTTGCGGCATCATACTCATTTGAATATTATGAGCGATTTCAAGTTCGCGTTCGAGTTTTTCTCTCACCACAAGCCGTTCATACAATCTTGCGTTTTCAATAGCTATAACGGCCTGATTAGCGAATATTTGCAGTAACTGAAGGTCGGATGCATTATATATTTCATTATTATATTTTTCAGTAATCGATATCATGCCTGTAACGCGGTCATTAATAATCAATGGAACGGCTATAAATGATTTAGTCTTATACCTGACGTCTTTAATAGATTCAGGAAACCTGTCATCGGTATCTAAATCAGTTACAAGAAGAGATTGCTTTTGTTTAATACAATAATCAGTTATAAGCCCGCCAGTTTTTAATTTAATATTTTCTGTAAAATCATTAGCCTCGTCCATACCCTTCGCTACTTTTATATAAAGATCGCCAGTTTTATCGTGAACAAGAATTATCGAACAACGTTTGCTTTTCATTACTATGGTCGCATTCTGTATTATCGCGCGCAGCAATTCTTCTAAATTAAAGATAGAACTTATTATCCGTCCGAGGTCCTGAAGAGATTTCATCTCACTGATTTTTTTATCCAGTTCCGCATTAGTGCGCGCTAAATTTTCGGAATATTCCTTAAGTTCTTTTATTTTAAGCGTAAGTGCGCTGGTTACGGAATTAAAAGCAGTAGATATTATTCCTGTTTCATCATCGGATATTTTTGTAATTTTATAATCATAATTTCCATCAAGAATTTCATTGGCGCCGCGGGCGAGATCGAATATCGGCGTCGTAACTTTACGGCTTACAAACACCGATATAATCCAGCTTATAACTATAGCGATAATAAATATAAAAAACAAATGTATATAAGAATTAAATATTTCATCGCGTACTTTTTTTAAAGAATATCTAACTATAAGACTTCCTTTAACTGTCTTACTTATAACGAGTGGAACGGCCACCTCGAATCCTCGTCCGTCCGGTATAAAATTACGTTGAGTGGAAGAATTTTTTATAGAATTAACTATAAGGTCATAAGATATTTTATCGTCTCCGGCAGAAGGTTTAATATTTCCTCTATTAGACTCAATAGAAGACGCTATGCATCTAATATCCAGATCATATACTTCGCAATATTCTACGTCGGCGTCACTGCGTTTCACATCTTCAACCGAATACTGCAGCGTGGTAAGTTGATTCGATAATATAGCCTCGCTAAAACTTATAAGAAGCAATTTATTTAAGTACTCCGCTTTTTCAATCATTTTATTTATAAGTAAAATTTGCTGCTGGCGGGCCATATAAATAGAAATTGCAGCCATTATTCCAAAAATTAATATAGTAATATATAATATTATTTTTCTTTTAATACTGTATCTGGCGTTATAATGCATCAAGCGGGAATCCGCCGCGACTGATAAATTTACATCGCCGGCGGCGCCGTTTTCGATTCCAGAGCCGGAACCCGCCGAAGCAGTTCCGTTAATATTATTTTGCTCGCTCATTTTATATCCCTTTTATATTTTTTTAAATTCATTTTCATCTAATTCATCGAAATATTCCGCGGCAAATAAAACATCAGATTTTATCTGATCACAAAGCATTTTAAAATCAGCAAATTTTTTTTCATCGCGTAATCTTTTTATAAAATAAATGTCAAGAATTTCCATATAAATATCAGCGTTAAAATTGAGTATATGTACCTCGAATGTAGTTATACTCGATTGCTTTTCATAAATAGTCGGACGCGTACCTATATTCATAACCGCTTTATAAGAAACGCCTTTAATTATACACTTAACCGCATAAACTCCCGGTTTTGGCACTATCAATCCGTCATCCGGCGTTTGCAAATTTGCCGTCGGAATGTTTAATTTTCTTCCAAGTCCATCGCCATGAATCACTTTGCCGCTCAATTTAAAAGGACGGCCCATAAATTTAATAACGTCATTAACCGCGCCAGCTTCAATAAGAAGTCTTATTTTCGATGAAGAAACTACAAAATTACCAATTTGAATCGGACTCAATACATTTACTTTAAAACTATAGCGCGTACCGGCTTCATTAAGTGTTTTGCAATTGCCCGAACGGTTGGAACCGAAATAAAAATTAAACCCAACAAAAACTTCGCTCACTTTTAAATTATTGATAAGAAATTTTTCAATAAAATCAAATGGCAGCATAGCGGCGATAATTTCATTAAATTCTATAATAATCATGGTATCGACGCCCATTTCAGATATTATTCTTTGTTTATCAAAATAAGAAGTTATCAATTCAAAACGGTTATTTGAAGATATAAAACATCTTGGATGAGGTTTAAAAGTAAGAACGACCGATTCGCCGTTATTTTTATGCGCAGCTTCAACAGCCATACCTATGAGCCTGGCATGGCCGTAATGTATTCCATCAAAAGCGCCCATAGCCACATATACTGGCCGGCCCTGGCCGATATAATTATGTATTCCTTCAATAATTTTCATTTCAAAATAAATATATCATAAATAAAATATTAAGTCAATCAGCATTAACGCATGTAATGAAATATTTACCTTATTACTTTAAATTATCTTAAAAATCTTTAAATAACCATTGCAAAAAACTATACATTCATATATAATCAAGCAGAATATTAAGTGCATTAAATTAAAAACAAAGAAAAAATTATATATTATATCGCACATGATAACATAAATAATGAAATTTTTTAAAAAAACGTATAATCATTTTAATAAATTTACATATTTATCGATACCGATATTTTTTATCGTATTTATTATCGCTATCATTTTTACTATAACCATGATAATACCGGCTGCTTGCAGTGAAAAAAAAATACAGGGCTGCTGGTATGAAATTAAAAGCGGTAAATTACTTATCGAATTAACTGACGGCAATTCATATCATGCTCTTTTTGTAGGGCGATACAATGAAATAATCGAAGAAGAAGGGCTTTATCGTTACAGCGAACGTTCAAAAAAATTGTCGTTTTCGCCGGAGTTTGTTAAAAACAAAGAAAAATCACCGATTTACGGCAAAGATTTTATTATAACAACACACAGCGGCGACAGCCTTGAAGTAAAATGTTTAAAAGAAAAAAATACCATTTACTCATTCATTAAAGATGAACGGCATATTAAAAAAGGCTGTCATTGCAAATTTTGTATTAAAAATAAGCGGCGGTAACGCTATATAATATCATAAAAATATTTGGTTCTAATATAGCTTGCGCTTTTATTGATTTTTTCAATTTACATGTAAATCTATTGACAATCAAACATCTATAAAATTTGACAATTATTGATATTTTTGATAAAATATAACGTTTGATATATTTATATAAAAATTATAAAAAATTAAAAATATAAAAGATTGGAAGGGAATTTTAGTGGAACATAAAATGCAAAAGCAGCATGATGCGCAACTTGAAACGGCCCGGCATTCAGCGGCGCATATTTTAGCTCAGGCTGTATTAAAACTGAGGCCAGGCTCAAAACTTGGATTCGGCCCGGCAATAGAAGATGGATTTTATTATGATTTTATACTATCAGAACCTATCGGTGAAGAAGATCTTAAATCAATTGAAAAAGAAATGAAAAAAATCATATCATCGAACCAGAAATTTGAACATGAAGAGCTGCCGCTTGAAAAAGCCATAGAACGTTTAAGCGAAATGGGTCAGGAGTTTAAAATCGAATATTTAAAAGATCTCGCTAAAGAACAAAATATAAACGTTTTTTCTTTTTATAAAAATGGAACGTTTATAGATATGTGTGAAGGCCCTCATGTTGAATCCACCAATAAAATAAAAGTTGACTGCTTTAAACTCGACAGAATCGCCGGCGCGTACTGGCGCGGCAGCGAAAAAAATCCTATGATGACGCGTATATACGCTTTAATGTTCGAAGACCGCGACGCGCTCGAAGATTTTTTAAAACGCCGTGAACTCGCTCTGCAACGCGATCATAAAAAACTCGGCCATGAACTCGAAATATTTACTATTTCTGAAGAAGTCGGCGCGGGACTTCCTTTATGGCTGCCTAACGGCACCGTTATTCGCGAAGAACTTGAAAAATTAGCTAAAGAAATGGAATTTAAATACGGCTATAAACGCGTCGTTACTCCGCAAATAACGAAAGAAGGTCTGTATCATACTTCAGGCCACCTGCCGTATTACAAAGACGTAATGTTTCCGCCGATGATCGGTGATGAAAATGAAAAATATTATTTAAAACCGATGAATTGCCCTCATCATCACATGATATATAAAGCCATACCGAAAAGTTACCGTGACCTTCCTTATAGACTCACCGAATACGGCAATAACTACCGCTACGAAAAATCAGGACAGGTATCAGGCCTCCTTCGCGTGCGCGGCATGTGTATGAACGATGCTCATATATATTGTACTAACGAACAGGTAAAACAGGAATTTAAAAGCGTTTTAGAACTGCATAAATTTTATTATGATCTTTTTAGAATGGGCGAATACTGGATAAGACTTTCCATGCACTCAAAAGACAAGCCAGAAAAATTCGTCAACAACGAAGAACTATGGGAACATTCAGAAAAAGTGGTACGTGAAATAGTCAATGAGCTCGGTATCGCTTATGAAGAACATGAAGGCGAAGCGGCTTTTTACGGTCCTAAAATAGATTTTCAGGTTAAAAATGTAATTGGGCGCGAAGAAACCGCCTCTACTACACAGCTCGATTTTGCCGTAGCCGAACGTTTCGGCCTTGAATATACCGACAGCAACGGCGTAAAACAACGGCCTTATATTATACACCGCGCGCCGCTCGGAACTCACGAACGCTTTATAGCTTTTCTAATAGAACTTTTCGGCGGCGCTTTTCCGACATGGCTTTCACCTGTTCAGGCCACCATAATACCAGTTTCCGATAAATTTATGGAATATTGCCGTAAAATCGAAGAAACTTTGAGAAACGATTTTATAAGAGTAGAAATAGACAATTCCACGGACTCTTTCAATAAAAAAATCAGAGTAAACGCTAAGAAAAAATGCCCTAATTTATTAATAATCGGCGGTAAGGAAGCTGAAGAATCGCTTATCACCTGGCGCAGATATTGCACGCCTGAACAAAAAACCATGAAATTTGATGATTTCCATAACATATTAAAAGCTATGATATCCAGGCGAATCATGGATAATTTTAATGATACTATAATTCCTGGCATTTAATACTTTAAATAATAATTTTTAAAATGTTAAATATTTATTAAAAATTAAAGATAAATAATAAAGAATAGTTATGGATTTTTACGAAACAAAACCGGCGTAACTATTCTTTATTTTTATGTATTCCTTTGTGTTCAAAGGAGCAATAAATATGGTTATAAACGATAAAATCAATTTTAAAAGGCATATCCTGATATGCACCAATATAAAAGAAAATCTTGACGCTCCGTGTTGCGGGCGTAAAGAAAGTTACGGGCTCTGCAAACGGTTGAAAGAATATGTAAAATCAAAAGGCTTAAATACAACCGTTAAAATTACGCAGGTAAAATGTTTTTCAATGTGCATGGATGGGCCTAACATGGTCGTGTATCCCGAACAAATCTGGCATCATCATGTAATGCCTGATGATTTTGATGAAATAATCGAAAAATACATAAAACCATTTGAGCCCAGATGAGCTTTTCACCGGCTATTAACAACATATTCGAATATATTGACTCACTTAACGTAATGGTGCTTTCAACATCTGGAATTGATGAAACAAAACCCCAAAAATGCAATAATAACATCGCGAATGATCCAGCAAATACGGCATGTATAAAAACGATTGAAACAAATAAAAAAAATAATGCAACTAATGCGTTGAGATCGACCCCCGTTTTTTTCGCACGCAAAAACAACAGCTTTTATTTCATTTCAGTAGCCCGGACCATTCATGCGCAAAATATATCACAAAATCCCGATATATCAGCCGCCATTACCCAAAATTTTTATAATTACCGGGATATAAAAGGAGTGCAGATATTTGGCTGTTGCCGGGAAATCGAAGGCCTTATAAAAATTGCACAAGCCGCGCTTATATATTTTTCAAAATTTTCAGATTTAAAAAGTTTCATGCAGCCCGACCTTATAAAATCAACAATCGGAATTAAATGGTACGAACTTACAGCTGAAAAATTAATTTACACAGATAACACCATAAGATTCGGCTATAAAGAAGAAGTGATGTTGCTTTAATAATATATTTTTTTACAGCTGAAATTTCATATAATACAAAAGCCACAAAGTAATATAAGATCAAATACGATATATTATTACTGATTATAATTATAAATTGAAAGAGAATAATAATGAAAAAAATTATCACAGCAAATATTAAAATGATAGGTTTTATTTTATTATTTTGCTTTATTTTTTCAGGATGTATTTTAAACGAAATCGATTCTACAAATATTGGCATTTCAAACGCCGTAAATTACTCAAACCCGCAACGCTGGCTTTCATTACCTGTTAGCGCCGCTAAAAATATAGATGTTTTTTTTCTATATCCTACTACATATCAAAGGACCGGCACAAATGAATCATATATTTGTGAAATAGATAATGCCGTCATGATGTCAAAAGCAAATTTTTTTTTAAAGACGCAAGCTTCGGCTTTCGAATCGTTCGCCAATATATACGCTCCATATTACAGGCAGGTAGATGCCGCATACGCTCTATCCATCCCGGCGGAAGAACGTGATAAAATCATTAATGGTATTCCTACATTTGATGTACGCACAGCATTTGAATATTATATTAAAAATTTCAATAACAATCGTCCATTTATTTTAGCGGGACATTCACAGGGTTCAAACATACTAATCCATTTACTATCAGAATATATGAAAGAAAATAAAGTAATTTACTCAAAAATGATAGCCGCCTATGTAATAGGATATTCGATTACCGAATCATACATGGCGCAAAATCCTCATTTAAAATTTGCCACAGGTCCTGACGACACAGGAGTAATTATTTCATATAATACCGAAGCCCCGATAACTTATATGAAAAACCCGGTTATATTGCCGGATGCGATAGTTATAAATCCTATAAGCTGGGCGCTCGAAGAAACGCCAGTTTCTGCAGCAGAAAATGCTGGATCAATGATACCCAATCTTCTTAACGCAACTATCACGGCAACCGACGTTTTAAATTACGCAGATGCCCGTATTGATAAGGCGAGAGGCGCTTTAATATGCAGCACGATCAATGCCGACGAACAATATCCGGGAAATTTCCTTATCAAAATGGGAATTTATCATAGCCTGGACTATACTTTATACTACAACAACATTAAAGAAAATGCCGCTAACAGGGCTAAAATTTATTTAAAAACAAAACTCTAAAAATTTATATCAGTCATTTAACCCGAAAAATACAATTAAAACGATGCAAACACTATTTATACTTTTAACGATTTTTTATCAATATAAAAAAACGTACGCACTGATTCTACTGTCTGCATAAATATTGCAGTAATAAATAATAACGTCAGGTAATGAACATGACGATCGCTCATAGCTAATGAGTTAAAAGATATAAAATAACGCACTATCATAATAGAATTAAATATAACCAATCCATAATTTAAAAATAACATTATTTTTATACTATGGTTTTTATAAGATACCGCAGCCAGTGCAAAAATCATAGCAACACATAATAATAACGACATAAAAAACAAAACGCTTTCAAAACTAATAATACCGCTATGGCAAATACTATATCTTATTTCAAAAATTATAATAAATGCAGATAAAATAAACATATATTTAAGAATAGGCTTGCCTATACGCATTGAATTAAAAAGAGCGACGCCGCCGGTAAAAAACCCCGTTGCTATAAATAAAATTATAAACCAGCCAATTCCGAGAGCGCTAAATATTTCACCAATTGGAGCCGAATTATTAAGGGAACGAATTATTCCATCATGTACAGTATAAAAAACCGGAAGTAATGCCATTAAGAAAAAAAGGCCCGCAGTCGATGATATTAAATATCCAAACGTAACATCAAAAAATTTCTGATAAACGATTTCAGATACAAAACGGCTTCCACCGGCTGGTGATTTTTTTTCCATATCATCAACGTAATTGTCAAACATTTTATTAAAAGCATCATTACTTGAATTTTCATGGTTATCATTTAACATTTCATTATTTTTAACTTCAATTTTTTTATTCATAAATTTTCCTCCTTATATATTTTTTTTAAATTAGCGCAAAGTTCTTTTCTAATATAATACATTCTACTTTTAACGGTTCCTTCGGCTATCGAAAATATTTCAGCCATATCTCGAACGCTTGTTTTAAGTGATAATATAAACATAGCGCGTTTATCAGCAGCAAGCATATTCACGGCACGCTCTATTATTTCTTTCGAATATTGAACATCGATAGATAAATTACCATCGTCATTAATATCTTCATTTTCGCGATAATATTCTTTAGCCACGTTTTCTTCCCTGCGTTTAAACCTTTCACGATCATAAAAAATATTTACAGCAATTTTATAAAGCCAATTTTTAACGCTTCCCCGGTCGGAATTATATAAAGGAAACTTTAAAATTGCGCGCAAGTAAGTATCCTGTATAATATCCTCGCTTTCATGATAATCGCCGGTTAATTTTAATATAAATCGAAAAAGACCGGCATAATATTCTTCAAACCAATTTGAAATATTAAAATTAATGCTCATTCCGCCTCCTTTATTACGATACGTAAAAAATCAAATGCGGTTCAATTTTTATTTTAAAATATAAAAATACGCCGGTCAATTTTAAAAACTTATTTTTAATATCATAACATTTATTTAACCAAATTTTTTATCATTGATTTATAAAGTTCAATTCTGCTTTAACTATTTTCCAAAAAATATCTTTTCCATATTTTTCTTTCCATGGATTATGACCTGCCTTATTAATAGAATAAAATTTTAAAAACTGCAGCCTGCCTTCAAGCGGCTCAATAACGCCATTAATTGGCGTCGAGTCATTATCGCCATGTATTACGACAACCGGACATAATATTTCAGATGCAATTTTTTTAAAATACCCGTTTAAACGAAGCGCAGCGCCTTCGTTCCAGAGCGCAGAATATTGGCCGCCTTTAATATCGATAATAGCTTCACGATTTTCTTCAATTTCTTCTACCTCATAATTATCAGCTTTAGACGCCAGCATTCCAAGCCTGATTATAAGCTCCGACGAATTTTCATTTTTAGTTTTAAGCTCATTAATTATAAACATATATTCTTTTTTTTCATCGTTTTGCAATGCATCAAGCCTTCTTTTAAGCATTAAATCAACATATTTTTGCTCAAAAGCTCCGGATGATATCAAAAATATTTTTTTAACCATATCCGGATATTTATGAGCAAAAAGATAAACAAGCCAGGCGCCCCATGAATGGCCAAAAAGAACAGCCGGTTTATCATAATTTTCAGCGATTTGTTCTTTTAACTCCTCAAGTGACTCGCTTATAGAATTTTTTGTCTGAAATGCTTCAATGCAACCCGAATAGCATGATAACCCGCGCGCGAGCGTTGAAACACTTCCAGGCGCCCCCGGCCCGCCATGTATAGCAAATAATCTGTAAGGCTTTTCACCATATAATCTATATTTCATGATTACTCCTGTATCAATAAAAATATTTTCAAATAAACACTTTCAATAAATTTTAATTTAAAATCTATTGCTATCGAGCCTCTTTATTATATATTTTTTATTTAACGGAAAACCATAATTTATCTTTCATATACGCCCGCGGCGTTATTTCTTAAAATCATAGCCGCAGCCGTTTCAGCAAAGTTAGATGAAATTTCATGGTTTTTAACAAGTCGAGATAAAAAAGTATTTATAGCGTTACGTACAGTAATCGAGCCTATATAATAAAGTTCAGGCACAAAATGAGCGTCGGATGAATAAATAATTTTATTAAAAGGACATAATGCAGTTATAGCAGACAGCATAGCGTCAATTTCATCGTATGAAAGAGAAGGCACTGCAAGCCCGATATCTATATAAACATTCGGATAAACCGAAGCAAGCCAGGCAGCCTCTTTATAATACGGATATCCGGCATGAAGCAAAATCACCTTCAAGCCAGACAATAAACTGTTTTTAAATATGTTTGAAAGATATAACGGATTGGCTTTTAATAAGTTTAAATCAGCATCTCCGAAGCCAGTATGAAACTGCATCGGAATATTATGCTTTACGGCGATAAGCATGGCTATTTCAAGCAAATAACATAACAACTTTTTATAATCAAGCCTCAACTTCTTGCCGCGTATAAGATTATATTCAACTTTTGCGCTTTTCAACCCTGTTTTTTCGTAATCAAGTCCGAAACGATACGCTATTATGCTTTTAAATGCCACGACATCCGGGACGTTTTTTATCAATAAATCACTGAATAAATCTATAAAATCAGAAAAAACTAGATTTTTCTCCGCCAACTCTTCAGCAAGCATTTCTATACGTAAAATACGCTTTGAATTTATAAATTTAGCATGCCATTTAACGCTGTAAGAATATCGTTTTAAAAATCCATCGTCTAAATAAACCGATTCAACGCCGCCGGAAGAGCAACATAAATAAAATAATTCGCCCGGCTTAATTTTTTTTCTGGCTTTTTCAACTTCATCTTCACGGCAGTTATAAAGCCTTGCAAGCATACGCAGGCTTCTTTGATAATAAATAGTATTTATAACTTCATACCGGCCGGCGCCTGAATGAAAACCTTCTGAAAATGCCGACCAGAAAGGAAATTTAAATTCCGCATTTTTTTTAAAAATTGGATGAGCGTGTGAATCTATTATTTTTATTCCACTGGTATACATATTATAATTTAACTTCTTAACTTATATTTATCCGCAATATTATCCATAATAAATCTGGCCTTTTAAAAACTTAATTATTTTAAGTATTCAATAAATTATTAACCCGAAAAATACAGTAAAATATTATACATATCAAAAAAACAACGCTTTTAAAAAATATTTAACTTTAATTATATTTTCTGGTAAAAATGTAAAACTTAATCAATTGACATAAACTGATATTTTTTATATAATAAATTTATAAAAACCGGCTATCGTATATATATTATAATATAAAAATTTAAAAAACTATTCAGGGCGGTTGCGTAATTATTATATTTTTTTATATTTTAATCAATTTTTTATTTATAACAACGCTTTTCATCCTGGGCGTAAAAACCGGCCGCCTAGGAACTACAGCCGAGCGCACGGCGTTAATATGTTCGCTTGGCATGGTATCCATGCAATTATACCTTTATTACCGCCCCGAAATAGAAATATCAATATTTCTTTTTATAGATTACGTTTATTTTCGATGGTGGGGAATATCATTTATATTTTTCGCGATAGGAGCACGTTACGACAAAATAAAAACTGAAAGCAAATATTTAGCGCCGCTTATCGTTTCCATGTCTTTTTTCGCCATTATTTTTTTATGGCGTATAACCCTTTTTAATGCCGCCAATGAATTCGATGAAGCCGGATTTTTCAAAGATATCTGCTTTCAATCAACCGGCTATACATGTTCCCCGGCCTCCTGCGCTTTGCTGCTTAAAAAATTCGGGATAAACGCCGGCGAGCGTGAAATGTCAGAATTATGCCTGACGCAAATTACGGGAACTGAATACATAAACATAGCGCGTGGTTTAAAAATTAAACTCGATCCATTTGAATACGAAGTAAAACTTACGCGCGCCAGCTGGGAAACGTTAAATGATATTACTCTTCCATGCATTACCAGCATTTACATTTTAAATGGAATTTTACATACTATAACTATTTTAAAAATCAATGATAACGAAGTTACGTTTGCTGATCCCTTAGCTGGAAAACTAATAATTTATAAAAAAGAAAAATTCATTGAATCATGGGATAATATCATAATACACGTCAAAAAATTATAAAATAATATCTATGTAAATTCGAGCGTATCATTACATCAAAGCATTACCTATGCATATGCAACAAAAATGATATTATTCTTCAGCGCATCAGCAACTTTTATATTTTAAACGGAATTTCACATGCCATTGTTATTTAAAAAATTTAAGCGCTTGTTTTAAAGCATAAAACAACTTATTTATAAAAACTATAACAAACTTAAAATTTAGGTCTGAGCGCGTAATGATCAGACGAGCCAAGAGTGCTTATAGAACGTTTTTTAGGGCAACCCGCGCTTGACGAGTTATCAATAGACTGCCCGTCTTCGGTAACAAAACCTATATGTCCTTCACCCCACCATGTAATAATATCACCCGTTTTAAACGGAGGTACTTTCACTTTTTCATATTTACCGGTAGCAATTAATTTTTTAACAAGCGTCGGCACGTAATATTCTATTTCAGGAATAACGCCGGCTTTTTTTAAAACATAAGAAACGAAATAAGCGCAAGCTACATTACCCTGCCGGGTGGTTTTCCAGCTCGCCGGCGTGTGACAATCGCGATTATTAAGATAAGTCCTGGTCGTATCGAGAACTTTTTTTACAGAACCGCCTTCTGATTTTTGTGCCTGTTCGCCGGTGCCCGTATTACGTGTTGATATATTCATAGTATCAATATTGTTATTAAGCTCGTTAATAGTACTTTGAGAAAAAGATATTTCAAATGAGAAAAGCATTATAAAAAAAACAATTAATATATATAAACTACGAATCTTTATCATAAACAACACTCCTTTTAATTTTAATAATATATTTTTTTAAACTTGCTTTGTTCGTTTTTACCGCGCTTACACGCTTACATTTAAATATACCAGCATATTTAATGCTTATAACCAGATATATATGTAATTTAAAAATTAATATATAATATTATACTACATCATCCGCAATTTCGTTTCATTTTTTTTTTACTTTATCTTTATTTTACTGAAATGGCTTGAAAATATTATAAAAATAATATATAATATTTATTATAGTGATAGCATATTTTAATAATGCGGAGGTTAATAATTTATGTCGCAGCCGATTTATGGATTTTTATATGATTTTGTTTTTAAATACGTTTTCGGACGCCAGCAAAACTCGGAATTATTATCTTATCTGCTAAATGCTTTGCTTGAAAGACCTGAAGAAAATAAAATTACCGTAACGGAAATTACAAATCCATTTAATTTAAAAGAATTCGCTGAAGATAAATTTTCAATAGTAGATGTCAAAGCCAGGGATGAAAATGGAACTCTATATACAATCGAAGTTCAAGTTTTAAGCCATAGTAGATTTGTTGAACGCGCACTTTACTATTTAACCAGATTATATTCAGGTCAGATAAAAGAAGGTGATAAATATTCAGATTTACGAAAAACTATAGGCATTTCAATAATCGATTTTGAATTATTTACTAAAGAAGCTGAAATTCATAATGTTTATAAAATGCTCAATTTAAAATCGATGGCCAGTTTGACTGATATGTTTGAACTTCATTTCGTCGAACTTTCTAAATTTAACATTAATAAACCTCGAATGCTCCAGACTAAATTTGAAAAATGGCTTCACGCAATTAAATTTGGTGACGTACTCTACGGCGACAATCAACTATTGCCCGATGAATTAAAAAGTGAAAAGGGGATTATTATGGCTTTCGAAGAAATGAAAAAAGTAAATTCTGATTCTACCATGCGCGATATTATTGAAGCCCGCGCTAAAGCCTCGGCAACAATCGCAACCATAAAAGAAGATGAATTTATAAAAGGTAAAGTTAAAGGAATGATCGAAGGTAAAATCGAAGGTAAAATCGAAGGTAAAATCGAAGGTAAAATCGAAGGTAAGCTTGAATTAGCCCGTGAATTATATAAAGACGGCGTTGCAATCGAAAAAATTATTAAAAAAACCGGTTTTACAGAAAAACAAATAAAAGAAGAATAAATAAAAATGAATAAATACTTTTTATCAAAAATCGTCCGCTCCAAACTGTATTGAGGCGGACGGTTTTTTAATTACGGAATGATTTTTCGAATATAAACAATTCGTATTACTTTCCGTGTTTATCTTTTCATTTGAATATTATTTTTTGTTATTATTATTTGTTATGCACCAGATAATAGTTGTTGCCGTCGAATACATAGTAGTTCTTAGTGCCGGTTACAGAAATATTATAAACCATAATTTTTTCATTCACAGGCAAATTAGACTGAACGACAACATTATTTCCTCTGCCAATAAGCTCATCACCGGTTTTTATTTCCTTAACTTTCCGCCACTGATCAAGGCCGACGGCAAACGGATGTTCACCGGTTACCATAAGATCGTTAAGACGATAATATCCGCTCGCTTCGCGGCTCATGGTTTTAAAAACTGACGAAGCGGTTTCGCGATTGCCCGTGAAATCATAAGACAGAACGCTGTCTCCGGCCGTTATATTCTCTATCGATTTAAGCGTTCCGTTGGCCATAAGCACTTTTGTGCCGGCGGCAAAACAGGTTTCAGCCCTTATAAATTTAGAATTTACATTATCCCACAGGTAATCGCCGGCGCGAAGTTTATCATTGGTTACCGGGCCGTCGCCGGCGGCATCGATTGTGATTTGACTCGTAATGTCAAAATCAGCCGCAACATCACAGAAACAAACCGTCGTATCACCCTGTTGATACTTAGCGCCGGCCGTAAAAGATACTTTTGCCGTATTATCGGCCCCCGCGATCTTGCCTGTACCATTCAGTACTAACGAACCTGCCGCGGCTACCATCAGCGACTTATTCGCCGCAAGCGTAAAGGTTTTTTCGGAAGCTATCGCAAGCGTTCCGGCGTCAGCCTGAATACCGTCAGTTATGCTATTTACATCGTTCGGATCGAGTGTAACGACGGCGGTTGAAGTAGCCGGAATAGTAATCCTGCCGCCGGTGCTTTTAATCGTTATATTTCCCGAACTATTATTATCCAGCGTAATTTGGCGTGCACCGGACACATCGAATACGATATAACCGGATTGAGGTTTAAAAACATTTGTGCCAAGCGCGCCTGCTATGGTTAAAGCGCAAGCGGCTTCCGAACCACCCACTATTTTCAGATCGGCGAATATAAGCGAATCATATTCGCTTCCGATGTTTAATGACGCGGGCGCTGAAGACGTATTTTTATTTATAGCCGAAAGTTTCGTTCCGCTATCAATCTTAAACGAATCGCCGGCTATAAGTTTGCCTTCGCCGATAAGTTCTTGAAGAAGATCTTCCATAGCCACGCCGCCGCCATAATTTGGCGCATTTAATTTAGGGGATTTTATATCATACTTTATTATGAAAATCGATACTTTTGCCTGATTTTCGGCGCCCTGAGCTATTTTAACGAATTTTTTGTTTTCACCGCCACCTGTAATTGTAAGCGAAATATTGCTTGCGGTATTAGCGGCCGTGCCGGTAAGATCGAGCCCGGCGCCGTCTATCGAATTTTTTATCGTATATAAAACATTAGAACCAGGAATGGGGCCGCGCAACGGGCTGAATAAAGGCGCTCCTGATCCTGGATTTGGCATTGCGGCTATGACCTCGTATAAATAATATGAAGTGTCATTGGTAAGGCCTGTGATTTCAGTACCGGTAAGTTCTTCGGTTACATGAGCCGCTTCTAAAATTCCGGCGTCATTTGATGCCGGATCGTCGGAGGCCGCTGTAGTGCCGGCCGCTATAACTTTTTGCCAGTTGCCGCCGCCGGCCTTTATTATATATTTTTTACCGGCCGTAAGTCCGGTTATTTTTCCATCATCGGCCGTTCCGTATGAACCGGCGGCAAGCGTTACGGCGCCTTTTACAAACTTCGTGCCATTCCATATATAATCGCCGGCGCGCAGTTTATTTTCCCCGGCCGTATCGCTTGCGGCTGCAACCGTTTTCTGGTCCGTCGTCGTAAATTCATTCACGCCGTCGTTGAAGCGAACGGCCGCGCTGCCCTGCTGATATTTAGCGCCGGCAATAAAGGATACTTTCGACGTAGCGTTAGTCCCGCTTATCGTGCCGGTATCATAGACAATAATATTTTCCGTAGCACCAACTTTCAGCGTTACATTCGCCGCTAATTTCAGTGTATGGCCTTTTTCGACAGATAATGTTTTACCGCTCTGCAGAGTTAAATTTTTAGTTACATTAATCGTAAGGCCAGGTTCGGCTTCATTCGCTTTTATATTAATTTCGCCTTTAATGTCATTTTCTCCTTCTGGAGCGAGAGTGAGCGTATAAGCGGTATCGCCGGTAGTCAATATTTGGCCTCCCGCGGCGTTAATAGTCATATTCGAGCCTGTTTTCAAATTAATTCTACAATCTCCGACTGTATTGATGGTAAAAAGGCCGTTATAAAATTCAAAGAAGCACGACGAATCTACGGTTCCGCCAAAAGTTAGCCTTCCAGCGGCATGACCGGTTATTTTCACTATCGAACTGATTGCATTCTTATCTTCATTCGCCAGACTAACGGCGGCGCTGGAGGCGGTGTTTTTCGTGATTTATTTAAGTTTCACCACTCCTGAATTATTGAAATTTTCGATTTTAAACGAATCACCGGTTTCAAGTTTACCTGTTCCCATTAATGCTTTGATAAGATTTATAATTCCCGCCGAATCGGTTGAAATATTATAAATAGATATTTTAGCGGCGCCTGAATCGCCCGCGGCAATCTTGACGAAATTACCGACGGCATCGATAGCTATATTACTCGCCGATGACGATGTGCCGTTTAAATCCAGGCCGGACCCATCGGTAGCGGCTTTTATAGTGTAAACGCAGGACGGATAGGCCGGAGGAGGCCCATACGAAGGCGCGTGAAATGGTGCGCCCGGAACGGCTGTGGGAACAGGGAAAGCGTTTATCACTTCATATACGCTGTATGCTTTGCCATTAGTAAGCCCGGTTATTTCAGTGCCGGTCAACGCTTCAGTATTAATAACGGCTTTATGCATGGAAGTGTCATCTGAACCGGATTTATCAAGACTAACCGGTTTTCCTCCCGCGTCCACTTTGTCCCAATTTCCACCGGCGGCTTTAACTATATATTTTTTACCGGCCGTCAATCCCGTTATTTTAGCGTTACCCGCCGTACCGTGCGAGCCTGCCGTTAGAGTCAATACGGCGGGCGGCGGCGGAACCGATATGGTAAACGCGTTCGATACGGCCGGCATCGAATCGAACATTCCGGCTTTGAACGCCACCGCCTTTATCTTAACTGCCGCTCCTATCGTATTTATAACAAATGGCGCCTCGTATTTAGCGGATAATTTTGAAGGCGCGCTGCCATCTTTCGTATAGTATATTTCGGAGCCTTCCGTGGCGCATGATATCGTAACCTGCGCCTGGTAATAGAAAAAGCCGCCGTTAGGTGTAATAACGGGCGTAGCGGCCAATTCGGTCGGAACAATATATGCCGCTTCGATTACATTCGAATCAGTCATTTCTTCTTTGACTGCTATGGCTTTGATCGTCAACGGCCGTGCGATCGAAACCGGCGCGGTATATAAAACGCCGGTATCTACGGTCGGATTAGTGCCGTCAATCGTATAATATATCTTCGCGCCTTCGGTATTAGTGGCGATAGTTACCTCGAAAGTGGCGTCATACGAGCCGCCGGCAACAGAAACGACCGGCTCGGATACGGGAAGGTGTATTGGATAATTAGCTTCTTTTACTTCGGAAGCGCGCATGCCGTCTTTTACAGCTATCGCCTTTATTATGGTAGTTTTTGAAACGATGACCGGATTTTCATATTTTAAACTATCTTTCGTAGGCGCGCTTCCGTCGAGCGTATAGTAAATTTCGGCGCCTGGCGTAGCGCAGGTGATCTCGACTTCCTGAGTCGAAGTATAGACGGTCCCGCCGACCGGCCTGAATATGGGTGTCGCGACGGGTATGAGTATCACATATTCAGCTTCGGCTACCGGTGAATCTTTCATGCCGTCTTTAACGGCGAACGCTTTAAAATTAGCGCTGGCGGATATCGTTATCGTCCCGACGCATTTCATGCTTTCTTTCGTAGGCGCGCTTCCGTCAAGAGTATAATAAACCGTAGCGCCTGGCGTAGCGCAGATAATTTCGACCTGTTGAGTCGAATCGAAAGTTCCGGCCGCCGGATTGAATTCAAGCGCCGCTACAGGCAATGGTTCCGGAGGCAGCTGAGTGATAAAATACTTAGCCTCCGCCACGGCAGAATCGAGCATGCCGGTGTTTACGGCTATAGCTTTAATCGTAGTATCGACGGCGACCTCGATCGTAGATGAATATAAAAATCCATTTTCTTTCGACGGAACGACGCCGTTTAAAGTATAATAGATGAGAGCGCCTTGAGTAGTGCTTGTCAGAGCGACGCTTTGCGTCCCGTTATACCGTCCTTCTTTTAAGCTGAAAACGGGCGCCATGACGGTTTTTGTATTGGTGTATGCCGCGGAGGCGACCTGCGAATCGAGCATTTCATCTTTAACCGCTATGGCGGATAATGTAAGCGTCCGGTCTATCGTGAGCGCGCCCGTATATTGTTTTCCATTTGCAGGAGAAGGTTTCGAGCCGTCGAGAGTGTAATAGATTTTCACACCCGGCGTTACGCAGAATATCTCGACGCGTATCTGGTTTTCGAAAGTAGAAGACGAAGGCGAAATTATGGGCGTTGCAACGACCGGCAGAGGCAGATTAAAATTGTAATCGACGCTCAACGCCTCTGAATCGCGCATGCCGGCCTTTACCGCTATCGCTTTTAATACGCATGATTTGACGATATTGAACGGGGCGGTGTATATTTTTCCATTAACGCTTGAAGGCGAGCTGCCGTCGAGAGTGTAGATTATCGATGCGCCTGCCGTAGCGCACGAAAGCGCGACGCTCTGAGTGGAATCGTAAATGCCGCCAGCAGGCGTTACAGTCGGTTTAGCCGCCTGGCCCTGAGGTTTTTCGATCGTATAAACCGCCACAGCGAGCTCGGATGTTTCCATGCAGTCTTTATAGGCTATAGCGAGCGCTTTGAGAGAATTTGTGACCTTAAACGGGCCGCTGTAAATAATTCCGTTTTCAGCCGACGGTCTCGAGCCGTCGAGAGTGTATTTGATAATCGCGCCTGCCGTGGCGGAATTGATCGTTACGCTCTGCGTCGAATAATAAGTGCTGCCGAGCGGTTCAAAAACCGGCGTAGTCGCTGCCGGTTTACGCGTTTTAATAATGTAAGTCGCGCTGATTACGCCTGATTTAACAACTCCGCCATCTAAGACGACGGCCTTTATAGTGGTAGTCCCGGTTATATTAAGCGGTTCGGAATATACGGTTCCGTTCGCCGCCGCTGGAATACTGCCGTCGAGCGTATATTTAATAACGGTGTTGAAGAATTTTGTGCACTGTATCGGTACTCTCACGGCGGAGTAATATTCGCCTGCGCCAACCCCGAAATTAAGGTTGTAAATCAATTTTCCAATTAAATATAAACCTTCTACAATAGCCGTGCTGCCGTCTATGGTAACCGATACCGGCCTGCCATGATTGCCGTATGTATCGATAATATTTTCGATTATAAAATTAACCTCGCCGCTATCGCTTAAATGGGCTATACGCGAAGCCGTAAATGAAGTATCCGAGGTTTGACGGACTAATGAATATAAGCCGGAAATCAAAACTCTGGGTTTGAACAGGAGCGGCTTGTTAGTCGTGAAAGATAGCGTGATCGTTTCTTCGGGATTTAAGAATGACGGCGATATCGACGCGTAAGTGATCTCTGGCCGAATTACTTCGACCGGCACGTTAATGGTGTTTATAATTACTTCTCTAACGGCGTTTTCAGTAGAGCGCGCATCGATGACGGTATCGGATATCCTGACGCTGCGCGGTAAATCATTTTGATTTATAATGTTTCTAACATCGATGTCGCCTGAATTGACCACTTCTACAAATGTGTTCAGAACCGTATCGGCCGTCGGCGTCGAACCTATTCTCTGGCTTAATTCGGTTCTGAGTTCCGGATCGATATCTGAAGCCATAACGGTAGTAACCGTCTGGACAGCATTCGCAAACTCGATTACAACGGTCGGGCCGCCTACATTATTATCGATTACCGTGTCAATTACTGTATTTACACCCGGATTTATCTGACGAATAACGATCTCGCTCGTCCGTTCTTCTTCAGTGATCGTCACTATCGGTATATCCGGATCGACGCCGCCGGCTACTGCGAGAAGCGAACGCGCCGTGGATTGCGGCGTTATCGCCACGCCCCTGACTACGATTCGCTGAACGCTATCCGGCACTTCGCTATTAGCCGGAACGCGGCCAGGAATAGCCGAAAGCAGGTTTTGATCGGAACCGTTCTCGCGTACTACGACCATCGGCGTGCTGCGTTCTTCAGATATGGGTAAGGTAGTGCTGTAAGAATTTCCGTTCAGGATGACGGGCGCTAATTGCTGACTGGGATCGTTGCGGTCGACGACAGCTATGATGTAGTTCCCGCCGAATTCGGCGGACCTCGAAGGCGCGCCGGGCGCGAAGTTAATGCTTCCGCCGGAAGCCATGTCAGGAAGCGGACCCTCGATAACAAGCACCTTACCTATTATCGGCCGCGGAGTCGGACTGATTTACTTTCATTGAAATGTCATCTAAATATTTTTCCGTTAATTATATAAAATATTAATTTATTATAATATCACATATTAATTTACTGTTTTTTATATCCCGGCGATCATCTCACGATATCTGATTATTTCACGAAAAAGGTCCGGGCATTTTAGTTTAAAATCATCGCTTTTAAAAGGGCCGTCATAGGATATCGAGCCGTCGTTCATATAAATAAGGCGCGTGGATACCGAAAGAGCGAAACATATATCCTGAGTGACTATTATTTTTGACCCCTTAAATTTATTAACGGCGGCGACAAGTTTTTCTTTACTCAAAAAATCGAGATTTGAAGACGGCTCGTCAAGCAAAAGAATCTCAGGTTTAATGATTAATATCGAAGCGAGCGCCACTCTTTTTTTCTGACCGAAACTCAAATGCTGCGGCTCTTTTTTTAAAAGCCGCAAAATACCTAAAGCCGCGGCAATTTCTTCTAAATTTATATTCGAAGTTTTTGCGTCAATGCCAAAATTATCCGGCGCGAAGCTTATCTCATCGGCAACCGTATCACAAAATATTTGATTTTCAGGATTTTGAAAAACAAGGTTAATTGTTTTATAAAGGCCGCAGCCGTTCAATTCGTTTATATTCGATCCGCAAATATTTATCTCGCCAGAAAACCCTTTAAACGCTCCCATAAGCAGCCATAAAAGCGTGGACTTGCCGGCGCCGTTATGACCCATTATAGCTATAGTTTCACCCTTATCAACGGAGAACGAAACGCCTTTTAAAGCTCTGGTCCCGTCTTCGAAAGTATATGATAAATTATTAACTTCTAAATTAAATTTTACTGATTGCATAAACTCCTTATTCATAATAAACACGCAAAAGCAATAAAAATAAATGTGATAAGGGTGAACAATGCATCGCGGGCGGTAAGCGGCTCGCTTTTTTTCAAACGCGGCGCGTTCGTGATTTGATATCCCCTGAATTTCATAGACTTATTGTTCATATCTGCCCTGTTAAGCGATCTTAATAATATCGAACTGAAAATCATTGAAAAAGTTTTCACCGCAAAAATATTAGCGGGCCTGAAAAATTTAAAGCCGGCCGCTATTTTCATCGTTATAATTTCGTTGACAAAGGTTTCAAGGTAACGCCATGCGGAATAAAAAATCATTATAAAATAAGCTGGAAATAAAAAAGTTTTAAAAGCCTTCATAAGCTCGCCGAAGCGCGTTGTGGCCGTGAAAACGATTACTACATTAACGGTAGATATCGATTTTAATAAAAGATTAACCGCTAAATTCATTTCTGAAGAAGGCAATTCGATAACCGACCCGAAAAAATCGATCGATTTAGCGTATAGCGGAGAGTTTTCGGCCATAAATAAATTATTACCATAAATAAGAGCGTGAATTATCAAAACAACCGGATATATAATAAAAGGGGTCATAGGAACCAATCGTTTTAAAAAAACCTTAAAAGATATCCCGGAAAATTTAAAAAGTATAAATGAAAGTAAAGCAATTAAAAAACTCGCGCCTGCTTTTTCGGAAGGAATGACGGCGCAGACAGCCGGAACCAGAAAAATAAAGCTCAATTTTACCGCGGGGTGAATCGTCTGTAATAAACCCGGCCCGGAATGAAACTCGTCAATTTTAAAGTGCATTTTGCCTGTCAGTTATATTATCTTTAGAAGATAAAGCCTTGCCGGCGGGCCGTACAGCGTATCTAAAAAAAATTTTATAAAACGCCATAATTATAAAAAGGCCGAGCATTCCAGCAACAATGGTTGACGCCGCTTCATTTTTAATAAATGATATTTTATAATCGGTAAAAAGAAATAATCCTTCAGCGCTTTCATTTTCGGTTACGGCTCCGATTTCAATTTCCGCCGGAGCCGCATGTTTTTCTATGGTCCAGTCTAATCCGTCGGGATTGTCCGAGGCAAGCGGCGAAAAAAGCGACACGAGCACGGCAAGCGATATAAAAATTAAAAAAGCGCTGTTAAAAATTGATTTCATACAGCCTCCATTTCGGTTACGGCGCGTGTTTTTATATTTTTTTCACCGCCGTTAAAATAACCGGCGAAAAGTTCGGGCCGTACAGCAAGTAAAAAACTGAGCATTGTAAAAAGTATCCCGGCCTCGCCAAGAGCGATGAATAGATGAATGAAGGTTATCGCCGGAATGACTTTTACGGCGGGCGCTAAACCGGAGAGCGCAATTTCGAGTCCACAAAAAAACGAGGAGGCCACGACTGAAAAATATCCGATAAGCGTTGAAAGAATCAAAAAACCGGCCCGCGTTGAAAAATAAGAAAAGGATTTATTAAAAAAATTAAAAATACTAAACGATAAAAGTCCGCCTATGACGGCCATATTAAAAATATTAGCCCCCATAGCTATTACGCCGCCGTCGGCAAAAAAAAGCGATTGAATGACGACTATAACCGTCATTGATATAAATCCAAGGTAAGGGCCCAATATCAACGCCAGCAGGAAGGCGCCTAAAAAATGCCCCGAAGCGCCGAACCCTATAGGAAAATTTATCATCTGAGCGGCAAAGACAAAAGCGGTAACCGCACCGGCAATAGAGGCGCGTGTTTCATCGATAGTAACCGAAACTCTGCGATTACAAAAATAAAGAAACGCCGCGGAAGCCGGGATACAAACAATATTTACGCCGTTAGACAATAATCCGTCCGGTATATGCATGACCGTATTATATCATAACCTGATTCCATTGTCAAATTCATCTCATTATTGATTGGATTCTGATTTTAATTGACAAAAACAAAATAATAGTGTATATTCGTTTTGATTAATATAACTTGGTCAGTTTCAAATCTTCTCCCATACAAGACTACCGAACAAATCGCTTATACCTGAAATGTATCGGCATAATAACGTATAATTGAAAGGTTTTACCATGAAAAAGATATGTCTCAGCTGGATCGGCACACATGATTTAAACTCCGTTGCCCGCGATCCTAAATTCGGCGAGGGCGACGGCCCGGTTATAGCGCTGCTTGAATCTGCGCACGGCGGCGATTTTGACGAAATGCACCTGATATACAATAACGGCCAGCCGCTCGAAAAGTATAAAAACAAATATATCGAATTAATGAATAAGAAATACGCTAAAAGTAAAACTATCGTATTTCATGAGCATATACTCAATCCGACCGATTACAACCGCATATACGAAATAGTAACGGTAATAATCACGGCCGTCCAGAAAAAATATCCGGCCGAAAAGATCAAATGGCATTTTCATACAAGCCCCGGCACCGGCCAGATGAACGCCATCTGGGTGCTGCTTTCTAAAACCCGCTATCCCGCGGTGCTTTATCAATCGCATTACGACGCCGCGGCTAAAAAACAGGTAGTTAAAACCATCGACCTCAAATTCAATATCGACGCCGAATACATTCCCGAAATAACGGCGAAGGCCCGTGAATTGCTTCTTAAAAATATAAACTCCGAAAGGCAATACGACGAAATAATATACGACAGTGAAATAATGGAATCGGTCATGGCTAAAACCAGGCGTTTAGCCAACCATAGCGTGCCGGTCCTTATTACCGGCGAAACCGGCACCGGCAAAGAGCTTTTAGCGAAAGCCATCCACGGCGCATCTTTACGAAAAGACAAAAAAATGCTTACGCTCAACTGCGCCGCCATACAGGAAACTACCGCCAACGCCACGCTTTTCGGCTGGTCGAAAGGCGCATGGACCGGCGCTTTCGGTGAAGGCGCGGGCTACTTTTCGCAATGCGACGGGGGAACTATATTTCTCGATGAAATAGGCGAGCTCGGCCTTGAAACGCAGACAAAGCTGCTGCGCGCCATTCAGGAAGGCGAAATACAGAGGGTCGGCGACGGCCGCGTATCAAAAGTTGACGTGCGCATAATAGCTGCCACTCATAAAAATTTACTTGAGCTCATAAAAGCCTCTAAATTCCGCGAAGACCTTTATTACCGTCTGAATGTATTTACCATAGAGCTTCCGCCGCTTCGCGATCGCGGCGGGGATATCGTGCTGCTGGCCGAAAAATTTCTCGCGGCGATAAACAGTAATAATCATAAAGTCCCCGGCTACACGCCTAAAAAGTTATCCGCTAACGCTAAACAGCTTCTTATAAACTATCCGTGGCCCGGAAACGTGCGCGAGCTTTACAACACCATTCACCGCGTGTGCGTGTGGGCAGATTCTTCGATAGTAACCGCGAATGAATTTAAAAATTACTTCACCCACTCGGAGCAGCCTGAAAATATCGTGTCAGGCGCGGATTTATTGCTTCCGGTCAACCTCGACGACATTACTTTAAAATTAAGAAAAAAATATATACAAAAAGCGCTGAAGAAATGCGGCGGCAATAAATCTGAAACGGCGAAACTTCTCGGCTATAAAAACTATCAAACGCTCGCCCACGAAATGAAAAGATCGGGCATTGAAAAATGACGATTTTTTTTAAGTTAATCTATGAGCATTTCTTTTAATACATTTTTAATTATTAAAATTGTTTCCTGCTCTATCGTTCCTAATTTTTTAACAAGCCTTCTTTTATCGACCGTTCTTATCTGATCCAATACAATCAGGCCCTTTTTGCCGCCAAAATCAACCGGAATTCTGGTCGGGTATATAAATGATCGGGTGGTCATGGGCGCGATTATTACAGTGCCTATATTATCGTTCATTTCATCCGGCGAAATTATCAGGCATGGCCTCGTTTTATTTATCTCATGGCCCGATGTGGGATCTAAAGATATCAAAAAGATATCGTATTGCTTAATTACCATTTCCAATTCTCCATTTGCAAATCAAGATTATCGTCTATTATTAATTCATCGTCCTTATTTTTCTTCATCTGTTTAAAAGCCTCGTCCCAGCCTTCGCGTGTATTTTTATAAAACGGCTTTAATAATATTGTTTTTCCCTTAATCTCGATATCGACTTCATCACGGATATCGCATTGACGAAGTATGGTTTTAGGTATGCGTATTCCCTGTGAATTGCCTATTTTAATTATATTAGCTCTCATATCGATCACCTCTATTGTAATTATAATGTAATTACTTTTAAAAGTCAATCTCTTTTTGTGATTTTTTCACAATTTGATAAAACACAGAAAATCATAACAAAATCATATAATTTTTATTTTATTTTATTTTTATTTTAATTAAGAAAACATAACCGTATCGCTTTAATTCAACCAAAACACACAAATATTTTTCTGCTTTAAAAATTTTTGTGTGTTTTATTTATTCATTTCAAACCCGCCTTTTTAATTAATATTTTAAACGCCATGATAACAGGCCGTTTTAAGCGCCGCGTCTTTAAAATCAAATGCCGCCATATTTCGGCATGCAAATTGCATTAACACTAACAACATTAAAAATAATCCTGTTGTTCACTATTATTTTTTTAAAATGGCCGCCATCGATAATAAACCCGCCTTAATAAAGAGCTTTAATAAACAGCCGCCGCATGAATTTGTTCACTGTTATTTAGCGCGGGTTTAAGTTAAAATTAAATTAGTAATAATTAGAGACAATAAACAGCCACATCAAAGAAGTCAACGATGAAATTATGAGGTTAAATAAAAGGCGTGGGGAGCTTCTAAAATGAAATTGAACAAATCATTTAAGATCGATGGTTATAACTTCAGCCTTTCAATCGACGCCGCCTCGATTAAAAAAGACGGACAGTCGCCAATGCTCAAAGCGCTTAAAAACGCCGCGGCAAATTTCGTCGATTTAATCGACAGAGTGCTTGAAATCAAAACCGGGCGCGACATCCGGCTTGAAATCAAATTCCGCGCGTTAAAAAAAGCGCGCGGCATGTATTATCCGGGCAGCGAGCTTATAAAATTAGACACGGCGCTGATTTCATCGCCCGATGAAACCGAATCGGTCTTCTTCCACGAAATGGTGCATCACTTATTTGAAACGCACTATAAAAACAGCTGGTTTTACGATCTTTTCCAGGAAGCCGCCGCGGTATATTTTCAGGATTGTTATTACCGCGATAATTATATATTTCACAAGCTGATAAGCGACCGGTTCAGCGCCAACGAATTCGCGGTCGGCTATTTCCTGTTATATAAGCTTAATAAAATGCCCGATCATCCGATGAAATTTTTCTTTCAGCACGACCCGGGCGGCAAAACGATCCGATGCCAGCAAAAGATAATCAACGCGCTCATCGATGTGGAATACGCCGCCACAAAGACTTTATACGATAAACTCATCAAAAATATCGATATAATAATGATAGACGAGCGCCCGAAAAAATCCGGCGGCGGCTATGGCGCGATATATCGCAACAAGCAGATGTATTCGCCTTTCATAGCCTATCTTCCGCCGCGCAGCATCAATAAATTAAATTTCGATAATATTTACGTTAAAGTGATTAAAATACCGAAATGCTTCTCTACTAAATTCGTCCTCAAAGAGCCGGAAGAGCGCAATTACGAAATCCTGGCAACACTTTACGCGCTTGCCGTCAAATCAAGGCCGGGTATCGAATATAAAGTTAATAACGCGTGTTTAGAGTATGAGTGATTAATTAGCGATAAAACAAGCCAATATTGTATTTAGAAGCGAAAATATACGAGGAAAAATACGGCGAGATGTATAGATCAAGTATAAAAATCTTTATTTTTTTGAATTTATTCAGCTGAATAAAAATTATTTTAACAATAAAAACTCGACTGGAGAAGTTAAATGAAATCAATCAAAACAAAATCAAAATCAAACCATAATTTTTGGTCGCTTTCATCAAAAATATTTTCACTAATTATATTTCCGTTTATAACGAATGTTTTAATGACGGGTTTAACTGCCTTTTTATTTATCTGCGCTTTTGCGGCAAATTCTTCAGCGGCTGAATCACGGCAGATTATATCACTTAAAAACGGGTTTAATTTCGCCGCGGTCACGCTCACACCGCGTTCGAATTTAGCGGACATTCTCGCGGCAAACCGTTCGATCAAAGAAATATACCAATATTCGCCCGCCGCGGGAAGTTTTTTAACCGTACTGCGCATAAACGGCCGCCCGGAGGCAATCGACGGCACCGATCCGGGGTTTACAGCCGCCCAGTCTTATTTTATCAACTCGGAGGCGCTTGCGCTCGAACGCGACACCGCGCTGTTTTCAAAGAAGTTCACGG
>CAYQWL010000030.1:0-30097 GCA_964421195.1 uncultured bacterium | reverse complement strand
ATAAACGAATAAAACTATAAAATGATGAAAGAAACGGCGGACAGATGAAAGAAAAAATATTGATAACAATCAGAAAAATAAACGAAAGTAAATTGTTTAAAACTGCGGTTGAGCATGTTATTAAGCCATTATTCGCGACCACGCTTCTTGCGGCGTTTTTTTTTATGGTAATATATAATCGCGGCGATAATACGGCGATTACCGATTCTTTTTTCGTTTATTATGTTTTTTTGTTTCCGTTCGTAATAAATTCGGCCATATCTTTTTTACGGTTGAATAAAAGAAAAGTTTATGGAACGTACGGCTTCAGTCTTGCCGCGGTTCCTTTTATTGCCGTATTATTTTATAGATCGGCTTCGATGTATTCACGGCTTCCGGATTTTTATAGAGATTTTAACGAAAGCGGCTCTTTTTTTCTGATTTATGCTATGTATGCGGTTTTTTTTATTATAGGCGGCGTATTTACTGGATTGATCGATGAATTTATAACGGATGAATCGCGCGCGGTTTTAAAATATCCCGATGCGGGGCAGCTCAGTAAATCGAAGCGCCGCAAAATTAAGAAAAAAAAGAAAGATGTTATTAAAGGCGGTGCGCCTGTCAGGCATGAAATTATAGATGAAATAATAGGCGTTTCAGATTCGAAAAATAGTGAAAATGGCGGTGTCGAAACCGGCTTAAATGAAATTGACGATGACGATTCGGAAAAAAATGAGGAATATTTCGGAGAAATCGTTGAAGAAGATAATGAAAATGTTGATTACGAAGATAAAACTGCCGGCCGCCGTTAATTACCCGTTCGCAGAATATTATGATAATAATATATAAAATTATAAAAAATAGAGGCGAATATTATGGAATCGACTAATCCACGTGGTTGTGATTCAGTTCATAAAAAAAATAACGTTTCGCGGATCGACGTTTTTAAAGATGTTACCGAAAAGGCGGATGCTGTATTGCGGATGGCGGTAATGGGCATCGGCAATTATAATCGCGGCGACGACGCTATTGGAGCTCATATAATATCTTCTATAATCGAAGAAATAACGGGAATAGACGATTATCGCCATGTATTAAAATTCGAATCGGCGAATGGCGCCCGTGAGATAATGCTAATAGCTGCCGGCGTAACGCCGGAAAATTTCGTGGATGATTTAATTGCGTTTCAGCCCGAATTAATTCTATATGTCGATTGCGCGAATTTTAACGATGCTTCGTGCGCTTCGGGGACCATTCACGTGTTCGAAGAAAACGCGCTCGCGGAATCTAAAAGTATCGTTTCAACGCATTCACTCTCTATAAATTTGCTTCTTGAAATTTTTAAAAAGAAAATTCCTGGATCTAAAAATTTATTTATAGGAATTATGCCTGAAAGTATTGAATATAATTATTCGCCGGATTATATAAAAAATTTTTCGTCTTCAGTTGTTGATGCGGGAAATAAAATTATTTCTTATATAAAAACGACTATCCTTAATAATTTAGACGTTAAAATATGAATAAATAAATAATTGATTGTATAATCTAAAATTATCAAATTCGCGGGGCGCGTGAATGATAAAATAATATCATAATTTTTGATCCATATTCAGTCAGGATTTACATGAATATCGTCAATTTCGGAAGCAAGTACAAAATTTTATGGAAGCTCGGCTTTTTAGTGCTGGCGATGTTTTTTCTTATAACGCTTTTGAGCCTTATAACAATTTATAATATAACTTTATTGGATAAAAACGCTAATATATTAAATAGTTATAATGATACCTTAAAACTTGTAGAAAGCCTTCAAATTAAATCAAATGATTTATTGAATAACGAAAAAGCAAAAGAGATAATGTTTGATCAGAAACTTGTCGAAAAGTACAAAGATTTCGATAAGTATATCGAAAAATTTATGATGCAGGCAAAAAAAGCGGTTTTTAATCGTGAGTTGAAAAAAACATTAAGCCGTCTTAATAATTCGCGTGAAAATTTTAATTCGTTGTTAAATACTACTTATCAGGCTTATGATGATGAATTCGATGTCTGGGATACCGCTGAAATACCCATGACCAAGCTTATTAATAAACGTGAAAGCCTTCATAAAGATATCGAAGATTTGCTTATAAAAAATAATGCGCTTATTAACAGTATAACCGTAAATTCCGCCAGGGAAAGCCGTATTATTGTCAGTTATATGATAGCTATCGTTGTCGTTATATTTATATGTCTGATGTGGTTTTCTTATTATCTTACCAGGCGTGTTACCTTTCCTATAAACAGGCTTATTGTGGCGGCACGGGAAATCGGCGGCGGTAACCTTGATTATAAAATCGATCTTAAAGGCTATGATGAAATTGGAGAACTTGGCCATACTATAAATCAAATGACGGATTCTTTAAAGGAATCCAATGAAAGGCTTAAATCCATGCTCCAGCTCGCCGTAACCGTCGCTCACGAAGTAAGAAATCCGATCGCCGGTATTGGAAACGCCGTTCAGGTGATATCTTCAAAATTTCCGGCGGACGATCCTCACCGTGAAATAATAACTGAAATGATTAATCAGATAAACCGGGTGGATGAAATAATAGCTAATTTATTGAATTATGCACGCCCCGTTCCGCTTAAACTCGAAAAACTTCGTATTAGAGAAACTCTTTTAAATGTTTTGCAGTTTATAAAAACATCCGGAGCTTCTAATGGCATAATCGAAAAAATAGATATAAGCGAAAGCTGCAATCCGCTTTTGAATATAGACGTTAAACAATTTACTCAGGTGTTTATGAATATAGTTATAAATGCTTATCAGGCGCTCGCGGCGGTTGAAAACCCGGAGCTCGAAATAAAAACATCGGTTTTGAAGGGCCGTTTTATTATAGACATTTCAGATAACGGCCCTGGAGTGCCTCCTGAAATCACCGATAAGATATTCGAGCCTTTTTTTACTACAAGACATAAAGGGTCGGGACTCGGACTTGCCGTGTCGCAAAAGATTATCAGAAGTATGGGCGGCGATATAACCTTTATTTCGGCCGCTTATAAAGAAACTAAATTTAGCGTATCATTGCCGGTTTGTGACGTTCAGGCGGATGATAATAATAAAAAGCAAGGATAATTATGAAAAACATATTGATAGTGGACGATGAAAAACTTTTACGCTGGAGCCTTTCGACCGAACTAAAAGAGTTCGGATTTAACGTTTATTCACATGAATTCGCCGAGGAAGGTTTTAAGATTTTTAAAGAAAAAGCGATTGATATATGCGTTCTGGATATCAGGCTTCCCGATTATTCCGGGATCGAGCTTTTAAGGAAAATAAAGCAGGCGCAGCCGGATACTTATGTTATAATGATAACTGCTTTCGCGGAGGTGGCGACCGCGGTTGAAGCTCTTAAATCGGGCGCTTATGATTATTTGATAAAGCCTTTTACCATTGAAAAATTAAAACATCTTATCGATAAAATAATCGAAACGAATGAATTAAAAAAAGAGAATACTTTTTTAAAACAGAAAGAACGGAAAAGTTTTCAGCAGGAACGTATGCTCAGTGAAGCCCCGGAAATGATTAAAATATTTGATTTAATTAATAAACTTGCCGATATTCCGATTTCGACCGTTATAATAACCGGTGAAACGGGTACGGGGAAAAGCCTGGTCGCCCGTTCTATTCATTATAAAGGCATAAGGCAGTTTAAACCTTTCGTTGAAATTAACTGCAGCGCCATATCTGAATCGCTTCTTGAATCGGAATTGTTCGGCCATGAAAAGGGGGCGTTTACTAACGCGATCGTACAAAAAAAAGGACTGGTCGAAGTAGCCGACGGCGGAACGCTTTTTCTCGATGAAATAGGAGAAATGAGCCTGCCGCTGCAATCCAAGCTTTTAAAAGTAATCGAAGATAAAGTTTTTAAGCGTGTCGGCGGAGTTAAAGATATTTCCGTCGATGTACAGATCGTGGCCGCCACAAATAAAGATCTTCAAAAAGAGATAAAAGCCGCGAAGTTCAGAGAAGATTTGTTTTTTAGATTAAACGTAATTCCCGTCCATATACCGCCGCTGCGCGAACGTGTTGAAGATATTATTATACTCGCGGATTATTTTATAAAACATTATAATTTTGTTTTTAAAAAGAATGTTTCCGGCCTTTCTGATGAAGCCGCCGAAATCATGAAAAATTACCACTGGCCCGGTAACGTTCGTGAGTTAAAGAATGTAATCGAGCGTACTATATTACTTGAAAATTGCGAATATATAATGCCGTCTCATCTTCATTTACAAACTACGGCCGTTTCAAACGCCGCTTTGAATCACTCACTATCGCAGCCTCTTAATGCTTCCATACTCGCGGATTTAGATTTGCTCATTGATAAAAAAGGAATCGATCTCGACTCGCTTTTAACTTCGATCGAAAAAAAAATAATTCAAAAAGCTCTTGAATTAAGCAATAATAATCAATCGCATACCGCGCGGCTGCTTAATTTGAACCGCGATACCTTCAGGTATAAAATGAAAAAACTTGAAATTTTTCAATCGTCTCAACCGGATGAAGAAAATGAAATTGTAAAATCGGAATAAATAATAACTTTATTTTTAGTTTAAGGGGGAGTTTTGATGAACAGGTTTAATTTTAATTTTTTTTGTCTGATTGTTATCGCGTTAATTGTGGATTTTATTTTTATAGTTTCGGCGGTTTGCGCCGAAGATGCTTATCTGTATAAAATATACGCCGGTAATAAATATGGTTTTATCGACAAAACCGGTAAAGTGATAGTTAAACCGGTTTTTGATTCCGCCGAAGATTTTAGTGAAGGTATGGCCGTCGTGGTTTCGGCTGATAAAACGGGTTTTGTTTCCAGCACTGGAGACACGGCTATAAAACTTCAATATGACGCCGCGCGCGGATTTAGCGAAGGTCTGGCGGCGGTCAGTTCCGGCGGCAAATGGGGTTATATAAATAAAAAAGGCGCGTGGGTTATAAAACCCGCTTTTGAAGGGGCTTCTAATTTTTCGGAAGGCTTCGCGGCCGTTAAAAAATCTGACAGGTATGGTTATATCGATAAAAAAGGAGCTCAGGCGATAGATTTTAAATTTGAATGGGCGTCTTCTTTTAAAGACGGTCTGGCGCGGTTTAAAAAATCCGGCCGTTATGGTTTTATAGATAAAACCGGACATGAAGCAGTCGGGCCTTTATTTGAATCGGCCGATGATTTTTATGACGGTTATGCGATAGTTATGCAGAAAAACCGTTATGGTTTGATAAAAAGCTCAGGTGAATTCGCGGCGCCGCCGGTTTATGATTATATATCGAGATTTAAAGAAGGAGCGGCGTTTTTTGAGGAAAATAAAAAATACGGTTTTGTAGGTTCCGGCGGCCGGGTAATAGTAAAGCCTCTGTACGACGGTGTTTCTGTTTTCAGCGAAGGCCTGGCGTTAGTTAAAACCGGCAGATATTATAAGTACATAGATAAATCTGGAAAAACTTCTTTAGTTCCCGGCCTTAAATTTAAAGACGCGGCGATTTTTTGTGAGGGACTCGCCCGTATATCGCTCGATAAAAAAAATATTTTTATAGATAAAAAGGGACGTACGGTAATAGATTTTAAAGATAAATTCTGTTTTTTTTCCGATTTTAAAAACGGCCTGGCATCGGGATATATTCAGGATAAAAATGTTTATATAGATAAAACCGGACGCGTCGTATGGGCGGATACTTTTAAAAATAATAAACCTGAAGTTAAAAAATAAAGTAAACTTTTTGAGCCGGGCGTGAAATATTATAAAATAATAAAATTAAAAATTAAATTAAGCGATTAAGATAATGAAAAAAATAATTAATAACTTAAAAATATATTTATTATTTTTAGCAATAGAGGTAATGCTTTGCGAATATTAGTATCCGGCCTGATTAATTTAGAGACTACTTTAAAAATCGAAAAATTTCCGATTGAATATTATCCGGTTGGCTATCCTTTTTTCGGCGTTAATTGCGGCGTTTCGGGCGTGGGGTATAATACGGCGCTGGCTCTTAAAACGCTTGGAGCGCAGGTCGATTTACTTTCTTTTATCGGGCTTGATGCGGCCGGTAATATTATAAAAGGCGAGTTCGAAAAAAATGGCATGGGTATGAATTATATAATTGATGAACTTGAAAATACTCCACAGTCAGTTATTATTTTTGACGGTACCGGCCGCCGCCAGGTTCATGTTGATCTTAAAAACATACAACACGTCTATTATCCCGCTGATTTATTCGCGCTTGCCGCGTCGAAAGCCGATGCTCTGGTTTTATGCAATGTTAATTTTTCACGTCCTTTTTTAAAAGACGCTCGAAAATATTCAAAAATTATAGCGACCGACGTTCACGCGCTTCGCTCGGTTTCGGACGAATATAATGCCGATTTTATGAGTTTATGCGATGTTTTATTTTTGAGTGATGAAAATATCGATCGCGACGCTCGTGAATTTATAAGTTGCCTCGCGGAAATGTATTCGAATGAAATTATCGTTATGGGAATGGGGGCGCACGGTTCGCTTTTGTATGTAAAAAAAGATCGTTCGTTTACTCATTTTGCCGCTGCCGCGCCGCGCGGAGTGATTAATACCGTCGGCGCCGGCGACGCTTTATTTTCAGCTTTTATTTATTATTATGTTTCTACGGCTGATCCTTATGAATCCATGCGCCGCGCCGTCATGTTTGCGGGCTGGAAAGTCGGATGCAGCGGCGGCGCCGAAGGTTTTTTAACCTCGTCAAAACTCGAAGAAGTTTTAAATTCTTGAATTAACGTATTACACAAATAGAAAGGAAAATTTATTTGAAAAAGTTTAAATCTTTATTATGGATAGTTGTTTTTATCGCAGCCGCAGTTTATGCCGCTGGATGGCTGAAACAGGCGGAAGTGAAAAAAAGCGGCCGTAAAGATTCTGGAGCGGCCCGTGCAATAATTGTAAAAACTATTAAAGCATCGACTGACACGGTGGAAAATATTATCGAAATAAACGGCCGCCTGCAGCCGCCCGTTGAATCGATTATAAGCGCGGAGACGGAGGGAATACTTGAAAATACATATAAAGAGATGGGAGATTTCGTCGAAAGCGGCGATGTTCTTGCCGAAGCTGATTCGAGCGAATATCTTGTGCGTAAAATACAGGCTGAAGCCGATTATATGCAGATATTAAATAAGTTATCGCTTGATACTCTTCCGGTCGATATAACTTCGATTAATATCGAAAATATTAGCATATTAAAAAAGGCCAGAGCGAATTACGATAATCTTCGTTCGAGTTCATGGCGTATTACCGAGCTTGGAAAAAATCAGCTCGCTTCAAAACAGATGCAGGAAGATACTTCTTCAAAATTAAAAGCCGCGGAAGCTGATCTGCAGGCGGCTTTAGAAGAAGCAAAAAATCTTGTCATCGCATTAAAAAGCAAAAAGGCGGCCGCTGAATTTGCGGCAAAAAAATTATCGGACACTAAAATAATTGCGCCTTATTCCGGATATATTTTAAAGCGCCATGCGTCGAAGGGCGAGTACGTTAAAGTCGGAACTCCGCTTTATTCAATGGTTAAATCCGATCCGGTTAAATTTTCAGGTTTTGTTTCCGAAGCTTACATGAAAAATATTCATGCCGGAAAGGAAATCGAAATAACCGTTGAAGCGCTTGATTATAAAGTAAAAAGCCGTATATCCCGTATATCTCCTTCGGCGAGCGCTGATAATCATTCCGTAGAGATCGAAGCCGATATACCAAATCCTGATAATAAACTTAAAACTGGTTTTTTTGCTAACGCCAGAATTATTTTATATAAAAAAGAAGACGCGGTTGTGCTTACTAACGAGGCGCTTTATACTTTTGCGGGAATAAATAAAGTGTTTATAATTGAAAATTCGAAAAGTTTTGAACGTAAAATAAAAATAGGGCGTCGTTTCGCCGACCGTTTCGAGGCGGCTGAAGGTCTTAAAGGCGGCGAAATTATAGCGGTTTCTAATGTTACTAAATTATACGATAACGCTCCGGTTATAATTAACCCTGACGGTGAAGAAAATGGTAAAAGCGATAAAAACGCTTTTGGCGGTTCCGGCGAAACTGGCGTTAAAGATACGGACGCATCCGGGAAAGCGGGAATATAAATTATGAATATAGCTGAAATATGCGTTAAAAGACCGGTATTTACAACGATGCTTATAGCGCTGCTTCTGGTGCTCGGTTCGTTTTCTTTTTTGAAACTCGGCGTTGATTTAATGCCCAATACGGATTTTCCGATGGTAATGATACGGACCTATCTTCCGGGCGCAAGTCCCGAAGAGGTTGAAACGGAAATCAGTAAAAAAATAGAAGAAGCGGTTAATACCGTTTCAGGCATAGACGAATTGCGTTCTACTTCGAGCGAAGGCGTTTCACGTGTAATGGTTCGTTTCATGCTCGAAAAAAACGGTGATGTCGGCGCTCAGGAAATACGCGATAAAGTATCGGCCATACAGCGTTCGCTGCCTTATGGAACGGATCCGCCCGTTATTTCTAAAATGGATCCTTCGTCTCAGCCGGTTATTAAAATTGCCGTTTCAGGTGAGCGAAATATGCTTGAATTAACGGAACTTGCCCGTAAACAGATTAAAGAATCGCTTGAAACTGTTTACGGCGTGGGCGATGTGGAAGTCAGCGGCGCCCGCGCCCGCGTGGTGAATGTATTTGTAGATAAAAACAGGCTCGAACAGTATAATATGTCTATAGCCGCCGTTAAAAACGCTTTTTCGACCCAGAACGTCGAGGTGCCGATAGGCCGTATAACTCAGATCGGCCTTGAATATGGATTGCGGGCGCTCGGCCGGCTTTATACGATCGAAGATTTTAATTCGCTTATTATCAACTGGGTAAATAATAAGCCTATCGTCCTTTCAGATGTGGGTTATGCTGAAAATTCCGAAGAAGAGCCGCGTTCCCTTTCGCGTCTTAACGGCAGGCCCGCCGTTTCTCTCGTTATTAGAAAACAGTCCGGCATGAATACGGTATCCGTAGTGGATGCGGTTCTCGCTAAAATTGAAAACGTAAAAAAAGGATTGCCTGAAGATATTAAAATCGAGCTTATCGGCGATCAGTCGCGTTTTATACGCGCTTCGATCCATGAAGTTGAAACGCATCTTGTAATGGGCGCGCTTCTGGCTTCGATTATAGTTTTTCTTTTTATGGGGAATCTGCGCGCTACTATTATAGCCGCGGTATCCATACCCACTTCGTTGATCGCGACTTTTACCCTTATGCATTTCATGGGCTTCACTCTTAATAATATAACGCTTCTTGGATTGGCGCTTGCCGTGGGCATAGTTATTGACGATGCGATCGTCGTGCTTGAAAATATTTTTAGAATAATGCAGGAAAAAAATCTTTCACCTGAAGACGCCGCGATTGAAGGCACTAAAGAAATTGCGCTCGCTGTTATGGCCACCACGCTTTCTTTAATAGTTATATTCGTTCCGGTCGCGTTTATGTCGGGAATGGTCGGCCGTTTGTTTCAAAGTTACGGCCTCACCGTTGCTTTTGCGATAGGCGTTTCGCTGTTCGTGGCTTTTACGGCTACACCCATGTTATGCTCTGTCCTGTTTAAAAAGCATGATAAAATCTCTCACGAAGGCAGCGGCGATGAGCTTTATATAAATAAAATCCTGAATAAAGGTTATGGATATTTAGTCAACTGGTCGCTCGATAATAAGCTCGTGATAATAATAGCCGCTGTATTTACTATTTATATGATATTGCCGCTGCTTAATTTTATAGGCAAGGATTTTATGCCCGTTGACGATACGTCTGAAATTGAGGTATCGGTTTCTACTCCGCCGGATTGGACTTTAGATCGTACCGATCGTATAATGGCGGAAATAGAAGGAAAAATAAAGAAATTGCGCGGTATCGAGCTAATGTTATGTAATATCGGCTCTTCCGATTCCGGAAGCGTTACGAGCGGCAGCTTGTTTATTATGATCGAAGATATTAAGGAAAGAAATTATCCTATCGATGATACTGTACGCGCCATTAGAAAAATACTGTCTGAATATGTTGAATTGCGCTGCGGCGTTCAGGTGGCGGCCGCGCGTATGGGAGTCGGCGGGCGAAATTCGAAGCTTAATTTCAGCATAACCGGTCCGGACCTTGAAATGCTCGATTCCGCCACGCAAAAAATGAAGGAAGAACTTTCAAAAATGAACGGTTTTATAGACGTCGATACCGCGATGGATAATCAAAAACCTGAATTTCGCGTATCAATAGACCGTAAAAAAATGGCTGAACTTGGACTTTCTGTTTCTGAGCTCGTCAGTTCGCTTAAAACTCTTATTGGCGGAGAAAAAATATCGAGATTTAAAGAAGGTGACGAGCAGTTCGATATAATGCTGCGGCTTTTTGAAAAAGACCGTAATATTCCAGATCTTGTTAAAGAACTTAAACTCGCTAATAAATCCGGTAAGCTGATTCCGATATCGAATTTTGTAAAAATCGATATCGGCGCCAGCCCGACCCGTATAGAACGCTTGAATCGAGAAAGACAATATTCTATAAATGCCGATCTCGATAATAGCAAACCACTTAACGTGGCTATGCAGGACGTTCAAAAAATATATGATAATCTTAAAATGCCGGTTGGTTATAGATTAAATTTTGCCGGCCAGGCCCGTATTTTTTCCGAAACTTTGATTAACTTTATTACCGCTTTTATATTGAGCGTGATTTTAATGTATATAGTGCTGGCATCGCAGTTCGAAAGTTTTTTACATCCCGTGACTATATTGTTGACTTTGCCGCTCAGTATTCCCTTCGCTATAATTTCTTTGCTTATTTCAGGTGAAACGCTTAACATTTATAGTATTTTTGGATTATTTATGCTTTTTGGAATCGTTAAAAAGAATGCGATACTTCAAATCGATTATACGAATACTCTTCGTGAACGAGGATTACAGCTTCGTGAAGCTATAGTTAAAGCTAATATAACCAGGCTCAGGCCTATATTAATGACGACGCTTACTCTTATAGCCGGCATGCTTCCTATAGCTCTTGGCAAAGGGCCGGGGGCCGCTTCGCGCGCTTCAATGGCAAAGGTCATAATCGGCGGGCAGTTTTTATGTTTATTATTGACGCTGCTTGTAGTTCCCGTCGCGTATCATATTTTTGATCGCGCGAGCGCATGGATAAAAAGTAAAATAAAACATGATTGAATTTAATAAAATACGGGGTGATGAAAATTAAAAAAAACGAATTTCATCATGCCCCGGTTTTAATTTTGCAATTAATTTTTTAGCGTATTTAAGATTATATCTTTTTATTTTCACAACTATTGCGCAATCATGCGTTATCCATTCAGGTGCGGGGTCGAGAGCTATAAATTCGAGTTTTCCTTCAAGCAATGAATGAATTTCAATATTAGCGCGTACAGAACCGCCAAAAATATATGCAAAATCGTTATCGAAATTTTCGGTCATAATAATATGTTTTAAGGTCTGATTATATGATTGTTTTCATTGGAGAGAGCTTCAAATAATTGTTTCATGTTGCCTGTGACGCCTGCTTTAAGCGAAGATTTCAAATTAAAAAAATCAAGGCAGGTGCCGCATGAATAAATTTTCGCTCCGTGTTCGATTAATCGGTTAAGGGCATCGAGAACATGAGAGCCTTCACATGCTAATTTTACAGCGGAATTTACCAGATAAATCGTTTGTATCATATTATTTTTATCGTCAGCCGCGGTAATCAAAAAATTTCTAATCAATATTTTACCGAGTTCATCATTAGCGTTTCCCATAGTATGTGAATTAAGAAATAATATTTTATTCATAATGGCATTACCTCACTTTTTTGATATAATCATTAGAAAAATTTTAAGAATTATCGATAAAAAACGATAAGAAATAGTTTATTAAACAATTTCTTATCGTTTTTATGAGTTTTTTAAATATTTATCGCTTGTTTTAGAAATTTTTAATTTTATCTACGAAATCCGGACGGTCAACGAATGGGTTTCTATTGCCCTGATAAGCGAATACTTTTTCATTACGGTCTTTTTCGTCCTGGGTAACGGGGTATTTAGCATGCCATTCACGAAGTGTTTTTTCTTCGGCATCTTTTATCTGTATGTTGTATCTTATTGAAAAATAAAAATACGCGCGTGCGACTTTGCCGCGATGATCTTCGCGGGGCATGAACGTATCGCCGTCGAATGAAGAACCGCCCTGAGCCCATTTAGGATTGGTAACGTTGCCGAACGGATAGCTTGAACGGGTTGAATTAGCGAACGTATCGGTAGGATAAAGGTGGTTGATATCGCTTTTTGCGGGTTCGCTGCCCGCGCCGAGTGATTTGGGCCATGTGTGTTCGGTATTCATTGCCTGAGGCGGGTTGGCGCTTGGCGTGCTGTTGCATGGAACCTGGCGTGCTGTAGAAACGCATCTGACTCTGCCGCCTTTGTTATCGACGTCGGAGAACATAGCGTTGCGGATCCCGTCATAACCGAGTGATCTGTGGCCGCTGATGAGGTCGTGAAGTTTTTCTTTGAGCGCTTCATTTGAAAGCGAATTGCAGGAATCAAATGCGCCGGTGGAGGCGGCGAGTTTGTCTATGTCTTTTTTTAATGTTTCGAGTTCTGGTAATTCAGTTTCGCGGGTTATGGTAAAAAACGGTTCGAGTTCATTTAATTGAGCGCTTATATCGTAATGTTTTGAAGAAGCTCTTAATACTGGCCCGCGGTCTGCATCTAATGAAACTATCTGTGAAATTTCATTGATGCGTCTTTTTAAGAAAAAAGACGTTGCCGGAGTCAGTTTGGAATTATCAGTGGCCGAATCGAGGTTTTTCATTATTTTTGAGATAATTTCAGTTCTTAATATGTTGCCGTAGTTGGGATCGGGCGGACAAAAGGCTTCTTCGTCTTCCTGCGCATCGGCTGAAGAAGCTAATGGCAGGTTTGATAATTCATCTTTATCGATAGTTATAAGCTCGTTTTTATCCGCTTCAGCGGAAGAAGCTAACGACAGATTGAATGACAATAATAAAACTGCAAGAACCAATAATAAGGATCTTAAGAGTTGATTTTTTTTCATACGACATACCTTCCTTCTAATGTGCTTTACTTTTAACGGTCATATTTGTATCTCAAAAGTAAGTATGCGTTAATTTTACTAAAAATTATCAGTTCTGTCAAGTTTTTAAAGATAAATAAAAAATAAATATGTGAAATTTATCTTTTATAATCTGTTAATTTTACTTCGTCAGGCTTGATTTTAGCGGCGTTAGCTTTGAATAAAGAGCTGTAAAATAACATCGTCTGGTGGCCGTTAGGATATCGATAAGCTGAATATCCGTGAATACAATGGCTAAAAATATTAACTTCGGCTGTAAGTCCGATTTCTTCAATCATAGAAGTTAATTTTGCAAGAGCGCCGGCGGGAACTTTTATTTTATTGCCTGAAGGTTCTTTTTTAGTACTGAAATAGTATGAATTACATACGTCTTTTTTATTAGTATTGAGGTTGAATTTTAATCCTGCCGCTTTGATTTGTTCTTTATTTTCTTCGAAATATTTAAGCGCATAAGGAAAAGTGCCAAGATCCGTTTGCATTCCGCCTGCCGCCGCAAAAAAATCGGGATTGCGAAAAGCCGTCATAAGCGCTACGGCGCCGCCGCCGCACGCGCCGTCTATCGCTCTGAATTCTTTTGAAGGTATCGTCCGGTAGTTCTTATCAAGAAAGGAGAAGAGCTCTTCGGTGATAAATTTGTCATAATTTACATCCCGGCCGGATGATGGATGCCATAAATCGACGGCGATAAAATCTTCGAAAGGATCGTTCGCTAATTTCTCATTGAACCATTCTAATTCTTTATTATTGATTGCGTATTGAAAATCTTTTTTTGTGAGTTTTTGTCTGGATAAATTATCCATAACGCGGGGCAACTTGCACCATACCGAAAAATAAAGCGGTTCGGCTCCCGCACCGCGCCTCGCGCCTGAAGCGCCGCATAGCATTAAAACGACGCCGTATTTTTTATCTGAATGTTCATAATCGGAAGGTAAAATTACTTTGAAAGGGATTGAATAATTTTTATATATTGATTTGATTCTTTTATATTCAATTTTACGTTTGCATTTAATCGGTGATTTACGGGCTTCTATGCTGTCCCATGATTCTTCGTAGGCATAAGCATAAGATTTAAGATCCAATCCGGGAGAAAATAAAAATGAGGCGGCTATAAAACTGGCTGTTATCAAAAGTTTTAAACTGAATTTGAATTTATAATCATGTCTGGATATTTTTATACTTTTCATTTTTTTTAAAAAATAAGAGTGCATATAATCACCTCTGATTATTTGTTAATCTGATTATTTGTTAATCTGATTATTTGTTAATCTGATTATTTGTTAATCTGATTATTTGTTAAAAAGTTTTATTTTTAATTAAATATAGCTTTTTTAATAAAAAAGTGCAAGGTCATTTAATTATTCGTTAAATTAAATGTCTATTGAATTAAATTTCTTGACCGATTGGCTGTTTATGGATTATAATATATGTGGCATATTAAACAGGAGGGCTTTATATGGCTTTTAAATGTTCGTCTTGCGGGGCCGCTATTTCACAATATTCATACATTTGTTCGAGTTGCGGAAAGGTATGCAGGGAAAAGGTCGTTAAACTTTCGGGTAAAAACACTATCGACGTAAATAAAGCTAAAGAATCCGGCGTGCGCGCGGCGTATGAAAAACCCTCGATGGCGGAGCCCGTACCCGCTTCATCGGGCGGTAATAAAAAAAATAATAGAAAAGATAACGAAAAAGATAATAAAAAAAATGTGGTGTATTCTGAGAATGCCTTAGATGGAGTGAATTTTCAGAATACAATAGACATAAATAAAAAAGGCGATTTTGATTTTAGTAAAAAAGATAATCTCGATCCGACGATAGAGATTGCCGGTAAAAATTCCATGTTTAATGTCGAAGAGCTAAAAATCGATGAATATCGTCAAAAAACGGCCTCTCATATCCATAAAGAACCGCGTTCTAATATGCGGCATTCAGATTCCGTTCACATGGAAGATATAGCCGATGTTTCTTATAAAAGCGGAAAACGAGGCGGCGGCCGGGCCGCCGGAGAGCGTCCCGCTCTTCTCGCCGATGGTTTTTTGCTCGATAAAATTATTACGGCGAATAAAAATTTTATTTCAAACAACGCAATATCCCGTTTTGATAATTCAAAAACGCCTGATTATAAACTTGCTGTTTTAAGCTGCGCATGCCCGTCTATGATATCGGCCGTCGAAAACTCTATGGGCCTTTCGCCCGGCGCCGCTTATGTCGTGAATGTTCTCGGCTCTTCTACGGTTGAAAGCGTTTCGTCGGAAGTGATGCGTTCGCTTGCGGTTGCAGTTCATTTATTCGGCGTCGAAGAAATAATAGTTTTGAGCCATGAAGATTGCGTATTGAAGCAATTATCGACGGCGGATCTTATCGGCGCGATGCGCGCGAACGGCGTCAGTAGAAACGATATCGAAATAAATGATATAAAAGCTTTTTGTGGAAATTTTTCAAACTGCAGGCAGAATGTACGTAAAACAATCGCTTTTATACATAATTCAAAGTTGATTCCTGAAACGGTAGCGGTTCACGGCATGATCCTGGCGCCGCAAAACCTTAAATTAGAGGTGGTAGTCAATGGCTATAGCGAAAGAATCGTTATATAAACAATCGTTTTTTATTTTAAAAATGTTTATGATATTGCTTCTTGCGGCGGTATTTTTTTTGCCGGCGTGCGGTTTGATGAATTTTTTTTCTCCGTTATCGCTGAAATCGGGATTTTCGATAATGGGTGAAGCTTTTGCCGCGCAACTGAAGCGCTATGGCATATCGGACGGTATGGCCTCGGATACCGTTACCGCTATGACTTCCGATAAAAAAGGGATTTTGTGGGCCGCCACTATCGATGGGGCCTGCCGTTTTGACGGCGAAAAATGGGAAAAATTTACCGTTGGTAACGGTTGTTTGAAAGATAACGCGGTATGGGCCGTTGCGGTCGATGAAACGGATAATCATTCAAAGGTCTGGTTCGGCACCGGTTTCGGTCTCGCGGTTTTTGAAAAAGGCCACTGGACACATTATTTGGGCCCACACGAAGACCCCGGAACTAAAAAGAAAATAGCGGGAAATTGTCCGGTATCATCTAACGTTATAAATAAATTATTTATAGCGAAAGATATTAAGAACAATAAAAATAATATATTTATCGTGGCGGGCGGCCGGCTTTATAAATATAATGGCGAAAAATGGAGCACTTTTGATTTTCCGCGCGATATTCTTAAAACTTCGAGTATTACCGCCATGCATGCTAAAGACGGAGACCGCGTATGGTTCGGAACGTCAGGCAGCGGTATAGTGGAATTTGATCTTGCGGTAATGAAAATTACGACTTATACGAAAAAAGAAGGGCTTCCGTCGGATTATATAACCGCCGTTTATGCCGCCGATGACGGCCGCGTATGGATCGGTACGGAAAACGGTCTGGGAATAATGGAAAACGGTAATTGCGTGGTATATAATTACCGTAATTCAAAGCTTGTTTCTGATTATGTTACGGCGATAGAAAAAGCGTTTTATAACAATATAGTAATAGCTACCGATAAAGGAATAAATCTTCACGACGGCAAGGTTTTTTTGCCGCTGCCCGCGCTTCTTGGGGCGCTTAACGGCCGGCTTATATGGTCATTAAATTATTCAGCGGTGGCGGATGTTAATTATTCTCAGCTCTGGATAGGCACTCGCGGTTTCGGTTTGTACTCATATAAGGTCGCGAAAGACATTAAAGAAAATCAGCAGGAAGATCTTACGAAGCTCGCTGTTGAAAGTTTTAATAAACAGCTTTACGAACAATCTATAAAAAACTGGGATGAAGTTTTAGCCCTGGAACCCGATAATAAGGATGCGCTTATGTATAAAGCGCGTTGTTATGTTAAAATGCAAAAATATTCTCAAGCGCAGGAAGTTTTGAGTAAAGTGATATCGCAAAATCCAGATCTTAAAGAAGCGATCCTTCTTTCGGGCGAATCCTTCGAGGCGGTTCACGATTATAAACAGGCCGTTAAAGCTTATGAACATTTAGTCATACAGTATCCTAAAGAAACTGACGGTTTTGTTCTTTGCGCGCGGGTGCATCTTAAAATGAATAATTTCGATGACGCTATATCTTATTATACTAAAGCGCTTACGATAAATACTGAGTTGCCTTCAATTTATAAAGGGCTCGCCAGCTGCTTTATGGCTAAAAATAATATGGCCAAAGCGCTTGATATTTCGCTTCAGCTTCAGTATCGCAAACCGGACGATATAGAAAACAATATTCAAATAGCCAGAATTTATTCCAATCTTCACAAGTATCAGGAGGCGGAAGAAGAGCTTAAAAAAGTGCTCGCTTCAGATGAAAATAACTCATCGGCACGCGCTATATCCGGACTGGTCAATTATGAAAAGGGCGATTTGAAAGAGGCCGAGAAAAATTTGAGCGAATCGCTTGCGGTTAATTTTAAAAATGCGAATGCGCATGCGCTTCTGGCTTTAGTTCATATTGAAAACGATAAAATCGAACTTGCGCACGGCGAAATTGCCAACGCGCGTTTCGTAGATGCGTATGAGGTGCTTATATATTATGCCGAAGGGCGTATTCTGGAGCTTGAAGGTAAATTTAACGAAGCCATTTCTTATTATAATCAGGCGGCGAATAGCGGATATAATACCGCGGCTGTTCATTATCGCATAGCTAATTCTTTAAAATCTCTTGAACGCTATGATGAAGCGTTGAAGGAATATCATAAAGTGCTTTCTATAGATTCGTCATTTAAAAAGGCGGATGATGTTAAGTGGATAATATCTAAATTAACGATGCCTACCGACGAAGATTTAGTTTCGACAGATTCCGGCGGCTCATCTTCGCAGTATTCGGCTTCTTCTTCGTCGTCGTCTTCGTCGTCTTCGACTACGTCTTCTCCGGGCGTTAGACCGACGCTTGACGATCTTGATTTTTAATTTTTAATATTTCTGGAGGTTTTTGATGTATAGTTTGAGTTTTTGCCGGCCGCCTTTTTTATTCAGCGTATTTCGTTCGGCCGCTTTTTTTATTATAATGGCCGTTCTATTTTTTATTTTTATGAATTATTTGCCGGCATATTGTGATAACGAGTTTTTTTCCGTCTGGGAAAAATTTCTTGGCTACATCGAAAAAAAAGATGCCGCATCGCTTTCTGAAATAGTATCGCAGGATTCTCCCGAAGAATTTTTAAACGGTATCGGCGAACAGATGAAAGCAAAGGATAATTATGGATTGGAAGCATTAAAAAAATTAAAATATATTAAAACGCATTTAGCCGGAGGCGAAACTGTAAAACTGGGTTTTGAGGCGCCAAGTCGAATGCAGGGCGGCGAATTTCTCTGGGTGATTTTAAGAAAGGAAAACGGGGTTTATAAAATTTTTAATATTGAACCCGCTAATTCGCTTAAGTTCTATAAAATTATTTTATCGCCCGTGACCGGAAAGGAAACTTCTTTTAAACACGCCGCTCCGCGGGTTGTTGAAACGCTTAAAACCCGCCTTATTAAAAATAAATATACTGATTTTAATTTTAGCGTCGATTATGAAGCGCGGCGTATAACGCTCGTGATATCGGGAATAGATTCCGTGCAATCTTTTACCGATTTTATTACGCGCCGCGGATATTTTTCTTTAAGGCCGTTAACCGGCGTCGGGAAACTTGCTTCCGATGATTATGACGAGCTGCTTGAATATACTTATTTTTCAAAAAAAAATCCCCGTAAGTATCGCGTTTTAAAGAAAGAAATCATAAATAATGAATCCGGCGTTATCGCGGCTTCTGAAGTTACATTTTCAGGATTGCGCGTGCCTCGCGTACAGATAGATTTAAATTCCGCGGCTAAAGAAAAGCTTTCCCGATATACGGGAGGCTTCACCGTGGGCGAAGGTGAAAGCCGCCCCGCGCTTACGCTTGCCTGTGTTTTAGATTACAGGGTGCTGGCCGTTTTCGAATGCGCTTCACGCATATCTTCGGGCCGTTTCTGGATCGAAGATATAACTTTAACCCAGGCGGCGCGCATGATAAATGCATTCATAGCCGCGGGGCCTTTAGAATATCCCGTCGAAATAATTGAATTCGAGGAAAAGTAAAAGTGAATATTTTTAAAAATATCGTAAATAATAAACTTTTAAAAACGGTTTTCTTTTTCTTTTTTTTCACGCTCGCTTTTTATTGCGTGTCGCTCGGCGCCGCGGCCCTTCTTGATCCTGACGAACCGGTTTACGCGCAGACTGCTCGTGAAATGGTAGAAAGCGGTTCCTGGCTTACGCCGCGGCTGAACGGATTGTTGTGGTTTGATAAACCGCCGCTTTATTTCTGGTTCGCCGCCGTTTCTTTTAAATTATTTTCCGCCGGCGAGTTCGCTTCTCGATTTCCGTCGTGTTTGATGGCCGCGCTGCTTGTTTCGCTTATTTATTTATGGGCTTTTCGCGCATTCAACGAAAAAATCGCGTTTTATTCAGCCGCAAACCTTGCCACCTCGCTTTTATTTATTTTTATATCGCGCGCCGCGGTTACCGATATGACGCTGTGTTTTTTTATGAATTTATCTTTTTATATGATATATCTCGCTTTTTGTGAACCTGAAAATCGTTTTAAATATATTAATTTATTTTATTTCGTATCGGGTTTTTCGGTACTTACCAAAGGTCCTGTCGGAATTATTCTCCCGCTTATGGTGATAATTCTTTTTTTATTATGCAGGCGCGATTGGAAATTTTTGCGCGCGTTATATTCGCCTTCCGGATTTGCTCTTTTCGCGTTGAGCGCTCTGCCGTGGTATGCGGCCATGCTTTATCTCCACGGAATGCAGTTTTTTAATACTTTCATAGGATATCATAATTTAATTCGTTTTTTAGAGCCTGAGCACGTACGGACTTCTTCGTTGTTTTTTTATATTCCCGTTCTTCTGGCGGGTTTTTTCCCGCATCTGTCGGTAACTGGAGCCGTGATAGAAGATTTTGTTAAAAAAATATTCAGCCGCGATTTTTATTTTAAATATATATTTTCTGGAAAAATTTCGTCCGGCGGAGAAAATTATGAGCAGGCGCCGGCATTTTTAATATTTGTTTCCGCGGTAATTTTTATATTTTTTTCTATAGCCAGAACTAAACTTGTAACTTATATTTTACCGATGTTTCCCGCATTCGCGATAATTACGGGATATTATTATGAAAAATTATCTTTGTCCGGACGTAAGAATTATTCGGGCGCCGCGCTCAGTTTGATAATCGGCGGTTCGCTCGCTTATGGCTTTTACGCGGTCGCGCCGGTCAAAATAGCTATCGCCGATCCGGGACCGTTTTTTTATCTTTCCATTGCGGCCGCCGCGATTACTATCGTTAATCTGGCATATAGTTTGTTTTCCAGGCGCCGGCATTTTATATTTTTAAATATGTTTATTATGGCGGTTTTTGTGTTTACGCTAAATACGGCCGTACTGCCCCAGCTCGGCGGCCTTTATTCGTCTAAGGCGGTTTGCGCTCTTATAAAAAAAGAAATGAAGCCCGGCGAAAAACTCGGTTATTTTTCTAAAACGCCGTCGGCGCTTTTTTATAGCGATGTTCCCGTCGAGCATGTTAATGAGTCGGCTTCTTCTCGTATGGGAAGCGGTTCCGCGCGCGGCGCTTTTTCTTCGCCTCCTTCCATACATGGCCGCGGCGAAGTTGATTTTGTGAGAAACATTTCTCCGGTTACGCTCGATAACGCATATAAATATATCGATAAATTTAGAAAATTGAAGAATTTTATGTCATCTAAAGAAAAAGTTTATGTGATTATTCTCAATTCTGATTTTGACAGGTATTCTCAAAATTTTGGATTTAATTTTAAGCGCGGCGGAATAGCGGGTAAATATACATATATTATGAATAAAAAATAATTTGCAGCGCCGCGGCGCCTCTTAAAATATTAAATATAAATAATAAGTATATAAATGAAAGGAATTTTATGGAATTTAAACGCTCAATTTCTTATGTATTTCCCATGTTTAACGAGATCGATAATATCGAGCAAATGGTGCTTTCCACTATGGCTGTTACCGATACTATTACCGATGATTATGAAATAGTAGTCGTAGATGACGCTTCGACCGATGGTTCCTCGGAGTTAATCGACCGGCTCGCTGAAAAATACCCTAAAATAAAGCCTATTCATCATGAATATAACCGCAAGCTCGGCGGCGCGCTTAAAACCGGTTTTTATAACGCGAAAAAGGATATAATTATTTACATAGATTCTGATTTGCCTATCGATCTTAACGATATTAAACTCGCTCTTCCGATGATAGAGGAATCCGATGTCGTCATCGGATACCGTTTAATGAGAACGGAATCTATAAGACGTAAAGTACAGTCAAAAATATATAACTGGATAATCAGGCTGCTTTTTGGATTGAAGGTCAAAGACGTTAATTTCGCATTTAAAGTTTTTAAACGCGAAATTCTTGAAAAAGTAACTCTGCATTCCGAAGGTTCATTTATAGACGCTGAACTTTTGATAGAAGCAATGCGTTTTAATTATAAAATTAAAGAAATAGGGCTGATGTATTATCCCCGTTCGGCTGGCGAGTCTAAATTATCGGGTTTGAAAGTGATTATTAAAATACTTCAGGAAATGAAAGAATATTATAAACGGCGTAAAAACTATGACAGCCTTGTAGAAAAATTTAAAAATAAATAAAAATTTTATAATAAAAAAGTTTGTTGTTATAAAATTTGTTATTATTTAAATGTTAATCCGTCAACCGTTCTTTAAGCGATTCGAGAGCGTCATGTGCGGCAATTTCAGGTGGGCAGTACTCTTTTAGCGAGCGAAGTATGTCTTTTTCAGCCGTTTCTAAAGCTGAACGGCTGGTGAAAATAAGATAATCCGGAATTATGTAATTTTTTTGGGCGGCTTCTAAAAGCGAGTTTAATTCATAATTTTTTAAAAGATATCTTTTTTTGAAAAAATATAAAAGTTTTTGTCTATAGACGTATTCGCCGTATTTTGGGTATATATAGTAAATATAAATTAGAACGGTGAAACTAACTATTACTATAGCCAGCAATATTATGATATCGAGAGTGTTCGATTTCATCGCAGTCGATATGCCTTTGAAAAATTGTTGAAATCTTTCGTCCATAATTAGTTTTTAATAACCGTTTCCTTTCTGAGATGATTTATGGTTTCCGAAGCCGCAAGTTTAATAGCTTTGCTGTCATGATTTAAAAATTTAGTGAGATGCTTTATCGACTCGGTATCGCCGATTTTTTTAATTACTTTCAGCGCGTTTTTAATAACGTCGTTATCTTTATCATTTAAAACCGTATATAATAACGGAAGTACTCTCGGATCGCTGATTTCGCCAAGCGCATAAGTGGCCGAAGCTCGCATCCATTTATCGGAAGCTCTCAGCATTTCTGAAAGGCCGGCTATCGCGTTAGGATTGCCGAGTTTATAAAGCGCGATTATAGCGTTGGCGCGCACCCGGTTATTTACATGCGAGGTCAGCGGCAGAAGCATATTGCTTATTTCCCTGAGATTCAGCGCGGCGATTACTTCGACTGCATTGGCTTTTACGCGAATATTTTCATCGTTTATAAGCGGTATTAAAAATTCGACGATTTCCGGGCCGCCCATTATTTCCATTAATTTCGTAAAATCGGCCCTTATATGCGGGTCGGGATTTTTAACGAACTTTTTTAAAAGGCTTAATATTTTGCCCCGTTCTTTTTTAGAAAGATAAGTCAATAATTTTATAATCTGATTTCGAATTTTTGGATCAGTTGAAGAAATTTGCGCCTCTATTTCATCGAGAAATTTGCCGTCATTTTTGATTAAAATATTGCCGAGTTCTTCTTTAAGATGATCGGGAAGAATATTTATTTGATTCATAAGCCGTTCGCGGCCTTTTTCGACTATTATTCCGGCGGCTATATCGGCTATAGGTTTGTTCGGGCTTGCAAATGCTTTTAAAATAATTTCCGTAGATTCGGCGGTGTTTATTTTTGATAATAATTGAAGCGAACGTCCCTTGAATTCATATTCTTCTTCGTGCGTGAATATATAATGTAATACTTTAAGCGCTTCGGGTGACATGAAATTTTTTTCGATAGAATCGAGCGCTATTGTTTTAACTTCGTTTGAGTATGACTTCCAATTTTGTATTATAAGTTCAAGAAGCCGTGGATCTTTAAGGTAACTTAACGCTTCGATACGCTCGATTATAGCCGCTGAATCGCGGTTGCCGGTGTCGTTTTTATATTTATCGCCGAATCCGCTGGTATTAAGGCCGCACTCGGTGAATATGCGGTAAAGTTCGATAGTACGTTTATGGCCAAGAGTATCGAGTATTTTTGAAAAAGACGATATAATGTCTTTTATTTTATTTTCAGATAAAATTTTAATGAATTTTTCGAGTCCTTCGACATCGAGCGTATGGCATAATTCAAGCAATATCTGCCGGTCTTTTAAAAAATATTGATGGTCGCGCAGTATTTTAAGAATTAAATATTTAATATTTTCGTCAGACGAGTTGAAATATTCATCGCATAATATATCTACGTGTAAAAGGCCGAAATTGTCGATTATTTTTGATATGAATTTGGCGGCCTGATCGGAATTCCATTTGCAGAGCCGGCTTATTATTGGAAACATCAGTTTGTAACGTTCGGAATCCCGATCCAATGCAAGTTCTTTAGTTTTAAGCTTCGCTTTTAAAATATTAAAAAGTACGGTACGCGCTTTAAGGCTCACGCCTTCAGGAAATTCCGATATAATATCGATTATTTTGAATATTTTTGAAAAATCAGGGTGATATTCAAATATCTCAAGAACACCCTGAAAATAGCTAAGATCACTGATTGAACCCGGCTCGTCTATGTGTTTTATTATTTTATCTGAAAATAATTCATAGTTTGATATTATAAAAGTTTTTGCTTCTTCGCGAAGTTTTATATTGTCGTCGGCGAGAAATTTCATAATAAGATCGAACGCGGCTGGAGTTTCGATTTTTTTTATTACCTGTAAAACATTGAACCTTATCATCCAGTTCGTATCGTTTTTAAATTTTTTTATTATGTCAAGGGTTTCTTCACAACAGTATTTATGATATTGTTTTAGAGCATAAAGAAGAATTTTTTCAGATACCGGTTCGAGCATGTCTTTTATATCTTCATAAAAACCGGATTTTTTAACGATTTCGTTTAAAAAAGAAACTACGGATGAATTATTTTTATAAATTGCGCGCAGAGCGCCATAATGATCTATGTACCCATAGCCATATTTCATGAGTGATTTTTTTATGAATTCATAAGATTGGGTTTCTGATGCTGATACTGAATAAATATTTATAATTCCACGTAAAGATTCTAAAGTGCCTAATCCGGCGAGTATTTTTATGATACGCTGTTTATTCGAAGGTTCCGCATGGCTATAAATAGCGGCTAATTTTTCGGCGAAATGCTTATCGCGGCGGAGTGTAATAAAAGGTTTTACGAGTAAAAAATCGTATTCTTCGTCGTTTTTAAAAAAATCTATAACAAAACTCGTGGTTTTTTCGTCAAAATCTTTTAAAATGTTATTAAGTTTATCAAAAAAAATACTCATGTGTTTAATTATATCATAATTGCTTAAATAATTCAATTATTTAAACAGTTAAATTAAAAAAATCTATAATTAAAAAATCCTTGACTTTTATTCGTAAGAATTATAATATTTAATGGTGATATATTAGAAGCAGCAACCCGGTAAAGTAATCCGGGTTTTTCCGGAGGAAAAATGAAAGAAGATAATTATGGTTCGATAGGCTTGATCTGGGCTATATCCGGCGGTCATATCGATCTGGTTAAAATGATGTTGACTAAAAATATAGATATTAACGCTTCAGACGGAGAAGGTCTTACGCCGTTAATGCATGCTGTTATAAGCGGTAATTTTCATCTCGTTAAATTGATACTTGAAAACGGCGCGAATGTAGCGTTGAAAGATCGTGCGGGGTTTGACGCGTTGATGTACGCAAAGGCTAAAAATAATCCTGAAATAATAGATTTATTGTCGGGTAAAAAAACTATGCTGCGGCCGGCGCGTGAAAATTCAGCTAAATTACTTGCCGCCGCGGCGGAAAATGATATATCGCTTTTAAACCATTTAATAAGTGAAGGTGAAAATGTAGATTCGGTTAATGAAAAAAAACAAAGCGTTTTGATGGTTGCGATAGACAGGTCTAATTGCGATGCGGCTACGGTTTTAATAAGCGCGAAGGCGAACGTTAATATATCGGATGTTAACGGCAGTACGGCTTTAATGTGGGCCGCGTTTAAAGGCCTTTCCGATATCGTGAGAATGCTTGTAACGGCCGGCGCGGATATTAACGCGCGCGATTCGAGCGGCAGTACCGCGCTTATATGGGCGGCTTTTAAGGGTAATTATGACTCCGTAAAGCTGCTTATATCCGCCGGCGCTAACGTTAATTTACAGAAGGATAACGGTATGACCGCGTTAGTGTGGTCGTCTTATAAAGGTTTTTATGATATAGTCGAATGTCTTGTAACGGCCGGCGCGAATATTTTTTTGCGTGAAAAATCAGGCAGCCAGGCTTTAATGTGGGCGGCGCTCGGAGGCCATGTTAAAATAGCCGGATTTTTGATCGAAAAAGGCGCAGATGTTAATGCCGTCGAAAATTATAATAGCGGCGCTTTGATGTGGGCGGTCTTTGGCGGCCATTTCGATGTGGTAAAGCTTCTTGTTAATGCGGGCGCGGATATTCACATGAAAAATAAAAAAGGCCGTAACGTGCTTATGCGCGCGGCATTTAAAGGTTATTTCGAAATAGCCGTTTTTTTAATTTCTAAGGGCGCTCAGATTAATGAATGTGCAAACGACGGCACTACCGCTTTGCTTTCGGCGGCTGAAAAAAAATATTCAAAAATCGTTAAAATTTTATGCGAGGCGGGCGCGGATGTAAATTTCGGCAATTATAAATCACAGTATCCTTTATTGACTGCGGTTTCACAGAATGATATTAAAACAGTCCGATTGCTTATTGCTTATAGCGCGGATTTAAATTTAAAAGATTCGAACGGAAACACTCCGCTGATACTGGCTACGATAAACGGCAATCACGAAATAGCCGATTTACTCGTAAAATCCGGAGCCGATGTGGATGCTTCCGAAAACTATATGGGGACCGCTTTGATATGGGCCGCGTACAGAAACGATATCGATATAGTTAATTTGCTGCTTATTCATAACGCCAATTCCAATATCAGGAACATTAAGGGCCGTACTGCTTTAATGCGCGCGGCATATAAAGGCCATGACCGTATCGTGAAGCTGTTGATAAATCGTGAATCAAATATAAACCTTAAAGATAAAAATGGCGTTACCGCTTTAATGGCTGCGGCCGATAAGGGACATGCCGCCGTCGTAAAAACGCTTTTAAACGGCGGTGCGCTTGCCGGAATAGAAGATAAAAACGGTAATACCGCTTTAAGCCATGCGATTGAAAAGGGAAACGTTGAAATCGCGAGCCTGCTTATGCAAAAATTTAATGACACGATAATAACTTCCGTAGAACGTATTTCTATGATTAAAACGGCGATTGCCGGCGGCAGCGCTGAAGTTCTCGGTCTGGTTCTCGATAAAACGTTCGATATAGATTCGAATGTTTTTGACGGCGATACTCCTTTAATTCTTGCGGCGGCAGCCGGAAAAGTGGATTGCATGAAATTTTTAATCGAAAAAGGAGCCGGAATTAACGTATGCGGCGCCAATAGAATGTATCCGCTTATCGCCGCCGCTTATCATGGGAGACATGACGCGGTTAAGCTTTTGATAGAATGCGGCGCGGATATAACGGTAACTGATAATTACGGTTATAATGCTTTAATGTGGGCCGCAAACGGCGGCTATATTTCATCAGTAGAGCTTTTAATAAAAGCGGGAGCCGACGTTAATACGTTCGATTCGAAAGGCCGGTCTTTGCTTTACAGGGCTATAATTCGTAAAAATTATTCGCTGGCGTCATTTTTAATTGAAAAAGGAGCCGACGTTAATTTGAAAGATAAAAATAATTCATGTGCTTTGCTTGAAGCTATATCTACAGGCAATTCGACTTTAGCGGAAGCTTTAATTAATAACGGCGCAGACTTAAAATCTGAAGACCGTTCGGGTAATACCGCGCTTTCTCTCGCTATAGAACGCGGCCTTTCTGGAGTGGTTGAACTAATCCTCGCCCGGACTCCCGATTTTAATCTTGCGTTTGAAGAAAATAACGGCGTTTTAATGGGCGCTATAGTTGAAGGCCGCGTTGAAATCGTTAAAATGCTTTTAGAGCGGGGTATGAATGTCAATATTATTTTTTATGAAAATGACACGGCATTGACACTCGCTTCAGCTTATGGCAACATAGAAATTGTTAAATTGCTTATTGATTATGGCGCGGATGTTAATGCCTGCGGGCCGTCAGGCATGACGCCATTGATGAACGCTGTTTTGAAGGGCCGTAAAGACGTGCTTGCGCTTTTAATACATCAGAACGCCGATCTTAACGCGCGCGATAAAAAAGGCTGGTCTGCGCTCACTCATGCAGTTAATTGCCGTTATATAGAGTTAGTCAACATATTACTGGTAAGCGGCGCGGATGCTAATACGGTCGATGAAAATGGAATTACGCCGCTCGGAATGGCCGGTTCGCTTGGCGAAACGGAAATCGCATCGCTTATAAAGGGTTATATTTCATTTAATTAATCCTGAAACGTTCTTCTGAATTTTGAATTCTGTTGTTCTGTTCATAGAATGAGTACTATAAAAAAAAGATAAAGTGTAAAAAAAGATAAAGTGTAAAAAAAGATATAAAAAATGAAAAAAATTTTTAAAATATACTTTACAAAGTTAAAATTTTTTTATATAATTGTTTTGTTAAGGTAAATGCCAAAATAATAAAGGGGGATTTTAATGAAGAAGTTAGGTTTATTAGTTGCTTTGATGGCGGTTGTTATAATGGCGTCAACGGCGTTTGCGGCTGAAAAAGCTCAGTGGACTTTTATGGTATTTCTTAATGCCGATAATAACCTTGATCGTTTCGGTGTTATCGATGTTCAGGAAATGGAAAAAGCTGGTTTGAGCAAAGATGTTAATATTGTCGTACAATTAGACCGTTACAGGAAAGAAACCAGAAGATATGTTGCTACCGCTCGTAATGCTGAAGCGAAAGCCGACGATTGGGGCCTTACTTCAAAAATGGTTCAGAATATGGGCGAAGCCGACATGGGCGATTACAAAGAAATGGTTAATTTCGTAAAATGGGCTAAAGAAAATTATCCCGCTGAAAAATATGCGCTTGTAATCTGGAATCATGGCGCAGGCTGGAAAAAAAGAACCAATGAAGTCGTAAAAGGCATTTCATATGACGATCAGTCGGGCAATAACATAACCACTCCTCAGCTCGGAACCGCTATGCAGTCTATAGCCGGCGTTCTCGGCCAGAAGTTAGATATCCTTGCTATGGATGCATGCCTCATGCAGATGGTTGAAGTCGCTTATGAAGTACGTGAAAACGTAGTTTATATGGTAGCTTCTGAAGAAACCGAACCTGGCGATGGCTGGCCTTATCACCTCGTATGCCCTCCATTAGTAAAAAAACCGGCGATGAGCGCTCTTGAATTCGCTAAATTAATTCCTCAGGCATACGCTCAGAGCTATGCAAGCCAATCGACCACTCAGTCGGCTGTCGAACTCGCTAAAATGGATGCCCTTGCTGAAGCTATAAACAAATTCGCGGTCGTTATGATGGATTCTATTAATAACCCCGCCGAAGCTAAAATTGCAAAAGACGCTCTTAATATTGTCCAGAAATACGCTTATCCTGAAAACGTAGATCTTGGTCATATCGTAAAACTTATAATTGATAAAACCGCCAATGCTAAAGTAAAAGATGCCGGAACTGAACTTTTAATGGCTTATGAAAAAGCAGTTGTTCAAAATAACATTACTGGTTATTCAACTAAAAATTCTAACGGTATTGCTATTTATTTCCCGAAAAGCGGCTGGAATTCAAAATATTCAACGATTAAATTCAGCGAATACAAATGGGATGAAATGGTTCAGCAGCTTATGAAAGCTCCGGTTCAGAAATAAATATAATATTCTGATAAGGTAATATACATAATATTTAATAAATTAAAAAGGCGCTCGCAGGGGCGTCTTTTTAATTTATCGAGTCCGTGATTTTTTCGTAATTGTATAAATGATTTATTGATATATATTTAAAAATTATTATAATTAAAAAAAATATATAAAAATAAAATATAAAAAAATATTGACTTGATAAACAAATTATGATATATTATGCTATGTTATATTTTAAGTTTAAAAGATAAACTCAGCCGAAGTGGTGAAATTGGCAGACGCGGTGGACTCAAAATCCACTGGGGGCAACTCCGTCCCGGTTCAAGTCCGGGCTTCGGCATTTAATTTATTATTTTTTCCAGCCGTCAGTTTTAGCAGCCGTGGTTTTAGTTATAAAACCTTTTTTGCTAAGAGCTGACGTTTTTTATTAAATGCGGTTCGCGCATTTATTGTTTTTTGAAAATCAGCGGCAAATGCGGTTCGTTAAAATATTAAATCCGGGGGAAAGTATGAAGAAACGCATTTTTATTTTTACGCTAAATGCCATTGGCGAGTTTGGCTGGCGCAGGCTTGTTTATACCGTCGGTATCGGAATCGATCGGTACTTTAAAAAATTATATATGCCTCTTTTAATTTTAACGTTATTCTTATTTATTTATCTAATATTTTACCCGGCAGCTTTAGATGCTGCCGTTAAGGCTGAAAGTACTGCCGGTAAATCCGCGGTTAATAAGACGCCGGTTGATAAAAGCGTAAAAAGCAAGAAAGATGTTAGTCTAAAAAAACAAAACGTAAAAAATAAGAAAGATGACGATCAAAAAGGTAAAAGCGGAAAAAAACCGGATAAAAAAGATAATAAATCGATTGTTTCAAAAAAAAAGACCGGCGCAAAAAAAATATC